>JACRCK010000187.1 GCA_016219065.1 Deltaproteobacteria bacterium
ACCGGCGACGTGGTCCTTGATCGGCACCCCGGCGTCCATCAAGGACAGGCTGCCACCGCAGATGGTGGCCATGGACGAGGAGCCGTTGGATTCCAGGACCTCCGAGACGATCCGGATGGTATAGGGAAATTCGTCGCCGGTTGGCAGCACCCGCTGCAGGGCTCTCTCTGCCAGGGCCCCATGCCCGATTTCCCTTCGTCCCGGGCCGCGCAGCATCCGGGCTTCCCCTACGGAAAAGGGAGGAAAATTATAATGCAGCATGAACGACTTGAAAGTTTCCCCGTAGAGGGAATCGATACGCTGTTCGTCGGAGGAGGTGCCCAGGGTCGTTACGGCCAGTACCTGGGTCTCCCCCCGGGTAAACAAGGCCGATCCGTGGGTCCGGGGCAGCCGGGCCACTTCACAGGAGATGGGCCGGACCTCGTCGAACTTACGTCCGTCGATGCGCTGGTGGTCGGCGACGATCATTTTACGGACCGTTTTCCGCTCCAGTTCTTCGAAAAGTTTTTTTGCCTGTTTGGGGTCTTCCGTCTCCCCGAGTTCCTCCCGCAGGTCCAGCAGGATCTCCCGGATCCGCGCCTGGCGTTCCATCTTGTCGGCTAGCGTCAGGGCTTCCTCCAGGGGTTTGGCCGCCAGGTTCCGCACCTTTTCCCGCAAGGCCTCTGGGATGGCGACCGGCGTCAATTCCCGCTTGGGATTCCCCACCATTTTGGCCAGCTGCTGCTGCAGTTCCAGAACGCCCTGCATCCCCTGGTGGCCGTAGAAAATAGCCCGGGTCAGGTCCTCCTCGGAAGCTACCTGGGCACCGCCCTCCACCATGACCACAGCATCCCGGGTGCCGGCCACGATGAGGTTGATGTCGCTTTCCGCAAGCTGGGAATTGGTCGGATTCAAAATGAATTCGCCGTTGATCCGTCCCACCCGAATGCCGGCGATGGGTCCCTTAAAAGGAATGTCTGAAACCTGCAGGGCGGCCGAGGCGCCGATCATGGCCAGGACGTCCGGATCGTTCTCCTGATCCATGGACAGCACCGTGGCGATCACCTGGGTTTCGAAAAAATAATCCTTCGGAAACAGGGGCCGCAGGGGCCGATCGATGAGGCGCGAAGTCAGCGTTTCCTTTTCGCTGGGCCGACCGATCTCGCGGCGGAAGAAGCTGCCCGGAATCCGTCCGGCCGCATAAGACATTTCCTGATAATCCACCGTTAGGGGCAGGAAATCGATTCCTTCCCGCACATCGCTGGTGGAAACCGCGGTTACCAGGACAATGGTTTCCCCATACTGTACCATGACCGCCCCATTGGCCTGTTTGGCCACGAGGCCGGTTTCGATGCTTAAAACTCTTCCATTGATTTCAGTCGTCAGTGTCTGATGCATTAATGAGTACTCCTTTTGTTGGAAACTTCAGTTTCCTATTTGCGAATGCCTAATTCCTGAATAAGGGATCGGTAGCGCTCCGCATCCTTCTTCTTCAGAAAGTTCAAGAGTCGTTTCCGCTGCCCGACCAGCTTCAGCAGTCCCCGGCGCGAATGGTGATCCTTGGCATGGGTTTTAAAATGTTCGGTCAGATACTTGATCCGCTCGCTCAACAGGGCGACCTGGACCTCTGGGGACCCGGTATCGGTCGGGTGCAGGTTGAATTTACCCACTACTTCTTTTTTTTGTTCTAAGGTTAATCCCACTTTAGGCCTCCTTACAAAAATGTTTATTCATCTTAAATCAATATGCGCAGGGGCGTAAATTCCCCTGGTCCGTCTTCGGCCGCCCGGTAGATGGCCCATAATTCGTTGGTTTCGCTCAGAACGCACACCGGCCCCGGCCCACCGGGAACACCGTCCACACGGAAGCCCGCGGCCGGGCAGCGCCGACCTTCCCGGATTTTTTTCTTCCAGTCTTCCGGCAACCGGATCTGCGGCAGCGCTCCCAGAACGTCGTTAAGCGGGACCTTCAGCAATTCCGGCTCACCGTGCCCGACGGCTGTTTCCAGGGCTTCCGGGGTCAGGGCGTTCCCCAGGGTAAAAGGCCCGCTCCGCAACCGCTCCAGGGCGCTCAGGGCCGCCCCGCAGCCCAGCCGCTCGCCGATGTCCGCACAGAGCGTCCGGATATAGGTTCCCGGAGAGCAGGTGACCGTCAGGGAAACGGTTTGGCCACTGACCGCCGTTATCCGGATCGCCGCAATCGCTATGGGGCGGGGTGGTTTGATCACCGGGTTGCCCTCCCGGGCCCAGCGGTACAGGGGCTTCCCCCGGTACTTCAAGGCCGAATAGGCCGGCGGGGTCTGGAGCTGGTTGCCCAGAAAGAAACGGCAGACTTCCTCCAGGGCCGGGCGCCCGGGCGCCGGCCGGTCCGATCGGGACAAAACGTTTCCGGTGATGTCCT
>JACRCK010000190.1 GCA_016219065.1 Deltaproteobacteria bacterium
GAAAACCTGACCAAGCGGTTCGGGGATTTTACGGCCGTGGACCGCATCACCTTTACCATTTTTCCGGGAGAGTGTTTCGGTTTTCTGGGGCCCACCGGGGCCGGCAAGACCAGCACCATCCGCATGCTCTACGGCTTCTATCCCCTGAGCGACGGGCGCCTGGAAATCTTCGGCCGGGACGTTCACCGCTACCTGCGGGAGATCAAATACAAAATCGGGGTCTGCCAGCAGGACAACAATCTCGATCCCGACCTCTCCGTCCGGGAGAACCTCCTGGTCTTTGCCCGTTATTTCGACCTCAGTCGGGAAGGGGCCGAAAAAAGGGCAGGGGAACTGCTCGATTTTTTCGGGCTGACCCATAAGCAAAACGCGCGCATTGCGGAGCTTTCCGGCGGCCTGCAGCGGCGCCTGGTGGTGGCCCGGGCCCTGATCAACGATCCCACACTGCTGGTTCTGGATGAGCCGACCACGGGGCTGGATCCCCAGTCCCGCCACCAGCTCTGGGACAAACTGCGCCAGTTGAAGGCCCGGGGGTTGTGCATCCTGCTGACCACCCATTACATGGACGAGGCGGCCCAGATGTGCGACCGGCTGATGATCATTGACCAGGGGCGGATCCTGGTGGAAGGGGCGCCCCGGGACCTGGTCCGCCGGTATATCGGCGGCAACGTGATCGAGGTGGAAGAGCCGGGCGAAGAACTACCCGAATTCCTGAAGGGGGAAGGGATCGGTTTCGAGACCGAGGCCAACCGGCTGCTGATCTACACGGCCGACGGCGAGGCCCTCTTCCCCCGCATTTCCCAAAAGGACTGTGCCGCCGGCTGCACCCTGCGGCAGGCTACTCTGGAAGACGTCTTCTTGAAACTTACCGGCCGGGGGCTGCGGGAATGAAAACGAGGCTGAAGACCATTTCCTGGCGGTTTCTGCGCATCTGGCAGCGCAACTGGGACGTGTACGCCCGGACCTGGAAGATCAATTTCATTCCGCCCATCCTGGAGCCGGTGCTGTACCTGGTGGCCTTCGGGGCCGGCCTGGGCTACCTGGTGGGGGAAATACCCTGGGAAGGGCGGCGGATCGGCTATACCGCCTTTATCGCCCCGGGCCTGTTGTCCATCAACATCATGCAGAACAGTTTTTTTGAAACCACCTACTCTTCTTTCGTCCGCATGTACTACCAGAAGACCTTCGACGCCATCCTGGCCACGCCGCTCAACCTGGAGGAGATCATCCTGGGCGAGATCGTCTGGGGGGCCACCCGGTCGTTCCTGGCCACGGCGGTCATGCTGGCCGTGCTGTCCTTCTTCGGGATTCTGACCTATCCCTCGACCCTCCTGGTGCTGCCCGTGGCCTTCCTGGGCGGCCTGGCCTTCGGTGCGGCCGGCATGTGTTTCACCGGGATCATCCCTACCATCGAGATCTTCAATATCCCGGTTTTTCTGTTCGTCACCCCCATGTTTCTTTTTTCCGGGACCTTCTTCCCCCTGGAACAGCTTCCGGCCGGGGTCCGGACGATTGCCTACTGCTTCCCGCTGACCCATATCGTGGAGCTTTGCCGGCCGGCGACCCTGGGGGTCTATAAAATCGGCCAGCTTTGGGCCGTGATCTATTTGAGTTTTTTCAGCCTGGTCACCATACCGCTGGCGTTGTTTTTGATGCGGAGGCGGCTGATCCAATAAGAAGAAAAACTCGAAATCCGAAACTCGAAATCCAAAACAAATTCAAATAACCAAAATTCAAATATCCAAAAGTAAACCCCCTCCTTCGATCCCGCCTTGCGGCTGGACAGGCTCCGGGGGCAGGGGGGTGGGTGAATCCCGGATCGTAAAGACGAATAATCAATTATCAATTGTTAATTCTTAATACTCAGGAGGAATGATGGGCAGAAAGATATTTCCTGCGGTGATGGGGATTCTCCTGTTCCTGTCCGGGATCTCGATTTCCGGGTGCGGAGGCATTCACGTCAACCTGCTGCCGGACCGGACCAAACCGTTGAAGGAACAGGTATTGGAGGGGACCGGGGCCGGGAAGGTCCTGGTAATCCCGGTATACGGGACCATTTCGGACGCCCCCCGGAAAGGAATGCTGTCCAAGGAACCCAGCCTGGTCGAAGAAGTGGTCGCCCAGCTCCGGAAGGCCGAGAAAGACCCGGAGGTCAAGGTCGTTGTCCTGAAAGTGTCTTCTCCCGGGGGCGGCGCCACAGCCAGCGATTTCATCTACCAGGAGCTGCTGGCCTTCAAGGAAAAAAAGAAGGCCAAGGTCTTTGTGGTGATGATGAGCCTGGCCGCTTCGGGAGGTTATTATATTTCGCTCCCGGCGGATATGATCTGGGCCAACGCCACGACCGTCACCGGGTCCGTGGGGGTCATTTTTTTGAGGCCCGACTTGAGGGGCCTGATGGAAAAGATCGGCCTGGGGGTGGAGGTCAATAAGTCGGGCCGCAACAAGGACATGGGCGCCCCTTGGCGGGAAGTCACTCCGGAGGAAAAAGAGATTTTCAAGGGGTTGAGCGACAAGATGGGTGCCCGTTTCCTTTCCCTGGTAGCCAAACACCGGAACCTCGATGCCAAGCAACTGGCCGAGGTGGGCTCCGCCCGGGTCTTCCTGGCCGAAGAGGCTCTGGCCCTGAAGCTGATCGACCGGATCGGCTACCTTCCCGAAGCCCTGGCCGAAGCTAAAAAACAGGCCGGTCTGCCCGAGAACGCCCAGGTCATCGCCTACCGCCGGACCCCTGCTCAGAATATGAATATCTACAGCCTGGCCGGGGAAGGGGAGGGGGCGGGCAAGGCGGCCCTGATCGACCTGCCCTTTTCCGAGCTGGCGACGGCCCTGCAGCCGGGGTTTTATTACCTTTGGGCCCCGGGGCTGGGAGGAGATTAGCCGATAACAGATGAACATCGAAGGTATAGAATCGCCAAATAACGCCAATGGCCTCACACCCGCGAAGCATTAAAATAAAGGGCCTGGCCAGGCTTAAGGCTAATAATCAATAATCAATTCTTAATTGTTAATTCTTAAATGGACCAGACGTTTTTTAACCAGTAACCAGCAACGAGCAACCAGCAACAGGTTTTATTTTCGTAATTAATTCGATGTTGAATGTTGGATGTTCGATGTTCATCTGTTTCATCTTAAGGAATTCGCCAAATGATTTCCCTCCTTAGCGCCGGCCTGATCTTCGGTCTGTCGGCCGGATTTTCTCCGGGGCCTCTGCTGATGCTGGTGATCTCCCAGACCCTGCAGCACGGGATCAAGGAAGGGGTCAAGGTGGCCGCCGCCCCCCTGCTCACCGACCTGCCGATCATTATCGCTTCGCTGGCCGTCCTCAGCCGGCTGGCGGATTTCAAACCGGTCCTGGGCCTGATCTCCCTGGCCGGAGGGATTTTCGTGGCTTATATGGCCTGGGGGAATTTCCGGACCTCCGGGCTGGAAACGGCCGCAAACCCGGCGGCGCCCAAGTCTTTGCTGCGGGGGGTAGCGGCCAACGCCTTGAACCCGCACCCCTATCTCTTTTGGCTCACCGTGGGCGGACCGACGATGATCGGCGGCTGGCGGGAAGGCTTCTCCGGGGTGTTCCTTTTCCTGGCTGTTTTTTTCGTCTGCATCGTCGGCTCCAAGATGTTGATCGCGGTCCTGGTGGGCCGGTCCAAACAATTTTTAAAGGGCCGGGTCTACCGGGGGATCATGGTCGCCCTGGGGATATTGCTGGCCCTGCTGGCCTTTTTCCTGATCCGGGAAGGTTTC
>JACRCK010000191.1 GCA_016219065.1 Deltaproteobacteria bacterium
ACGGCCAGCAAGGCCAGGCCCAGCCGACGGGCCTGCCGGCAGATGAACGGCGGGATCATCTCCACTTCAGCGCAGGGGGAAAGCACCGTGTGCACATGCAAGTCCGCCCAATACGCTTCCAACATCACCGGGGGCCCGCCGCCGGCTCGAACCCCTTGATCCCCAGGTCATTCAAGCGGCCGACGACCGTGAAGGTCGACTGCGGATGGACCAGGATCACCACGCCGTCCTGCTGCGCCCGGGCCAGCGTTTCCTCGTCCGGGCGGTTTCCCTCGGTGATGAGAACGCCGGCCAGGTCCAGCAGACCGGCTACGGCCACCACGTTCATATGAAATTGCAAGGTCACCCAGAGGATGTCCGGAGCTGCGCCCTTCATGACGCAACTCAGCAGATCGGAGGCGTACCCTCCGCGCACCGGTCGGTCCAGCCGTCCGCTTCCGGAGAGGACCTTCAGCGGGAACTGGTCGACGATCCGGTTCAAGGTCAAGTCCATGCCCCCTCCTTCCCGGAGTCTCCTGTGTTTTCTGCGGGGTTGAGGATGATCAGCATTTCGAGACGGGTCCCGATCCCCGGCGTCGAAGTGAGGGTCATTTCATCCACGCAGCGTTTGATGTTCGCCAGGCCCATGCCGGCCCCGAAACCCAGGTCGCGGATCCAGTTCGGGGCGGTGGAAAAACCCGGGCTCATGGCCTGCGTTACGTCGGCGATCCCCGGGCCATCGTCTTCCACGACGAGTCGTACCCGATCCGGCCGGATTTCTCCCGTCATCTCGCCGCCATGGTCGCTGTGGATGACCAGGTTCATCTCCGCCTCATAGGCGGCGATGGCCACCCGCCTCATGGATACCGGCCCGGCTCCCAGGCGGTCCAGAGCCCGCTTCAGCTTGCTGGAGGCTCCGCCGCCCTTTTTGAAATCCCGGGGGGCCACCCGGTACGTCAGGATCAGGCTGGTCTGGTCGGAGACGATATCCTCAAAAATATGCCGGGCGCGATAACGGCTGAGTTCCTCGGTTTCGAAGTCCCGGCTGACCGCCTTCAAAAGCCCCTGGGTGATGTCCCCCCTGGTCAGGATCCCCCGCAACCCTCCCGTTTCGTCCACCACCAGCAGTCGGCCGACCTTATGCCGGGAAAATTTCTGGATCGCCTCCACCACCGAGCCTTTTTCCCCCACTGTAATCAATTGCCGGGTCATCCTTCCTTCCACCCGCCCCTGGAGGTCCCCCTCCTCCAGGGCCTTGATCAGGTCCTCCAGGGAGATGATCCCCACCAGCTTCCCGTTTTCCAGGACCGGCGCCCCGGAAATTCGGTTGAGACGCAGAATCTCTTTCAAGTCCCTGATCGACGCCTTCGGGGAAACGGTTATCAGTTCCCGCTGCATCACCTGCTCGATAGGCAACTCGAAGACCAGCTCTTTTATTCTGGCAAATTCCAGCAGCTTGGACACCGGTGCTTCCGTTTTCTCCCGGAGCGACCGGACTTCGGCTGCGACCCCGGGGTCCGGCTCGAAAACTTCCGGGTTAATCCCGGCTCATCAGTTCCTGATGCAGCCTCCGGACGGGAATCAGGCCGGCCTGATAGAGGCGACCGCAGACCTCGTACATGCCGAGCGGAGAGGCTATCAGGGGTATCCCCAGTTCTTGGGCCAGGGACGTCGTCTCCGGACCGGGCACCTTCCCGCGCACAAAGACCACGGCCCGGATATCCGCCATCTCCACCGTCCGCACCGTCTGGGTCGTGGCCAGTCCGGTGATCAGCAGGGACCCGGCCCGGACAAAGGCCAGGACATCGCTCATCAGATCGGCAGCCCCGCAATAAGAAATTTCAAGGAGTCGATCGACCTGCCCGTTTAATAAGCGACCCTGGGTCAACTCGACGATTTCTTCAATTTTCACAATGGATTTTCCCGCCTGCTTTTTCTTTTCCTTAGGGTTCCGATCAAACCGGATCCCCTTTCCTCGGCCTGGTACTGTCAAAAAAAGGATGAGCAATCCCTATGCCACCGCTCGTCCGGCCGGCATATAAAAATTATTAAACAATACCTGACGGTTATCCAATCAACCCCCTATCCGCCGCCCCGAGGGATCCGGCTTTTCCAGAAACACCTGACAGTCGTGTAACCTGAACAGAGACTGTCACCCGCTTTCCTTTTACGGAGGTTTATCCCCAAATCCGATCCGTTCGCCGATTGCACCGCCTTCATTTGATTTGACCCCCGGAAACGAATTTGTTAGTTAATGGTACCTACTGATCACCTGCGGAAAATCCGTTCCTGAACCAGGACGGACCGCAAGGCCAAGGAATTTTTCTTTTTCAGGACGGGAACGGCATGGCTTCAGAAAAATGGGTTACGGCCGACGAGGCCTTGGGGCACATAAAAAAAGGAAGCCGGGTCTTCATCGGCTCCGGCTGCGGGGAGCCGCAATTTTTAGTGGAGCGGCTGGTGCAGCAGGCGGAAAATTTCTTCGACGTGGAGATCCTCCATGTCTTGTCCATTCGCGACCCCGGTTATTCCGCCACCGGCCTGAGCGATCGCTTCCGGGTCCAGACCTTTTTCGTGGCCGGCAGGGGGGCCCGGGAAGCCGTCTGGGAAGGACGGGCCGAATACATCCCCATTTTCATTTCCGACATCCCCCGGTTGTTCAACGACCGCCGGCTGGAAATCGATACCGCCCTGATCCAGGTCTCCCCGCCGGATAAAAACGGCTATATGAGCCTCGGCATCGCCGTGGATGTAGCCAAGGAAGCGGTGGAGGCCGCCGGGACGGTCATCGCCCAGGTGAATTCGGCCATGCCCGTCACCCTCGGCGACGGGTTCATCCATGTCCGCGACGTCGATTACCTGGTCGATAAGGAGGAGCCGCTGCTCGAGGTAGGGAAACCCCCGTTGAGCGAAACCGATTGGGCCATCGGACGCAACGTGGCCCGCCTGGTAAACGACGGCGCCACCGTCCATGCCGGTCTGGGGCATCTCCCAGCTACGGCCCTGTTGTCCCTGAAGGACAAAAAAGATTTGGGCATCCATACCGACATGTTCACCGAGGCCTACCTGGAGTTGATTCGCTCCGGGGCCGTCACCAACAATAAAAAAGAAATCAATCGCAAAAAGGCCATTGCTTCCTACTGTCTGGGCGGTCGCGAACTGTTCGACTTCGTACATTTGAATCCCCTGGTGGAATTCCATCCGGTGGCCTACACCAACGATCCCAACGTCATCAGCCGCCACGAGTCGATGGTCTCCATCCACGAAGCCATGGAAGTGGATTTTACCGGCCTGGTCTGCGCCTCCAGCGGCCGGAACCGTATCTACAGCGGGATCGGCGGGCTGGTTGATTTCATGCGGGGCACCTCTCGGGCCCGTCGGGGCAAATTCATTATCGTGCTGCACTCCCTGACCCGGGACGGCCAGTCCTCCTGCCTCGTCCCCGGCATCCCCTCCGGCTCGGGTCTCATCGCCAGCCGGGCGGCGGTCCAGTACGTGGTCACCGAATTCGGTTCGGTCAACCTCCAGGCCAAGTCCCTCCGGGACCGGACCATCGCCCTGCTGGAGATCGCCCATCCCAAGTTCCGCCAGGAGCTGTCCAACCGGGCCCGGGATGAGGGACTGTTGTCCCACGGAGAGCCGATCACCTTTTCCACGCCCGGGATCTACCCCGCGGAACTGGAGAAAAAAGTAACCTACGACTATCAGGAGCTGCAGTTGCGTCCGGCCAAACCCACGGACCTCCGGTCCATCCAGGAATTTTTTTACGGGCTGAGCGACGCCGATGTCTACTACCGCTTCCTGCGCACCGTGCGTTCCTTCCCCCGCGAGGAGATGGCGGCCATCGCGGACATCGACTATCACTACCGGATGACCATCCTGGCCATTACCGGGGAGCTCGGTTTCGAAAAAATCGCCGCCCTCGGGCGGTATATCGCCGAACCCGGACAAGAACTGGCCGAAGTGGATATTGCCGTGGGCCGGGAATACCGCCGCCTCGGCATCGGCCTGGCCATTATGCGGCATCTCTTTGAAGCCGCGGAAAAGAAAGGTTTCCGGGGGATCCGGGCCATCGTAAATTACGACAACACCGGGACGATTATGCTGCTCAAAAAAATGGGGTACAACCTGCGGGCCACCCTGTCCCAGGGCGTTTATGAAATCGAAATGCTCTTCGAGGAAAAATCCGCCGACCCCTCTTTCGTGGTCACCTATGCCTGAAAAGTCTTTGGTGCGAAAAACCCGTTCGGCGTTGGGCGTTCGGCGTTCGGCGGAGAAGCATAATACTAAAATAACATACCGGGCTTACCCGGGCTCGGACCGACTCGGTCTGGCAGACCGAGTCGGTCTCAGCTTGGGCCTTATCCTCCAGACTTTTCAGGCGCCGCGGGCGCCCGGACCGGGTACGGCGGTTTGGTACGGAGTTCCGCCGGCAATTCGCTTCTTTTCCCGGCCCTTCTGAATCCGGATCATGCCCCGTTCCGGTTTCCTGCTTTTCCTGACTGTCGCCCTGGCGGTTTACAGCGTCGTCAACGGCTACATCCTCTGGCGGGGCTGGTTGGCCACCGCTTGGCTGCGGCCGAGTCGCCGCCGGATTCTGCTGGTCCTTTTCCTATTCGTGGCCGCGGCCTATCCCCTGGGGCGCTTTTTATCCAAAGCCCTCCCTTTCCCCGGCAAAGACGTTCTGATTTTGATCGGGGCCTTTTATCTGGCCTTCATGGTCAATTTTTTTCTCGTCCTGATCCTGGTCGACGCCTTTCGACTGCTCCGCTTCCTCTGCCGCCGGATTTTCCGCAAGGGCGCCCGCGGGGTGGGAATTCCGGCCAAACCGGTCTTCCTGGCCCTGATGGGTCTGGTGACCCTCATCGTCCTGGCCGGCCACTTAAACGCCGTCACGCCCCGGGTCCGAACCCTGGACCTTTTCATTCCCAAAAAGGCCGGCCCCTTCCGTCAGCTCACCCTGGTCCTGGCTTCGGATATTCATCTGGGTCGGATCATCCACAATGATCGTCTGGAAGAGATCGTGTCCCTGATCAACCGCCAGAATCCCGATCTGGTCCTCCTGCCGGGCGATCTGACCGATGAAGACATTTCCTTTTTGTCCGAACGAAACATGGCCGCCGTGCTGAAAAAGATCAAGGCCCCCTGGGGGGTTTATGCGGTTACCGGCAACCACGAATATTTCAGCGGGAAGGATCAAGCCGTGGCCTTTTTACGGGAAGCCGGTATCCGGGTATTGGAGGATGAGGCCGTCCGCCTCGGAAGCCTCTTTATCGTAGGAAGAAAAGATCGAACCGCGGAACGTTTCGGCGAGGGGAGGAAAACCCTGGCTGCTCTATTACGGGGTGTGGCCCCCGAAAATCCGGTCATCCTGATGGACCACCAGCCTTTCCATTTGGAGGAGGCCCGCCAAAACGGCATCGATCTGCAGTTGTCCGGACATACCCATAACGGGCAATTGTTTCCGCTGAATTGGATCGTCGGCCGTCTTTTCGAAATCAGTTGGGGCTATCTGAAAAAAGGTTCCACCCAGGTGTACGTCTCCTGCGGGGTAGGGACCTGGGGACCTCCGGTCCGCACCTGCAGCGTCCCGGAGGTTGTGAAAATCAAGCTGCGCTTTCACGATAACGGCGGGCCGGAACCGCCGACCGGTCCGGCAAGGCCGCCGGCGGACCGTTTTTCTCTCCGAACCCCTCAACCAGGATCTGCAGTTCCCGGACCAGCTCCTTCATCTGCCCCGCTTGGGCATTAAGCTGTTCGGAGGCCGAGGCCGACTCTTCGGCGGTGGCGGCGTTCTGCTGGACGATGCGGTCCATCTCGGAAACCGCCTGACCGACCTCGGTGATCCCTTGAGCCTGTTCCTGGGAGGCGGCAGCGATCTCGTCGATGAGCTGGGATATCTTACCGGCCACGGCGGTATTTTCCTGGAAGGCTTCGCGGGTCGCCCGAGTCAATTCGTTCCCCCGGCGGATGGCGGTTATGGTGTTTTCGATCAGACCACTGGTGCTCTTGGCCGCCTCGGCCGCCCGCATGGCCAGGTTGCGGACCTCGTCCGCCACCACAGCAAACCCGGCCCCGGCCTCTCCCGCCCGAGCGGCCTCTACCGCCGCATTCAGGGCCAGGAGATTCGTCTGGAAGGCGATTTCATCGATGGTCTTGATGATCTTCTCCGTCTCCTCGCTGGAAAGGGTAATCTCGGTGATGGCCCCCCCCATCTGGTCCATGTGATCGTTCACTTTTTGAACAATCTGCTGTACTTCCCCCATCATGCTTTTGGCCTGCCGGGCATGGTCGGCATTTTGCCGGGTCATGGAAGACATTTCCTCCATGGAAGCCGAGGTCTGCTCCAGCCCGGCCGCCTGTTCCGAAGCCCCTTCCGCCAGTGATTGACTGGCCGAGGAGACCTCTCCGGCGGCCGCGGTCACTTGGGCCGCCCCTTCCACCAGCCCCGCAATGACCTTTTTGACCGGTCGGGTTATGCTCCGGATGATCAGGAAGGCGGCCATCAACCCGATGATCAGGGCGGCCAGGGCCCCGACGGTCAGCCAGCGGTTGGCCCGGTCCATCTGGGCTTCCATTTTTCGTTTTTGATTCAGGCCGGCCTCGGTACATTCTTTCTCCACGGCTCTAGCGGTCTGAATCAGCACTTGGTCGATCGCCCGAAATTCTGCGATCTGGTCCACCCTTTGACCGGGGTTCTTTCCGGCCAGTTCCGTTACCCGACCGAAGGCGCTTTCATATTGCTCGACCGCCGCCAGCACCCGGTCCATCTGGGCTTGATTGAGCGGATCCCGGAATTTCTTCCTGGTTGCCAGGGCCTGCTTTTTCAGTTCATTGACTTCTTTTTTCACATTCTCCACATATTGAATCTCGTTGCGGAGGATGAAATTTTTTTCCTGCCGCCGAGCCTGAAGGATCATCTGGATCATCCGGGTGGTGTCATCGGCCTTTTCAACCCGGTCCACTATCTGACCCATTCCCGTCCAGCCGATGAAAGAGACCATCCCGGCCAACAGGATCAGGAATATAAAACCGCCGGCTATCTTGGTTCCCAATTTGAGGTTCATGAACATGGTCATCCTTTCTTGGATATTTGTATCTTTTTTAACGTTCTTGTCTTTTTATCGTTTAACTCCCCTGCAAACTTTAAATCAAAATAACCGTTTTGCCCCTCCCGAAGTAAGAACTACCGTAATTACCCCAATTGACAAACAAGGCTCAAAGCCACATCGTTAATACATATTTAAATGGAGCAATAAGCGAGTAATTAACTCTTAGAGGCCGGAGATTTAAGATTATTGACCATTCTGCCGATAGAAATTACGATATCAAATTAAGATGGACGGCCGGATCGGCATCGTGTTCCTTAGGGCTTTTTTTATGAAATTGAATAGATTACAGGATCATCTAGGCTCCCGGGTCTTTCCCTTTTCCCCCAAAAAGAGAGGCCCTTTCTTTTTTTTATTGTTATTAATCCTCCTGGGGCCCTGGGGGGGGGCCGACGTTTTCGGCCCGGTTGTTTTTTCCAGACCTGAAAACTGGCAGGCCCAGATCCACCTGGAATTCAGCCCCGAAACCCTGGCCCGGGAACCGGAACTGGATCAAAAACTTGACCGGATATTCTCCCGGCATATTCCCCCTCAAGGGGCCGTTTATCGCCTGAGCCGGCACGACCCCGCCCCGGGCGGCCGGGGCTACACCCTGTCCTTGGCCGGGACCGGAGGACGGGACCAGTTAAAAAAGACGCTCCAGGTCGCCACCGATCCTACCGGTCTGCCCGGAGACGGGCCGATGGTCCTGGAATTGTCGGGTCCGATCGGTCCAGGGGAATTGCTCCCCTTGTCGCTCCCGGCCAATCCCTCCACGGGGTACATCTGGGAAATCACGGCGGCGGACCCGCAAAAAATCGTTCAGCGGGAGGAGGGAATCCTGCGGGCTAAAAGCCTCCTGCTGGGGGCCCCCCTAACCCAGACGATCGTTCTGGAGGGATCGGGCGGCGGGGAAACGACAATCCAGGCCACCTACCGGCGGCCCTGGCTTATAGACCAGCCGGTGGCGCGAAAAACCAAAATTCAAGTGTCCGATTTAAGCCTGGCCGCAAATCTCGCCCGGCCCGAACCCACCCCGATGCTGCTGCTCCCGGAGCCGACCTCGGCCGGCGGCGGGAGCCCGGACCTTTCCACCCTGCAGCTCGCGGGAAGCTTTGATTGGCGGAACCTGAACGGCCAGAATTATATGCCGCCCGTTCGCAACCAGGGCTCCTGCGGGAGTTGCTGGGCCTTCGGGACCGTCGCCCCCCTGGAGGCCGCCATAAGCATCAAGCAAGGACTGTCGGTCGATTTGTCGGAACAGTACTTGATTTCCTGCGATTTTGGTGAATCCTATAATTACGGATGTAACGGGGGCTGGTTCGCCCATCAATACCACCAATGGAAAATTCCCTCGGGAGAACCGGCCCCGGGAGCGGTGCAGGAGGCCGACTACCCTTACACGGGGACGGAGTTCGCTTGTGCGACTCCCCACGCTCACCCCCAGAAAATAACGAACTGGTCCTATGTCACCCCAACCAATCCCGACAGTGTCCCAGCGGAGAGCGCCATAAAAAGCGCCATCGCCGTCTATGGAGCGGTGGCGGCTGCGGTCTGTTCCGTACAGGCAATGGCCGCCTACCGGGGGGGGATTTTCAGTACCGATGAGACTTTCACCGCCTGCGGCGGCGGGGTCAACCACGCCATCGCCCTGGTGGGCTGGGACGATGCTGAGGATATCTGGATCATGCGGAACTCCTGGGGCGCCTTGTGGGGCGAGGGCGGGTACATGCGGATCAAAAGAAACGTGTCCAACATCGGTTATGCCGCCAATTACGTGACCTACGACCCGCCGCCGCCGTCTCCGTTCATTGCCACCCACTGGAGCTACCTGCCGATCATATTATCTAATCATAACACCGTTTGCCAGGAGCCCTTGTGCAACGGCAATTTCGAAGGCGGACCTTCCGCAGCCTGGAGCCAATCCTCGGCCAAGGGCTGGGAACTCGTCATGAACTTGGGGGACTACGACTACGTAGGGTTGTACAATCACCAGGGTAACTATGCGGCCTGGCTGGGCGGGGATTATTCGGAAACGGCCTTTGTTTACCAAGAAATAACCATTCCGGCAGCGGCTACCCAACTGGGATACTGGTACTGGATCGATTCCGTTGATAGCTGCGGATTCGATTTTGCCAAAGTTTATTTTGGTGAAACGCTTTTAAAAAGCTATGACTTGTGTTACACCCGGGATACGGGAACCTGGGTCTACGATACCGTCGACGTCTCCGCTTACCGGGGTTTGACAGGGATTTTGTCCTTTCAGGTTACCACCGATGAAGACCCGGATCTGATCAGCAGCCTGCTCCTGGATGATGTGGCGATTGTCACTGGGGCCGGACAGCCCTTTCCGACCCGGATGCTGCCGGTCGGTTCACCGGCCTCTTCCTCCCGGGGCGGGGTTCGCCGGAAAACGGACGAGGGGAAACGCTGACGGTATTCTGACCGAAACGAACCCCCCCCGGATCCGCCAACGCCAAAAGTGCCCGGCCGTTGCGACCGGAGTTGGACGCCCCACCAGCCAATATTTACAACCAGGCTTCCTCCGTGCTACACTTCGCTCGCTCTGGGAGGAGTACCCCTCTCAATTTTCCAAAGGAGAACTTTTTTGGCTTTGCTCCTTAAAAAAAATCCGCTGCGACTTCTGCCCCTTCTCCTGATCAGTGCCTTGTTAGCCGGCCGGCCCGGAGAGGTGTCGGCCAGCTCGTCCTCCGCCTCTTTCCTGCCCCCCGGAACGTGGCAGGTTACGATTCACCTGGCCTTCCCTCCGGACGCCTCCCCCCGGGAGGAACGGATCGACCATCTCTTCACCGAAACCCTGGCCGGCCGCTTCCGTTCCCAGGGCGTCCGGCCAAAGCTCCAAAAGCAGATCCAGGCCGATCAAAGCCTCTCCTACACCCTGCTCCTGGAAGGGTCGTCAGGCCGGGAACAGTTCCGCAAAGCCCTGTTCACCGCCACCGACCCGACGTTGCCCTTCACCAACGGGTCGACCCGGCTCATCCTGCAGGGTGGCCACCGCCGGGGGGAACAAATACCCTTGACGCTGGAATCCAACTTGGCCAGCGGCTACGCCTGGGAGATAGAGGCCGTGGAAGGACGCGGGCTGGCGGTGCCTGGCGCGTGGGAATTCACCTCCCGGGGCGACGGCCTGGGTGTTTCCGGCCGACAGGTCATTCCGCTGGAGGCGCTGGAAGACGGAGAGACCGTCGTCTGGCTGTTGTACCGCCGGCCCTGGACCCCGGATCGCCCGCCGGGAAAAATCATGACCATCAAGGCCGAGCGGCTGGATCTTATTGCGGACCTGACCGATCCCTGGCCTGCGCCGGTCGGGAGGGAGCCGGTACCCCCCGGCCCCGCTCCGGTGATCTCCACACCGGTGCTGGGTTTGCCGACGGCTTTCGACTGGCGCAACTCCGGCATCCTGACGCCGGTTAAAGACCAAGGGAACTGCGGCAGCTGCTGGGCCTTCGGAACCGTCGCGCCTTTCGAGGCCAGCCTGCTCTGGAAAAGCGGCCTTACCATCGACCTTTCGGAAGAATTTCTGCTATCCTGCAACACCAACGGTTATAGCTGCAACGGCGGATGGTGGGCCCATGAATATCACTTAAATAAAGTGGCCATCATCCAGACGGAGCCGGGTGCCGTTCTGGAAGCCAGCTTTCCCTACCAGGCGACCCAATTATCCTGCAACCAGTCCTTCAGCCATCCTTACCGGCTGACCAACTGGTTCTATGTGACCGACGACTCCAGCATTCCCTCCGTGGAGGCGATCAAGAATGCCATCTACAACTACGGTCCCGTTGCCGTGGCGGTTTGCGCCAATACGGCCATGCAGAACTACGGGGGGGGAATTTTCACCAACTCGGATACTACCAAATGCGGCGCCAGCGGGATCAACCACGCGGTGGTCCTGGTGGGTTGGAACGACACCGAGAACACCTGGATCATGCGCAATTCCTGGGGGAGTGCCTGGGGCGAAAACGGCTATATGCGTATCAAGCGGGGCATTTTGAATATCGGCTATTCGGCCAATTATATCACCTATGCCAGGCCCTTCACCCCGACGCACTGGTTTTATTTTCCCCTGGTCCGGGTAGATCCGTCAGAACCGGGGCCGGCCGGGAGTTTACGCAACGGCGACTTCGAATCCAGCCGTGACAAATCCTGGAGCGAATAACAGCAATTTTTTCCTGGAGGACGTGGTTATACCACCGGTTTAAATTCGATGTTGAACGTTCGATGTTCGATGTTGGAGGTTCATCTTTTTTTCGCACTACATCAGGGGGCAGCCCCGTCCCAGCCAGCCAGACGGGCCAGCAGCCACCAGAAGGCGATGCCCTTGCGGTAGCAGTTGAACGGGTGGGAATGGGCGCAGGAGCTGGGCAGCACGGCGCAGTCGGCCGGATGGGCTGCACACCAGTCGGTGCACCAACTGCAGGCGTCGCTTTCTCCGGGGTAGTAGGTCCCGTCCGGGGCATAGCTTTCAATATCGGCGAAGTCAAAGAGGATTTTATTGTTGGCCCGCACGTATTCCCGGATCTGATCGTTGCCCCGGTAAAGATTTTCGGCCGGGCCGCCCCCGTCCAGGTGGCCGGTCATATAGACGAAACGAACGTTCGGAAAGTCGTTTTCCAGCTGATTCATCAAGTCGAGATAGGTATTGATGTCGGCTTCGGTGGCGCTGCTGACCTGTCCGCACCAGGACCAGACCACCAGGTTCCGGTTCTGACCGACCCCGTTCAGGTAATCCCGGGTCCGGGCCGCCCAGGTCGTCCGGTCCGGGTTCCCCAAGTCGCCGCTGGGGGTGTAATCCCGGAGGGAAAAATCTCCGGCCACGACGGATCCATCGGTCACAAAATCGAACAGCCCGCTATGGTTCAGAACCGGGCTGTTTTCAATGGCCTGCATCCCGCTGACCAGTTGGCTGCCGTGCGAGGTATGGCCGTAGCTGGCCCGGAACAGGTCCTTGGCCCGGTTGATCCAGGTTTCCGGAATCCGCCCCAACTCCGTCGCGGTGTGATCGATAATAATGGCGCCGGTGGGAATCGGCAGGGGTTGTTTGATCACCAGGGGGAGAAAGACATCGGCCGGCGCTTCCCGGAGGAAACCGACGGCGCAACAAACGACCAGTATCAGCCTGAACAGGGCTTGCCAGCAATTCGTTTTCATTTTTTTTCCGGGGGATGGCTTGTTAAGGGAGCTGATTAAAAACTCTTATCGGCAATTATTCAAATTCCTTTAATGATTTCGCCTCAGGCCCCGAAAAAAGTTCGGGGCCGGCACAGGGGCCGGCCCCTTCGGGTGTTCTCCGATTGACTGGAGTAATGGAGTATTGGAGTGTTGGCGTATCGGGGACAAATCATTACTCCATTACTCCAATACTCCAGCACTCCGTTTTTTCAGCTTTCCTTTTTCGGTCTTTCCAGCCCCTTGACGATCTGGGCCCTAATCAAGCGGGGCAGCATCAGGTGGTGCTGGGGGCAGATGGACTTGGGGTTCTGATAGACGCAGTTGGCGAAGCCCACCAGGTACTGGCGGATGTCCTCGTAGCGGACGATCTCGTCCACGAAACCCCGCTTGGCGCAGTACACCGGACGGGACTGGTCATAGTATTGTTGCGCCAGGGCGTTCATCTTGTCGATGACCGGCTGCAAGGGCTTCCTGCTGTCTTTTCCTTGACCAGGCGCCGGGCAAAAGAGGCCGCCGAGGCCGTTTCGCCATGCATGACGTAAATCTCGGTGGTGGCCGTGCCGAGGGTAAAGGCGTTGTGATTGTTGGCCGTGGGACCGCCCATGACGTAATGGGCCGCGGCCGTCCCCTTGCGTAATACCACCAGCATCATGGGCACGTCCGTCTGTTCGATGGAAAAGATCAGGGACTGGCCCAGGCCGAGCAGTTCGGCTTTTTCGGCGATGTCCCCCACGTCGATCCCCGAGGTATCCTGGAACCAGATCACCGGAATCCGGTCCCTGCCACACTGGGTGACAAATTCGTTCATCTTGATCAGGCCCTGGCGGTAGAGCTTGCCGCCTACCCCGATATATTCATTGGTATACTCCGGATATTGGGGGCCGAGAAATCCCTGGCGATTGCCGATCACCCCCAGGAGGAACCCGTCGATCTTGACCAAACCCGTATAGACCTCCGGACCAAATCCGGGCCGGAATTCCAGGTGTTCGCTGTTGTCCACCAGCCGGGCCAGGAAATTGTCGAAGTCATAAACCCCCTTCTGGTTGAAGGCAATGAGCGACGGCAGGTCGGAGAGGGGGAACTTGGGCTCGGCCGGCTCGGCCACCCGGAAAAACCGGGGGTTATAGGCCGGCATTTCGGCCATATAGCCCTTCAAGGCATCCAGGACCTCGGTTTCCTTTTCGAAGACCTCCCGGAAAAAACCGGTTTCATCGTGATGGATCCCCACGCTGCCCGGCGGGACCTGTTTGAAATGGCGGGTGGCCTCGATGATCTGCTCGGCCCCCTCTTCGTCGAAGCCCCCCTTCGGGCTCATGCCGCTGACGATCCCTCCGCCGCCCACGGCAATGTTGGCATTCTTATGGGCGAATAAGATGGTGGGGCTGATGCCTTGGTAGCCGCCGCCGGCCGGATTGGTCCCGTAGATCCCAGCCAGGATGGGGATGCCCAGCTTTTCCAGTTCGGCGTGGCGGAAAAAGGTGGTCCCGTTCCCGCGCCGGTCCGCATAGACCTCCTGCTGTTCGGTCAGCTTGACGCCAGAACAGTTGACCAGCCAGACCAAAGGCACCCGCAGCCGTTTGGCCAAATCGGTCACCCGCAACTGGTTCTCGGCCTGTCCGGAGATCCAGGCTCCGGCCATGACCTTGTTGTCGAAGCCGATCAGGACGCACCACTTGCCGCTGATGCGGGCCAGCCCGTCGATCACCCCGGTCATCCCTTCTTCATTGTCTTTGGGATTATACAGGGTGTGCAGAGGGCAGAAGGTTCCGGGATCGATCAGGTATTCGATCCGATCCCAGACGGTCATCTCCCCCCGTTGATGTATCTTCTCCGCCGGCAGTCCGGCGTTTTTGACCCGTTCGACCTCGGCCGCCACTCCCTGCAGGACCGCTTCGATCTGGGCCCGGTTTTCGGCCATCTTGTCGATCTGGGCCGGCTTCAAGGGCTTGCCCAGGTCGTCCATTTTTTTAAAATAGGGATGCATTATAAAAAACCTCCTCTACTCAGAATAACTCGGGAATAAATCAGGAATGATGGAATATTGGAATATTGGAATAATGGGGTGGAGGTATTTCTGATTTTTCATCATTCCACCATTCCATCATTCCATTATTCCCAACTGCCGTCAGCTACTTGTTGGCTTTCCGGATCCCCAACTGGTCCAGGGCCACGATCCATTTGCAGATATTGGCCGAGCCTTCCACCATGAAATAGGTGGGGGCGTCGCGGTAATACCGGGCCACCGGGTACTCGGTGGAATAACCGTAGGCCCCTAAAATCCGCAGGGCGAAATTGGAGGCCTTGTTGACCACTTCGCCGGCGAAATATTTGGCCATGGCCACTTCCAGGTTGTTGTTCAGATTGCCCTGATCCTTCTGCCAGGCCGCCTTGTAGACCAGCAGACGGGCCGCCTCGATCTCCACGGCCATCTGGCCCACCATATCCTGGTTCATCTGGAACTGGCCGATGGGTTTGCCGAACTGCTCCCGCTCGTTGCAATACTTGGTCGCGATGTCCAGGCAGGCCTGGGCCAGGCCCACGCCGCCGGCGGCCGCCGAAAGCCGGGTCTGATTCAAGGAACCAAAGACGATCTTGGCCCCGTCCCCCGGCTTCCCCAGGATGTTTTCCTTGGGCACCCGGGTGTCTTCCAGATAAAGCTCACCGGTCGGGGAGGACCGGGAACCCAGCTTGTCCAGGTCGGTGGTGGAAATCCCGTTGAAGTTTTTCGGTTCGATGACAAAGGCCGACAGGCCCCGGCCTCCGGCCGAGCGGTCGGTATAGGCGTAATAGATCAGCACGTCGGCAATGCTGGCGTTGGAAATCCAGGTCTTGGAACCGTTGATCAGCCAGTGGTCCCCCTTGTCTTCGGCCGTGGATTTCATGGACATGACGTCCGATCCGGCGTTGGGCTCGGTAATGCCGAAGCCGCCCAGATACTCGGCATTGACCAGCTTGGAGATATATTTTTGTTTGAGCTCCTCGGTGCCGTACCGGAAAATGGTGAAGGCGCAGCCCAGGGCCAGCATGTTGATCTGGACCCGCAGGGAACTGGAGGCCCGGGCGATCTCCTCGGTCAGGATCATGGCCGCCAGCCAGCCCATGTTGTTGCCGCCGTATTCCTCGGGGATCACCGTGCCGAAAAACCCCAGCTCACCCATGGGTTTGAGGACTTCCTGGTAGGGGAAATAATGGTCCATGTCCCATTTATCGGCAAAGGGGGCGATCTTTTCGGCCCCGAAGTCCCGGGCCATCTCCCGAACCGCCTGTAATTCTTCTGATAATTCAAAATCCATTGGCTTTCCTCCTCATTAAAAATATGCAACAGGTTAGTCTTGTTAAAATCTTGTTCACCGCAAAGGCGCCAAGGACGCAAAGAATTTTATTTTTCATAAAATCGAAAAAGCCGATTTGATGAAATCCCGCCTCGGGCGAGACCTGCCGCCAGCGGCGGGTTGAAATTCGCGAAGCGAAGAGTGGTTTTCCATTGGCGGCTTTTTTCGCCAATGGAAAAATATTTTACTTTGCGTTCTTTGTGTCTTTGCGGTGAAACAGCCTTGTCTGCGTCTTTCTGCGGCCAAAGGTCTTTTAATCCAAAATAATATTTTTCGAGACCACCATGCGCTGGATCTGGTTGCTGCCGTCGAAAATCTGGACGGCCTTGGCGTCCCGCATCAACCGCTCCACGGGCGCGCCTTTGAGATAGCCGGCGCCGCCGCAGATCTGGACCGCGTCGATCGTCACCTCCATGGCCATATCCGAGGCGTAACATTTGCACATGGAAACCAGGGTCTCCACGTCGCGGAAGGCGCCCTCCCCGGAATCGATCAGGGCCGCCGTGCGGTAGATGAGGGACTTGGCGGCCTCGATGGACATCTTCATATCGGCCAGCATAAAGCGGACGGCCTGGAAGGAGGCGATCTTCTTTTTAAACTGGATGCGCTTGCGGGCGAAATCCAAGGCCGCCTCATAGGCCCCCTCGGCGATGCCCAGGGCCAGGGAAGCGGCCCCCCAGACCCGCATGGGATTGGAGTGCCGGGAAAGGATGCGCCATCCCTCCCCTTCGGCCCGCAGCAGGTTTTCCCGGGGGACCCGGGCGTTATGAAAGATCATTTCCGAAGTCACCGAATCACCCAGGCCCATTTTCCGCTCTTTCCTGCCGAAAGACAGCCCCTCCGTCTCCCGGGGAACAATCAGGGCGCTGATGCCGCCGGTCCGCTTCCCCGGACCGGTGCGAACAAAAACCAGATAATAATAGGCATGGGGCCCGAGGGTGATATAGGCTTTGGTCCCGTTGACGACATAACTGTCCCCCTCCAGAACCGCCCGGGTCTGGATCGATCCGGCATCGGAGCCGTAGTTGGGTTCGGTCAGGCAAAACCCGGCCAGCTTGTCCCCGGTCGAGAGGTCCTGAAAAAACCGCTTCTTTTGCGCTACGCTGCCCACTTCCCGGATGGTCCGGATCACGGCCTGCGTGGGAAAGACCAGCAGGGCCGTTCCGGCCGAGGCCTTGGAAATCTCCTCGATGACCAGGCACAGGGTGGTGGCGTCGGCCTCGATGCCTCCATAGGCCTCAGGCAAAGACAGTTTAAACAACCCGGCGTCCCGGAAAGCCTCGTACACACTGTGCGGGAAGGCTTCCCGGGCCTCCAGTTCCGCCGCCTGGGGGGCCACTTTTTCCGAAACCAGGCTCCTGACCCGGGCCTGCAGCTCACGCTGTTGCGGACTCAGATGTAGAAACATAATGGAATAAACTTCCGTAATAATTAATAATTAATTGTTAATTATTAATTATTGTTTGTTTTTCGAAACTGTTATCCGCCTTATTTACGCTCCACGATCAGCGCGATCCCCTGCCCCCCGCCGATGCACATGGTGACCAGACCGTAGCGGGAATCCCGGCGGCCCATTTCATAAAGCAGTTTGACCAGGAGACACCCCCCGGAAGCCGAAATCGGGTGTCCCAGGGCGATGGCCCCGCCGTTGACATTGACCTTGTCCAGATTCATTCCGAGTTCCTTGAGGCAGTAGACCGCCTGGGAGGCGAAGGCCTCGTTCAACTCGATTAAATCGATATCATCTATGGTCAGCCCGGCCCTCTTCAAGGCCAGCCGGGTGGCCGGTACCGGCCCAATGCCCATCAGGGAGGGTTCCACCCCCGCCGAGGCATGGGCTATGATGGTGGCCAGGGGCTTCAAGCCCAGCGCTTCCGCCTTCTCCCGGGCCATGACCACCAGGGCCGAAGCCCCGTCATTCATCCCGCTAGAGTTGCCGGCCGTGACGGTACCCTCTTTTTTAAAGGCCGGCGGGAGCTTCGTCAGTGATTCCATGGTCGTTCCAAACCGCGGGTGCTCATCCGTGTCGAAAATCAAGGGGGCCTTTTTCTTCTGCGGAATTTCCACCGGGACGATTTCGTCCTTGAATTTCCCGGCCTTGATGGCCGCCTCGGCTCGCTGCTGGCTGATCAACCCCAATTCGTCCTGCTCCTGCCGGGAGATATTGAACTTTACGGCCACGTTCTCGGCCGTTTCCCCCATGGTGTTCCCGGACAGGGGATCGAACAGGATCAACTGATCCATCAACTGGCCGTGACCCAGCCGGTATCCCCAGCGGGCGTTTTTAAGCAGATAGGCGGCCCGGCTCATGACTTCCATGCCGCCGGCGACGATAATATCTGACTCGCCGCTCTTGATGATCTGGGCCGCCAGGGACACGGCCCGTACACTGCCCCCGCAGGCCTTGGTAATGGTAAACTGCGGTTTTTCTAGGGGCACACCGCCCTTGACCGCCACCACCCGGGCCGAGTTGATGGGCAGATCCCCGGTGCGGTAGCCCGAGGCGAAAATGACTTCGTCCACCTGGTCCCCGGTAATTCCGGCCCGTTTCATCACCTCCCGGATTACCAAAGCGCCCAGGTCCATATCGCTGACATCTTTCAAGGTTCCGCCGAAACGGCCTATAGGGGTCCGGACCCCGCCGACAATAACCACTTCCCTCATAACTGCCTCCTTCTCAGACCGGCGGGTTTATAGCCCTTCCGGCCGGCTTTAAATCTGATAAATCCGATAACTATCAAAAAAAATCGGTTTTTTGTCAACACCTTTTTACCTCTTTTCTTTTTAAAATACAAATGTTACATTCTTTATGCGACGGCATCGATCGCCGGCTCGATCCTAACGACCAGCTATCCGGGGCTGCCCTGATGTCCACCCAACCCTCGAAAATCATGACTATGACCGAGGCCGTTTCCCGCCTCATCCGGCCGGGTACGGCCATTGCCCTAGGCACCTCACTGGAGGGCATGATCCCCTTTGCCGCCGGTCATGAAATAATCCGCCAGGGAATCCGGGATTTGACCTTGATCGGCCCGATCTCGGATATGCTTTTCGACCAATTGATCGGCGGGGGTTGTGTCTCCGGGATTCGGGCCGCCTGGGTGGGCAACGTCAGTACCGGGTTGGGGTACCATTTCCGCCGGGCCGTGGAACGGCAGGACCCGAACCCCCTGGAAGTGGAAAATCACTCCAATTTCACCATCGCCCTGTCCCTCCAGGCCGGGGCTCTGGGGGTGCCTTTCCTTCCGGCCCGGACCCTGCTCGGTTCAGACATCATCCAGGGCAACCCCCATTTTCGGATTCAGCCCTGTCCTTTTACCGGGGTGCCGCTGCTCCTGGTCCAGGCCATCAACCCAGACCTGGCCGTTATCCATGTCCAGCGGGCCGACCCTTCCGGAAACGCCCATCTCTGGGGAAATATGGGAGTCAGCGAGGCGGCGGCCAAGGCCAGCCGGGCCGTGCTGATCGTCGCCGAAGAAATCGTGGCCCCGGAGGTAATCCGCAGCGACCCCAATCGCACGGTCATACCGGGATTTATCGTCTCCGCCGTCGTCGAGGAGCCCTGGGGGGCCCATCCTTCGGCGGTCCAGGGCTACTACGGCCATGACAACGCCGTTTACGTGGATTATTCGCAGGAAACCCGGACCCGGGAGAGGAGTCGGGAGTGGTTCGAACGGTGGGTTTACGGGGTTAAAAACCGGCAGGAATACCTGGAGCACCTGCCGCCTGAACATCTCGAAGCCTTGCGGGTCCAGTACCCGGCCCCGGCGGCCCCGGCGGACTTCGGGTACTAGGTGTTTTTCATTAATAATTATGAATTAACAATTGATTATTGATTATTGTTTTTGGTATTGGTTTTGGTTTTGGTTTTGGTTTCTTTGATTTCTTTGGTTTTTCGTTTTTAATTATTTTTTAATTTTGGTTTTTAATAATTAGTTATTGCATCCCTAAAGATCATTCAGAGTTAAAACAAAAACAGAATAATCAATAATCAATTGTCAATTATTAATTGTTAATTTAAAAAATGAGGCCCCTGACCCCTGAAATCCTTAAGTCCCTGGAAAAAATCGTCGGCCCCGGACACCTCACCGATCAGGAAACCGATCTGCAGTGCTACGGCTATGACGCCACCGTTTATCACGGGCGGCCGGAGGCGGTGATCTTTCCGGGCAGCGCCGAGGAAATCAGCGCTGTCTTACGCCTGGCGAATGAACACCGGTTCCCGGTCGTCCCCCGGGGGGCCGGATCGGGCATGAGCGGTGGATCGGTCCCGGTACAAGGCGGGGTGGTCCTGGTCCTGAATCGTTTGAAGCGCATTAAAAAGATCGACCGGGAGAATTTCCTGGCCGTAGTCGAACCGGGGGTGGTCAACCGGGACCTGCAGCAGGCCGTAGAGGCCCTGGGGCTGTTTTATCCCCCCGACCCGGCCTCCATGAATTTTTCCACCCTGGGCGGCAACGTGGCCGAGTGCGCCGGAGGAGCCCGGGCCGTCAAATACGGAGTCACCCGGGATTATGTCCTGGGCCTCACCGCTGTTTTGCCTACGGGTGAAATCATGAAGACCGGTGTGCAAACCGTCAAAGGCGTTGTCGGCTACGACCTGACCCGGTTGCTGGTGGGGTCGGAGGGCACCCTGGCCGTCATCACCGAGATCATCCTCAAACTGCTGCCCAAACCCGAAGCCCGCCGGCCGGCGCTGGCCTTTTTTAACCAACTGGACCGGGCCGCCCAGGCGGTGGTGGAGATCCTCCACGGGGGGATCCTCCCTTCCACCCTGGAATTCCTGGACCAGCCCTCCATCCAGGCCGTGGAGGATTACCTGCACCTCGGCCTGCCGCGGGAGGCCGAAGCCCTGCTGCTGATCGAAGTGGACGGCGACCGGGAAGGGGTCGAACGCCAAAGCCGCCGGGTGGTGGAAGCCTGTGAACGGTTGGGGGCTTCCGGAACCCGCCTGGCCCGGACGGAGGCGGAGGCGGAAGACCTTTGGCAGGCCCGCCGGGCCGTCTCTCCGGCCCTCTTCCGGCTGCGGCCCAACAAGATCAACGAAGACATTGCGGTGCCCCGGGCTCAAATCCCCGAGGCCATCCGCCGTTTCCAGGAAATCGCCCGGCGGTTCGACCTGCTGATCGTCAGTTTCGGTCATGCCGGCGACGGGAATATCCATGTCAATGTCATGTACGACGAAAAACAGGAGGGACAGCAAGTCCGGGCTCGCCAGGCCGTGGAGGAAATCTTCAAGGCCGTGCTCGCCTTGGGGGGCACCCTCTCCGGCGAACACGGCATCGGCCTGGCCAAAGCCGCCTACCTCTCCTGGGAACTCGACCCGGTCAACCTGGCGGTCATGAAAAAAATCAAGGACCTCCTGGACCCCAACGGCATCCTCAACCCCGGCAAAATCTTTCCCTCATAAAAATTGCCCTGCCCGCCCGGATGGTTTATACTATTTATATTTTTACAGCCATTGTTCTGAGAATTTCTGTCTAACCATGGCTGTAAAAATATAAATTATAAAACTACGCTCGTTTGGATTCTTTCTGAATGGTTTTTTCCCAACTAAAAAAAATTGAAATTTAAAAATTTCAATTTTTTTTGGTTAGGGTTTTATTTATGAAAAATCCTTTTGAACTGCTAGGCTTGTCACCGGAAATCGTTCGTTCCCTGGAGGGCAGGGAGCTGTTTGCCCTGATCAAGGCCTCCTATCGGGCACTCCTGATGATCTATCACCCCGACCGGGCCCCCCTTCAGGATGAACTCTTGAAACTGCAGAAGACGCGGAAAGTGGCCGAACTCAATCTGGCTTACGAAAAACTGGATCTGGAGCGGAACCCGGATTCTCTGGAACATTACCGGGATTTATACGTCAAACGCCGGGGCGACGGCTGGCAAAAAACCGTCCGCCGCTTGAAACAGGACCTCCAGGACCTGACCCTGTTCAACCAGACCCTGTCCCGCAACTATCTGCGCCACCTCCTGTCCCCCTTTTCCCCCGGAGGTCCGGCCTCTGCGACGGAGACCGCCCTCCCGGCCCTCAGAAACCTCCGGATCGGGTTGCAGGATGTGGCGATCAACTACAACGTCCGCTCCTCCTCCTGGAACCTGGGGACCAACTACAAAGAGATCAAGATGGACCAGGAAGGCCGCATGTCCTACCGGCTGCCCAGCCGCAAGCGCTTTATCCCCATCAATTTCATCACCCTGCTGGGAACCGTGGGCAAGGAGCAGGTGGATCTCATCCCCTTGCTGGATCGGGTGGTGCCCAAGGACTGCCAATGGCCGCCTCCCAAGTGGAAGAAATCTTTCCCCGAATACCTGAAGTGCTTCGACCTCATGAATTCCCTGTCTCTGGACGATTTTCGCAGCCATTGCCTCCCCTTCCTGAAGCCGGACCTGGTGGAAGGATCTTTTTTATTCTCCTTCCACAAGACCATACCCCAGCCGGGTCGCATCAACCTGGAAGGTTTGATCATCCGCCTGAACCCGGCCAAATCCCCCAAAGCGGCTCCGGCCCATTAGAAAGGAACCCTATGCTGTTGACCGCCCGCTGCCCTCGATGACCCCCCCCGCCGGATCGAAAAACGTTCCGTTTCTGGAAATCCAGTACCTCCAGG
>JACRCK010000201.1 GCA_016219065.1 Deltaproteobacteria bacterium
AAAATTATTCTGGTTCTCGTGGCCCTTCCTTTTCTTTATTTGGGGTTCTATCTTTTTTATCCTCCGGTAGCCAAGCTGAAAAAGGAGAATCCCCGGAAGACCTCCTTCATGGAATACCGGGAGCAGGAATGGCGGCGGGAGGGGAAAAACGTCCGTCTCCGGCAGCAGTGGGTGCCCCTGTCCCGGATTTCCCCCTATCTGATCAAGGCCGTGGCCATCGCCGAGGACGACAAGTTTTACAAGCACGAGGGGTTCGACTTCAAGGCCATCCAGAAGGCCGTGGAAAGGAACATCCAGGCCGGAAAGTTCAAAGTCGGCGGGAGCACCATCAGCCAGCAGTTGGCCAAAAACCTCTATCTGACCTCCTCGAAAAATCCGGTCCGCAAGATCAAGGAAACCATCCTCACCTGGCGGCTGGAAAGGGCCCTGTCCAAGAAAAGGATCATGGAGTTGTATTTGAACGTGGTGGAATGGGGCGAGGGTGTCTTCGGGGCCGAAATGGCGGCCCGGACCTGGTACGGCAAACCGGCATCAGCCTTGGGCCCCGAAGAGGCGGCCCGACTGGCCGTCGTCCTGCCCAATCCCCGGAAATACAATCCCCGGAGCAGCTCCCGCTACGTGGCCAACCGCTCCCAGATCATTTACAACATCATGGTCCGCCGGGGCATCGTCATCCCGGTTTATGAAGAGATCATGGCGCCGGCTTCGCCGGAGATTCCCTCGGGACCCACCCCGGCTCCCGCCGCCCCGGAGCCGGAAGGACCCGCCGGCGAAGGGACGCAGCCACATCCGGAGGTGACCCCCTAGTCAACTTGCCCCGAAAGTACCCAAAAAAACTAAAATTCGGATTTCGGATTTCGGATTTCGAGTTTAACCTTGGTTAGGTTTTTTATCTTTTTGGATCTGCTTCAGTTTCTCCCATAATTCATCCACCTGCCTCCGGGTCTCCTCCAGGGTGCCCTCATTATGGATCACGAAGTCGGCGTAGCTCACCTTTTCGTCGATCGGCAGTTGGGCCTTGAGTCGCACCAGGGCCTCTTCTCGGCCGATCCCTTCCCGGACCATCAGGCGGTTAATCTGGACCTCCCGGGGGACATGGACCACCAGAATATGGTGAAACAGATATTGCAAATTCAGCTCGATCAGCAACGGCACGTCCACCTGAATGATGGCTTCGGGATCTTGTGCCACGATGGCGTTCAGCTCGGCGATGAACTCGCCCAGGATGCGGGGATGGGTGAACCCCTCCAGTTTTTTCCGCTTTTCCAGGTCCCGGAAGACCAAGTCAGAGAATTTCCCGCGGTCCAGGGTCCGGTCCTCCTGGAGGACCTGCTCTCCGAAATAAGCCACGATATCTTTCCAGGCCGGCTGGCCCGGCTCCACCACCTTGCGGGCCAGCAGGTCGAAGTCAATCACCGGCGCACCCTTTTCCGCCAGCAGACGGACGACGGTGCTTTTGCCGGTAGCGATGCCCCCGGTCACTCCCAGCAGCAGGCGCCGGTCCTTCCCGCGGATGGCCTCCAGTTGTCCCAGGCTTTGGTAGGATCCGGGGAAAGCCCGGCCCAGGTCCTGTTCGGCCCCGGCATAGCTGATGGGGTAGCGGATCCCCCGGCGATAAAGCGCCTCCAGCCCGCGCAGGGCTTTTTCCAGATCATCGGGCGGCAGGGCCAGGACCAGGTCCTCGTCCTGGGCGTGGCCGTAGCGCCGCTCCCCGTAACAGGGGATGGTCAGGGAAGGCTTGCCGGTCAGGAAGGCGCGGGCGATGGCGTCCGCGCACGAGGATTCCCCCACGCAATAAAACTGCATGACTTCATAGTCCTCGAACTGCAGGGCGTTGATCAGCAGAATCATCTGGGCCGGGTTGGCGTAAATCAGAACCAGATCCGGTTCAAAGGGCTTATAGACCAGCGGGGCCAGGGTCACGGCCTGATATTTACCAAGGGGCAGCCGGGGGATGGCGGCCTCGAACTTGCGGGCCTCTTCCCGGGTCCGGACCCAGACGATGCTGCGAAAAGTCCCGTCCTTATTGACTTCCGGTATGTCGGCCAGCCCCACGATGGATGGGCAGGTGGGGGTGAGGAAATCTTCCGCCACCGCGCCCACCGTCCAGTCGAAATTCCGGGCCAGGGTGATCATTTGGCACAGGGTGACCTTTTTTTCCATCCGCCGCAGGAAGGGGATGGTATCCAGGTCGGCCCGGTCCGTCAGCATTTTAAAGGCCACCGGAAAGGACTTCAGCCGCAAGAGCTGCTCCAGACGCCGGACGATTTTTTCCCAGTCCCTATGATTTTCCAACGTTGGTCCTTTCCGCCTCAGGTTCTAAAACAACCGGAGTCGTCGACCCTTCTTTCAGGGCGGCGATCAATTCCCGTTCATTGCGGATGAGACCGGGAAAGCGGGTAGCGAACCGGCCTACTTCCCCCTCCCGGTGGGCATCGCTGCCGCCGGTCACGGAAAGACGGAGTCTCTCCGCCACCTGTGCGGCAAAGCGATTCTCCTTTTCCGAGACCCGACTGTTCAGCACCTCCAGGGCGTCCACCGCCTGAAACAGAGGCCGGCGGCTCGCTTGCTCCGGTGTCAAGCCCAGATAGCCGATCCCAAAGGTCAGAAAGCCCCGAAAGGGATGGGCCGCGACCATGAAACCTTTCGCTTGCAACACTTTTTCCCGCAGTTCCTCGAGCCGGATCACCCCCCGGATCTCCTCCTCCAGACCAAACACCAGAATATCGCCCTGGTCGGTGGTGATCTCGTTGCCCCCCAGGATGAGGTAGCCCTGATGCTGCCGAAGATCTTCCAGGGCTCGGGCCTCCCGGCAATGGTTATGGTCGGTCAGGCAGATGCCATCCAGGCCGATCTGCCGGGCCTCGGCGATCAGACGCTCCACGGTTATCGAACTGCAGGGAGAAGCCGGAGCGGAATGGACATGCAGATCGATCACCGTTTCGCCTTTGGCCCTTCTTCCGGAAGCCGGCCCTTCCGCCAATCCCACTTCAGGGGAGGGGGTGTCGGAAGGTGTTCCTTTGACTTCCACCCGGCCGAAATATTCCTCCACCTCCAATTCGGATTTCCGCTCTTCCCCTCTTACACCCCTCAGCAGACGAGCCGCTTCCCGGACCGCCTCGGAACATTCCAGGATCAGGTCCGCAAAATGGCGGCAGGCTTTCCGTCCCAGGATCTTCTGGACCTTCTGGGGGAACTCGTCATCCATCCGGAAACCGACGGCCTCCTGCAGAAAAGGGATGGCCCGGGGACATTCCGAATTTTCCATCCGGTTCCAGCGCCCCCCGATCTTTCGGATCTCCAGGTCCGAAAGCTTGAAATCCAGATCGACCTCCAGGCCATAGACATCATCCTCCAGCACGCCGTGTACGGACAGGGTTTCCCCATCCTTTTGGTAGACGCTGGTCAGTTTATTTCTGCTGAATTGGACCATGGGATTACTTTCCGGAGATACCCGTTTCCAGTCCCGCCATCAGGGGACTGTCCGCCGCCAGGGCCGCGCAACTGTTATACAGCCGGGGATTGGCCCGGACCATGGTCAGAAAAAAATCCCTTTCCCCGTCCCGGTCTTTCGGGGCCTGAAGCAGGACCTCTTTGGTGAAAACCATGATGACGCCGTTGCAGCACTCTTCCAGCAGCGCCGTCCAGGTTTCGAGCAGGGGCGTCTCCCCCAGGAGGCCGCGAATGATTTTTTTGATCCCCGGACCGACCCGGGCGCCGATCACCGGACGGAGCTCGGCGGAAAAATCGCGCGTTTCCCCGGCAGCCGACCGTTGGACAGCGCCGCGGATAGCGATGATTTCCAGGTCCGGCGCCTGAACCAGGATTTCCACCTCGGCCTCCGTAGCGGTATCCTGTACCCGGCTGATGGACCGGGTGATCCGGTCGTCCACCGCCTCCACGGTCGTGCAGCGGTTTCTCGAAAAACAAAGAATTTCTGCCATGATATTACCCGTGTTTTATAACCCTAGTAGGATCCGTAGTCGATCCTCGACCAAATCCAGGGTTCGAGTCGACACAATTTTGAAACTAATTTGTCAACGGCAGGCCTTCTCCAGCGGGGTGCAGGCATAGCCCAGATCCCGGGCCACATTGCCGCAGGTAATCTCCCCCCGGTACACGTTGACCCCTCCGGCCAGGGCCGGGTCCTCGGCCACGGCCCGGGCGATCCCTTTGCCGGCCAGGGCCAGGGCATAGGGCAGGGTCACGTTGGTCAGGGCAAAGGTAGAGGTACGGGCCACGGCCGCCGGCATGTTGGTCACCCCGTAATGGATCACCCCATCGATCAGATAGACGGGATCCGTGTGGGTCGTGGGGTGGGTAGTCTCACAGCACCCCCCCTGGTCCACGGATACGTCCACCACCACGGTCCCCGGTTTCATCGAGCGGATCATCTCCCGGGTCACCAGCTTGGGGGCCTTGGCCCCGGGAATCAGGACGGCGCCGATGACCAGATGGGCTTCCCTTACCGCCGCGGCGATGTTGTCGTAATTGGACATGAGGGTGTTGATGCGGGTTCCGAAGATGTCGTCCAGGTAAGCCAGGCGCTGGGCATTGTTATCTATAATAGTAACATAGGCCCCCAGTCCGACAGCTATCTTGGCCGCGCTGGCGCCGACCGTCCCGGCCCCGATGATGGCCACATTACCCCGGGCCACTCCCGGCACACCGCCCAGCAGGACCCCCCGGCCGCCAAAACCTTTTTCCAGGTAGTGGGCGCCCACCTGGACGGCCATGCGCCCGGCCACCACGCTCATGGGGGTCAGCAGCGGTAGCGAACCGTCGGCCAGTTGAATGGTCTCATAGGCCACCCCGATGATCTTCCGCTCCAGCAAACCCCGGGTCAGCTCCGGCGCCGGGGCCAGATGAAGGTAGGCGAACAGGATCTGTCCCTCCCGCAGCAGCGGAATCTCCGGTTCCAAAGGTTCTTTCACCTTGATGACCATCTCGGCTCCGCCGTAGACCGCCGCGGCCTCGGGGACGATGACCGCCCCGGCCTCCCGGAATTCCTCATCCGTGATGCCGCTGCCCTCGCCCGCTCCGGTCTGGATCATTACCTGATGCCCGGCTTTGACCAGGGCCCGCACCCCGGCGGGGACCACGCCAACCCGATACTCGTGGTTCTTGATTTCTTTAGGAACTCCGATGATCATGATACACTCCAGGAAATTGAAATCAATAGGGCCCAGTCCCGCGAAACGCGGGGCTGGGCTGCATCCGAAATTCGATGTTCGATGTTGGACGTTCGATGTTCGTATTTTCGTATTAAATCTTCAGCCCTACCTCCAGCCCTTCCCGCACCGCCTCCAGGGCCTTGCGCGGCCGCTTGGCGTCCCCGATCAGGTAGACTTCCTTATAGTGGTCCTTGATCTCCTCGTATAAATCATTGACCGGCGTAGCACCAACGGCCAGGATAACCGTCCGGGCGGTCAGGGAAATCCTTTCCCCGTCCTTTTCCACCACCACGGCATCGGGCGTGATCTCCAGGGCTTTGGCGGAGACCATTTCCCGGATGCCCCGGCGTTTTAAATCCTGGATGATCGACCAGCGGGTGGAGGCCCCGATATCGCGGCCGATCTTGCCCATCATTTCTACGATGGTGATCTCCTGGAGTCCCCGGCTAATCAGAGAGTACAAGGTCTCGGGGGTTTCCGCCCGGTTTTCAAAGAGGAAATAGAGGGTCTCCGGAGAAATGGTCCCCTGGCGGGCCAGGAACAGGGCCGTCTCGCAGCCGACCGCGCCGCCGCCGATGATCACCACCGGACTCGCCACATCGACCTTACGGGTGAGCACCTCCCAGGCGCCGACCACCTGAGGCAGGTGGACACCCGGGAGCTCGGGGACCAGGGGCCGGGCGCCGGTGGCCACGACCACGGCGTCCGGAGACAGGGCCTCCAGCAGGGTGGCGGTGACTTCCTGATCGGTATTCACTTCCACGTCATGGAGCCCGAGCTGATAGACCAGATCACGGACCAGGTTGTCCATCTCCTGCCGGCCCGGCGGTAGCGCGGCCAGCGGCACCTGCCCGCCTGGAGTGGGGTTGCGGTCGTACAAGGAAACCTGGTGTCCTCTCCGGGCCGCTGTGAACGCGGCCATCAGTCCGGCCGGGCCGCCGCCGATCACCGTTACCTTCTTCTTGGCCGGGGCCTTCGTTATCAGGGTTTCCTTTTCCCGCCCGGCCCGGGGATTAACCAGACAGGTAACCGGCGCCAGCTTGAACACTTCATCGAAGCAGCCCTGATTGCAGGCGATGCAGTGTTGTATCGCTTCCAAATGCCCGCCCATGGCCTTCCGGGGTAAATTCGGGTCGGTGATCAGGGCCCGGGCCAGGCCGACCATATCGGCTTGGCCCAGCCGTAGAATCTCCTCCGCCACCAGGGGATCGTTGATCCGGTTACAGGCCACTACCGGCACCGTTACCTGCCGTTTGACCCCCTGGGCCAGATAGGTAAAGGCTCCCTGGGGGACCATCATGGTCAGTTGGGGCACCCGGGTTTCATGCCAGCCGCCGGTGACGTTCACGGCATCGGCTCCCGCCGCCTCCAGAATTCGGGCGAAAGCCGCCGCCTCGGTATTGGTGTTGCCCCCCGGCATGAAATCGTTGCCGGCGATCCGGACCATGACCGGATAATCCGGCCCCACGGCCTCCCGCACCTGCTCCACCACTTCCCGGCCGAAACGGGTCCGGTTTTCCCAGGACCCGCCGTATTCGTCCTCCCGCTTATTGGTAACCGGGGAGAGAAACTGGCTGATGAGGTAGCCGGCGCTGCCCAGTACTTCGACCCCGTCCAGCCCGGCCGCCTTGGCCCTCGAAGCAGCCCGGACGAAACTTTGCTGGACCATTTTAATTTCGTCCGCATCCATGGCCTTGGGGGTCTCCCGGGTCAGCGAACTGGCGATGGCCGAGGGGGCCAGCGAGGTCCGCCCGGTAATCAGCGAATAGGCATACCGGCCGGCCTGGTAGAGTTGGGCGAATAGTTTGGCCCCTTCCCCCTGGACGGACAAAGCCAGTCGGGAAAGGCCCTCAATAAAACGATCGTCGTGCAGGCCGATCATCTCCGACATGCCGCCGTACTCGTCGATGGTGCAGCCGCCGATGATGATGAGCCCCACCCCGCCCCGGGCCCTTTCCCAGTAGAAATCGACCAGCCGGTCCGAAACCTGCCCGCCCGGTGTATAACCCAGATGCATGGCCGGCATGACGATGCGGTTGCGGATTTCCAGGTGATTGATTTTAATCGGTTGAAATAACATCTTTATCGGGTCTCCGCAGGACATGCTGTTTCTCCTGGATATATTAGTTTCTTTTCAGCGACTCTGAATTAAATCCATTGGTGTGGTATATCATCTGCGCCCTGACCTGTCAAAAAGTAGTTCGCCGTAGATAATATTTTGTTCAGACGCTGGCGTTGGAGAATTTCCAAATTTGCTCCGGGCCCAGGTCATTGCCGATGGAAGTGGATTAACATTTGTTCGCCGGGGGAAAACCCCGTAGGGGCGACCGGCCGGTCGCCCGGGGCTGGGTAGCCGGTTCCCGGGCTGGGGCAGTCTGGGATTTGGGTCCCCCTCAGCCCCACGGTCGAATGAGGAAATTCCGGGTTGATTTTTGATGCGGCGGGAATTTGTCGGGATGGAGGGAATCCTCGGGCCATTTTTGGGGATTAGTAGTGATGTACTCGATGATGCGGTTGTAGTCGTCCTCGTCACGGATTACGTGATCGAAATAATTGCGCTGCCAGACGGACGCGCCGGGCGTACGCCGGAGGGAGTTAATGCGGGTAGTCGCCGCGGCCTTGAAACCGGCCACCATGGCCCCGATGGATTTAGGGGCCGGCCCTCCCGTAGGGGCGACCGGGCGGTCGCCCGGGACAGGGCTTGACGG
>JACRCK010000193.1 GCA_016219065.1 Deltaproteobacteria bacterium
CGAAAGCTGCGTGGAAGTTTGCGAAACCGCTGCCATAACCGTTAAAGAACTCTAATTTTTTCGTTTTTCCAGCGACAGATGAAGGGGCCTGACCAACGTCGGCCCCTTTTTTTTGCCCCTTGCGGGCGGAAAAACGAAAGCATCGACAAGGGTTGAAGGTCCATGGACCTGTCCCGTTTAACCCCCTTACAATTCCAGGCCGTCAGCCATCAGGCCGGGCCCCTGATCGTTCTGGCCGGCCCGGGAACCGGAAAAACCCGCACGCTGACCTTTCGCCTGGCCCGCCTGATCGTTGAGCGTTCCGTGCCGGGGGAAAAGATCCTGGCCATCACCTTCACCAATCAGGCGGCCGAAGAAATGGCGGGTCGGGTCCGCCGACTGTTGGGGAAAAACCCCGTTGAGGCCGGTCCCCGGATCACCACTTTTCACGGTTTCTGCTACCGGCTGCTCCTTCAGGATCTAGCGCAGCCCGGCCACCTCTTATCCGAAAACGAAGCGGGGCAGTGGCTGAAAGAAGCCGTCCGGGAGAGCCGGCCCGATTTCCCGGTGCAACAACTCAAGGAACTTTCCCGGAGGATTTCCCTGGCCAAGGGCTCCCTGCTGCCGCCCGGGGCCGGAGACCGGTTGCCCACCTGGAAAGCCTTCCCGGACTGGCCTGTGCTGTATCAGGAATACCAACAACGTTTGACGGCTCAAAATTTCTGGGATTTCGATGAGCTGATCAATCAGGCCGTTTTTTTTCTGGAAACGCGAGGGGATTTCCGGGAAGAGGTCCACCGTCGCTTCCCCTTTATCTTCGTAGACGAATTTCAGGACATCAATGCCGCCCAGTACCGGCTTTTCCGATTGCTGACCGGGCCCAACCGGGAGTGGCTGGTGATCGGCGATCCCAACCAGGCCATCTATGGTTTCCGGGGGGCCAGGGCGGATTTCTTCGATCAGCTTCAAAAGGACGCGGGACCGGTGCCGGAAATCATATTGGAAGATACTTTCCGGTTGAACCAAACAATCCTGGCGGCCTCACAGCAGGTCCTGGCGGCTTCCTCGGCTTCCGTCCCCCTGCGCCTGGCGACGATTAAAAAAGGCCCGCCGGCCTTACCGGTGGCCGCCCTCGCTTCAGCGGAAGAAGAGGCGCGTCGGGTGGTCAAGATCATCGAGGCAGAAATGGGCGGGCTCTCCATGTCAACCATGGCCTATCGGAGCGTCGGCGAGGTCTCCCGCAGCTTTGCGGATTTCGCCGTGCTCTACCGGCTCCATGCCCAGGGGGAGACGATCGGGCGCATCTTCGCTGAACAAGGGATCCCTTACCAGCGGGTCCGGGAAACCCATTGGGCCGACGATCCGGAAGTCCGGCAAATCTTCATCCGAATGAAGGCCCTGGTTTCCTTTACCGGGACTCCTTTGGAGGCGCTGGAACAGGTATTGCGGGAAGTCGCTGCCGGGCCGGAAGCCTCAAGCCTCCCCCCAGAGTCCATCATCCGGACGCCGGAAATAGAACCGCTGAAGAAACTCCGGCTCTCCGCGGCCGCCCACCCGGGTGATCTGGGCTCCTTCCTGGAAACCCTTTCCCTGCAGACCGGCCTGGATACCTACCAGCCCGACCGGGAAAGCGTGAAACTGCTGACCTTTCATGCCGCCAAGGGACTGGAGTTCCCGGTGGTCATCTTGACAGGCTGCGAGGCCAACCTGCTGCCCCTGACCCTGTTCGGTGAAACGGACCTGGAGGAGGAACGCCGCCTCTTTTACGTGGGCTGCACCCGGGCCGCGGAAAAACTGTACTTTACCTGGGCCCAGAAGCGCACCATCCTGGGCCAATCACTTCAGCAGCACCTGTCCCCTTTCGTAAACGACATCGACGAAAAGATCCTCTCCCGCCTCCAAACCCCAAAAAAAACCGGCCCCCGCAGGGGCCGGCAGATGCCGCTGTTCAAGTAAACCTACTTGCTGCTGTCTTCCCCGTCCCCCTCCCGGCCATATTGCTCCCCCAGTTGTCGCAGCGTTTAGTGAACGATTTCCACATTCATTGTTGTCACCGGGGCCCCCTGAATTACGGCGGACAGGCCTCCGACCAGGATAAAATCGACGCCCGCCGCAAGCAGCCCCTCCAGAACTTCCCTCAAGCCCGCGTTCTTTGTTTTTCCGCTGCCGGTGAGCATCTCTCAACTCCAGAATGGCACGAAAAGCATTGTCATTGGCCTGCAATCGCTCCTCGGGCGACATCCTCAAAAACATGGCGATCAATCCCTTATCCACACCGGAGTGGTCAGCCTCTTTAGCTTCCTGAGACATCTTTGACCTCACTTAGATGATGAATACCGGTGGTGCTCCCTGAACATGGCGACCCTATCACAAACATCATAGCTCACATCGCCCCCCTTGCCCTTAACCCTCCAGTCCCGGCACCTCCTACCCGCTCTCACCGGCCGCCAATTGCCGCAAGCTCGCGATGTCTCGTAATGGCGGTGCCCCAAATAAACGGTTGTATTCACGGCTGAACTGCGAAGGGCTTTCGTAGCCGACCTGAAACGCTGCATTGGCGGCATCCAGGTGTTCGGTCAGCATTAAACGCCTGGCTTCCTGCAGGCGCAACTGCTTCTGGTACTGTAAGGGGCTTAAAGCGGTCATGGACCGAAAGTGGTGATGAAACGTGGAACTGCTCATGCGGACCTGGGCCGCGAGGTTGTCGATATGTAACGGCTGATTGAAGTTACTTTTTAACCAATCGATGGCCCGCGCTATCTGATGACTCTGACTCCCCGCCGAAGCAATCTGGCGCAGACGCGCACCTTGATCGCCCACCAGTAAACGGTAAATGATTTCCCGCTGGATGATCGGCGCCAGGATCGGGATGTCCTTCTGTTCGGCAAGCAGGTCGACCCGCCGGTGAATGGCGGTGAGCAGCGGCAAAGTGACCTCGCCCGTCGCCATGCCACGGTGCGATTGCTGCGCCCGGGGCGGGGGAAGATGGCTGTCCACCATCAGTTGGGAAATCTCGCGCTGGTCCAGTTTCAACATGAGCCCCAGGTAAGGCTTGTCCCGGCTCGCTGTGAGTACCTGCACCACCGTGGGTAGATGCACGGAGGTGAGCAAATAATGGCGCGCGTCATACACATACGTGTCGTCTCCGAGCAGCACGCGCTTGGCCCCTTGGGCGACCACGCAAATGCTCGGTTCGTACACGGCGCTTATCGGCTCGGTCGGTTCGTCCCTACGGAAAAGTGACAGGCCCGGCACCGTGGTTACAGGTTGCTCGCCTTGATCGGTCCATCGGGCAATGCTGTTTCCCAAAGCGTCGAGCGCCACTTCCCGGCTTTTATGCTCAACCCCCTCAATGATTCCTTTATTTTTCATCATTTCCTCCTGCTTGAATACTACCTGACCCCGCTGCCCGTTACAACCATTATCCGGGATCTCGGACAATTAGGCAATAAATTAACAGGATCGGTCTACCACTCCTGTTTTTTCGGAATTACAATAAAAACCATCGACAGGGTGGCCAATAGCTGTGAGCAAACCCTACGAAATAATCCAATTCTAAAACAGGCGCTAAGGAGAGAAACAATGAAAAAACGTACATTGGGAAAAAGCGGTCTGGAAGTTTCAGCCCTCGGGTTTGGTTGCATGAACATGAGCTTCGGCTACGGTCCGGCTGCCGATAAACAGCAAGCGATCGCAGTTATCCGTGCGGCCGTAGAGCGTGGGGTCACCTTCTTCGACACCGCTGAAGTCTATGGTCCCTTCACCAATGAAGAAGTCGTGGGTGAAGCGCTGGCCCCTTTCCGGAATCAAGTGGTGATCGCCACGAAATACGGCTTCGACCTCGAATCCTTCCCTGGGGTCAATAGCCGACCGGAGCACATCAAGCAGGTGGTCGAAGAATCACTCAAGCGGCTCAACACAGAGGTAATTGATCTCCTTTATCAACACCGCGTCGATCCCAACGTCCCGATCGAAGACGTAGCCGGGGCGGTGAAAAACCTGATTCAAGCGGGCAAGGTCAAACACTTCGGGCTGTCCGAGGCCGGCGCCAGGACGATCCGTCGCGCCCATGCGGTACACCCCGTCACCGCGATCCAGAGTGAATACTCGCTCTGGACCCGCGATCCCGAAGCGGAGGTGCTGCCGGTGTGCGAAGAGTTGGGCATCGGTTTCGTGCCCTGGAGCCCGCTGGGTCAGGGGTTCCTCACCGGGACGGTCGACGCCACCATGTCCTTTGAAGCCACCCTCGACCTGCGTGCGAGTTTCCCGCGCTTCACGCCCGAAGCCATTACAGCCAATCAGCCCCTGGTCGACCTGCTGAAGGCGACGGCGAAGCGGAAGAACGCCACGCCCGCCCAGATCGCCTTGGCCTGGCTGCTAGCCCAGAAGCCGTGGATCGTGCCCATCCCCGGCACCCGGAAACTCGAGCGTATGTACGAGAACCTCGGTGCGCTGGATGTCGTCCTAACCGCCGACGATCTGCGTGAACTGAACACCGCCTTCTCGAAGCTCACGATCCACGGCGAACGGCTGCCCGAGGTCCACATGGCCCTGATCGACCGCTGAGCGGGACGAACGATGCTGCCGAGATCGATAGCGCCCTCAAAGATTTCGGTGCACGAGCTCGCTAAATCGAAAACCTGGAGGAAATGACCGGCTGCCGAGGGGCCGAACCGCTGGCCACTAAGCCCGGCATTAGGCGCCAGGGATGCTGTAAGTCTAACATCGAAAACCACAAAACTAGGAAAATGCCATGAGCAATAAAACAAATAACGCCAACAAGATTGATCTGTCCAGACGGAACTTGTTGAAAACTACCTTTGCCGGTCTGGTTGCAGGAGTCGCAACCCCCGTACTTCCACATTTGTTTCCCGCTCCGGCCGCCGCGACGGTTACCGCCAAAACAAAAGTGCTGATCGTCTACTACTCTCGTTCCGGCAACTCACGCGAAATTGCTAATCAAATTCATGAAAGGGTTGGCGGAAATATTATAGAACTTCAGACTGTGAAACCCTATCCTGAAGAGTACGATGCCGTTACGAAACAGGCAAAGCAAGAACTGAACTCAGGGTTTAAGCCTGCGTTGAAAACAAAAGTTGAAAAGATCGGCGCCTACGATGTCATTTTCGTTGGCACGCCGATTTGGTGGGGTACGATGGCCACACCGTTTAAATCGTTTTTAGCGGAATACGATTTGTCCGGAAAAACCATTGTGCCGTTTATCACTCACCAGGGAAGCGGTCTGGGACGAAGCGTTACGGATATCGCGGTACTTTGTCCGAATTCGACCATTCTGGCTGGTCTGGGAGTTTGGGGAAAAGATGCAAAAACTGCACAAAACGAAGTATCCGCTTGGGTGCGCAGACTCGGAATGAAAGAATAGCATTTTAGACCCTTGAAATATCCATTATTGAAAGGAAAAAAACAGTGGAAAGACAAATTTCGCGTCGCAGTTTTCTGAAGAAAAGCGCTTTGGCGCTGGGGACTACTGCGGTATGCGATTTTAAAGGTATGGGCAGTGCTCTTGCCGTACCACCGAACCAAGCCCAAGTATTTTTTACTAAGGATATCAGCGTCAACGGGTTGCTGAAAATCTACTCCAAAGTCAATCGAGGAATGACAGGTAAAATAGGCATCAAGTTACACACCGGTGAGCCGCATGGGCCTTACCTGATACCGTTAGAACTTACCAAGGCCTTACAAGCGCATGTTCCCAAAAGTAACATTGTGGAATGCAATGTTCTCTATCCAAGCCCGAGACAAACTACAAAAGGCCACCGGGAGACCCTGAAAATCAATGGGTTCGACTTTTGCCCGGTTGATATAATGGACGAGGACGGAGATACCCTACTACCCATACCGGGAATGCGCGAGTTTTTTGATGAATGGTTGTCGCCGGCGTTAAAGAATCGCCCTTATACTCCGGGGGTGCATCTCACAGAGATCGCCGTGGGCAGGAATCTTTTAAACTACGATTCGCTCCTCGTCCTCACGCATTTTAAAGGCCATACCAGTGGCGGCTTCGGCGGATCACTTAAAAATATCGGCATAGGCTGCGCATCAGGAAAAGTGGGCAAACGGCAAATACATGGTGAGGGTTGGTCCAAAGGGAAGCTCTTCCTGGAGCGTATGGTCGAGTCCGGGAAGGGGATCGCCGCTCATTTCGGCACGCAGATCACGTATATTAATGTGCTGAAGAATATCTCGGTGGATTGCGACTGTGCCGGAACGACTGCTGCGAAGCCCACGTGCCCCGACATCGGTATAATCGGCTCAACGGACATTCTGGCCGTGGACAAAGCTTCGGTCGATATGGTTTACGCACTGCCGGATCCGGAACGACGCGACATTATAGAACGCATTGAGTCCCGAAGCGGGCTGCGTCAGCTTGAATACATGAAGACCTTGCGGATGGGCAATGATCAGTATGCGTTGATTACACTCTAAGAGACTTCCAACACCTTAGGCACTGAATCAAAAGGAGACCATCATGGAAGCTATTGCTATAAACGGAAGCCCAAGGCCCGGCGGCAATACGGAGATCCTGCTCAAAAAAGTGCTCGAACCGCTGGAAGCCGCCGGCTGGAGCACGAAGTACCTGCGGATTGGCGGAAATCCTGTGAGGGGCTGCATTGCCCGTTTGAAATGCTTCGAGAAGCCGAATGGACGCTGCGCCGTCGAGAAGGATAATATGAACGGGTATTTGGAACAAATGTACGCCGCTGATGCCGTCATCCTCGGCTCCCCAACCTTCTTTGCCGATGTAACCCCCGAGTTGAAGGCGCTAATCGATCGAGCCGGTTTCGTCGCCCTGGCCAACGGCGGAACACTCAGGGGAAAGATCGGGGCCGCTGTCGTGGCAGTCCGACGCGGTGGCGCGACCCACGTTTTTGACACCATCAATCACTTGTTCCTCCTGTCTGCCATGATTGTGCCCGGTTCCATCTACTGGAACCTGGGCCTGGGCCGCGACAAAGGGGAGGTGCTTGGCGACGATGAGGCCATGCGGAATATGAGCCATCTCGGACAGACCATTGCTTGGCTCGGAAAGGCCATAGCTTCCACCCCCGATGCTTTCCCCAGCCCGCCGTATAATGTAGGGTAGCACTGGGAAAGCTATTAAGCTACACTTACGGAGGAAATCGAAATTTCGGTGCGCGTTGATCCAGGAGTTTTGGGCATATGCCGTGCCTGAAAAAGATAATCCCGACTCCAGGTTGAGGAAATCAGGACGGGCGACGTGATCTGGTGCCCGCCGGGGATAAAGCATTGGCACGGAGCCTCTCCCACTACCGCCATGACCCATATCGCCATCACGGGGACTCTCAACGGCAACAACGTAGAATGGCTGGAAAAAGTCACCGACGAGCAATACAATGGTAAATAAGGAGTTACTCATGAATAAAAAACACACTGCGCTTCCGGCAGTTATTTTTGTCTTACTGTTTAGCTGTACAGCCATTGCGGAGGCACAAAATATGGACAAAATTCAGACTCTGAGCGCAAAACAGCAAAGTATCGTCCCCATCGCCGCCTTTACCGCCAACGGCGATCTGCCAAAACTGAAAACGGCCTTGAGCGATGGGCTGGATGCCGGTTTGACCATCAATGAAATCAAGGAAATCCTCGTGCAGATGTACGCCTATGCCGGATTTCCCCGCAGCCTGAACGGCATTAATACCTTTATGGGCATTCTGGAAGAACGGGAACAGAAAGGGATCAGGGACGCGCTTGGCCAGGAACCGACCCCCATGCCGGCCGACAAATGCAGCCTCGAACTCGGAGCCGAAATTCAGACCAGACTGCTGGGAGCACCGGCTACGGGGAAGTATATTGCTTTCGCCCCCGCCATTGACAAGTTCTTGAAAGGACATTTTTTCGGGGACATCTTCGGACGGGACAACCTGGATTTTCAGAACAGGGAGATCGCCACCATTTCGGCCCTGGCCAATATGCAGGGCGTCAATCCCCAATTGCAGTCTCATTTTAACATCGGGTTAAATGTCGGTCTGACCGGAGCGCAGGTGAGGAGCCTGATTTCCGTTCTCGAAGCCAAAGTCGGCAAGAAAGAAGCCGACAATGCCTGTGAAATATTAGGCCTGGTTCTTAAAAACCGTTGAGTGGATGGAAAAGCGCGGTGACGAGATCCTAAGGCAAATACACAAGGATGGAAGGGAGAATTCCTTGAGACCTGACTGGTGGGAATTATTGACCGCACTCCTGCTGATCGCCGCAGCCATGATCGCCTCGCCGAGTGCGCTTTTCGCCGGAAAAGGCGCGGCCACGCCGCTGATCATCCAAGAGCAGGGCAGTTTCGCAATCGGCGGAAAAGTGATCAGCAACCCCGGCCTCTTCGATTCTTATCACCCGACCCCTGAAGGGCAGACGTTTCATGGTGATCACGCTTACGTGTTTTACCAGGTCCCGGTGAACGCCCGCAAACTTCCTCTCGTACTCTGGCATGGCGCCGGACAGTTCTCGAAGACCTGGGAAACCACGCCGGACGAACGCGAGGGTTATCAAAACATTTTTCTGCGCCGCGGGTTCGCGGTCTACGTAATCGACCAGCCGCGACGCGGTGCTGCCGGGCGTAGCCTCCTGCCGCTTGCCATTACGCCCACGCCCGACGAGCAGGAATGGTTCAACACCTTCCGTATCGGTATTTGGCCAAACTTCTTCCCTGGGATCCAGTTCTCACGGGACCCGGAAGCCTTGAACCAGTACTTTCGCCAGATGACCCCCAACACGGGTCCCTTCGATGTGGAGGTGACCTCCGACGCTGTTGCGGCGCTGTTCGACAAGATCGGGCTGGGGATTCTGGTCACCCATTCCCAGGGCGGCGGCCCTGGCTGGCGCACCGCCATCAAGAGCCGAAACGTCCGCGCCGTCGTTTCCTATGAGCCGGGGAGCAATTTCATCTTCCCGAACGGCGAAGTGCCGCCGGCGCTGCCGAGCTCCGGAGGCCCGCTGGAGGCGGTTGGCGTGCCTCTGACAGAGTTCCTGCAACTCACCAAGATCCCCATCATCATTTTCTACGGCGACAACATTCCGAAGGAACCGAGCGCGAATCCGGGCCAGGACCAATGGCGCGTGCGTCTGACGATGGCGAGGCTTTGGCGGGAGGCGGTGAACCGCCGGGGAGGGGATGTCACCATCGTGCATCTACCCGAAATAGGCATTCGCGGCAATACGCACTTCCCCTTCTCCGATCTAAACAATCTCGAGATCGCGGACCTGCTGTCCAAGTTTCTGGAGCAGAAGGGCTTGAACTGAACCATTTCCAGACCTGGTGCGACGGCATCCATGGGCATGCCGTATATCGCCATTCAGGAGCAAATCGCCGGCAAGACCGCGGGCCGCATCCTCCCCTGCTACAGAAAATGAACGCCTAACCGGATGCCTTTAATTTAGATATAAATATTAAAGATTTGACCCCTTTTTTCGCCCAGTATTTTTTTGGCGGTGCCTGGGGGCCATATGTCATTGGATTCCTATCCGACACCTTGGGCGGGGGGGCCGAGGGATTGAGTATTGCCGTGATGACCTCCGCCGTCGGAGGCATTGCCGGAGGCGTGTTCTTTCTGCTTGCCGGCCGCACCTACCCGGCCGATGCCGAAAAAATTAAGCAGGAAATCGTTCTGGCCGAATCCTGATCATATTATTAGGTTTAAACGGAAGGCCCTTACCGATAATGTATGATTTTCTAATAACTTACGCTGGGCAAGACTGCCCCTCTTTATTATAGCGGAAGACCAAAGAGGTCCGGCCTATCTGAATTCGGTCGCCATTACTCAATATCTTTCGCCTGATGGCAACCCGGTTCACGCGGGTTCCGCTTTTTCTGCCAAGATCCTCAATAACCAGGTTTCCTTTTTCCCGGCAGATAAGGGCGTGGACCCTTGAAACCGCGGGCTCGTCGATACGGATATCGCAGTTGTAGTCACGGCCGATTACGATCACCTCATCCTTTAACGGATAATGCCGCCCTTTATGTTGGATTAGTGTTTTCAACTGATTCGTTCCTCCGCGCGGTTTTTTTATTAACAGGATTTCGTTTACACACATTGCTTGCTGCAATGGCAGCGATTGGTATATCAAAAACAAATCAAAGGGAAACCTACCAAAAATGGTAGGTTTGAAATTAAAAGGAATGATAATGAAAAGTAAATTACAGATAGGTTACAGATCGAAAAAAAGCAAACCTGTTAAACGCGGGGAAAAAAGATGAAGGCCAAGGACGGCTAAAAGTTTTTCTCTAAAGATATCCGCAATTTTAAACTTCTTAGGATAGATGGGCATTCAGTTTGCTTTTCATGATTTTATCACACCGCTGGTAAACCGCCAGTGCCTCAGCCGATCTTCCTCTGGCTTGATGACAGGTCATCAGGCCTAAATAGAAAGATTCTTCCAATTCATCGGCTTCCAGCCCCTTTTCGAACCAGGCGGCAGCCTTTTCGAAGGCCCCGGCGTTTTTCAGATTTTCGCCCAATTGCAGCAGGTCACGGGCAAATTTCCTCCTCAGCCTGTCCCGATAGGAAATGGCCCAAGGTTCGTTCAAGTCCTTTAAAAAGACCCCCTGATAGAGGTTTAGAGCCGACTCGAGCGGTTGATAATTTTCTTTTTGGCTTCCTTTCTGTAAAAAAGAAGCGTTGGAACCGGCCTGCTCTTCCATCCGCTGAAGCAACTCTTCAAAAACATGGGCATCGACCCAGCATTTTCTTGAATTCAGGCTTACCCAGCCGTCGCGGACGACTATCGCTCCGTCTTTGCCTAAAAGTTGGCGGAGCCGATGAAGGGTGGTGGCCAAAGACTGCAGGGCCATATCCCCTTCGGCCTCCGGCCAGAGAAATTGGGCCAGTTGCTCTTCCGATGACCCGCGGGCCCCACACGCGATCAAGGCCTTCAAAAGCAGCAGCACCCTTTTAGGGGCTTTGACCGGAAAATACAGGGCTTCTCCATCCCTAATTATTTCAAAACGGCCAAGGGTATGGATTTTTAATTCCCAGGGCCAGTTTTGGCAATGATACGGGGGACGATCGGGAAAGAGAAAGCGGCGGCGGACCAATTCCTGGACATATTCTGCTTCGATGCCCTCCTCCAAGGCCTTTAAACAAAGGGCCGTCATCCAAGCCGGCACCCACCAGTAGTTGTTAAACAACTTCTGGGTCCGTCCGACCGCCAGGGCCTTTCGAAGGGAGTTCAGGGCCTCAGGCCGGCCATTGCCCGCAAGGGCTAAACGGGCCTGGGTCAGGCCGCAGATAAGAACGAAATAATCTCCACCCAGAAGCTCGGCCTTCCTGTTGGCAATGGCGAGCTGGCTGTCGGCCTCTTGAGATTTTCCCGCTTCGAAAAGGAGTTCAGCAAAGGCCGCCCGGACCGAGACTTCTACCGAGGGCATCCCGGAAGCGATGATCAAATTTAAGGCTTGTTCGATGTGATGGAGGGCTTTGGGCAGATCCCGATTCAACCAGGCCTGCCATGAGGCAAGGTAATAATAATAGGCCCTTCTATAACTACCCTGCATCGCCGAGCCCATGGCGTCCAAATGTCTTCCGGCGTCCAGAAGATTCCCGTCGGATAGGAACCCCATGATGAGATTTCCATACAATTGCATGTCCAACAAATGGATACCCGTGGATTGGGCGATGTCAAGGCCGTCCAGGGCCGTTCTCTGGCAGGCTTCCCCCTCCGGCTGGTGGAAAAAGAAATAATGCGAGTCGGCCCACTTGGAGCAGATCCGGAGCATATGTAGATCCTGGAGACCCGAGGCGCTCTCTTGAACCCGCTGGACGTGATGACGCACCATGGCAAAATTTCCCGTCCAAAAGAAGTAAACCCCCAGATAAATATTGGCTCTCATGCGGAAATACGCATTGGGGTGATCGTTGGCAATACGATCCCCCTCGCGAATCCATTGGTCGATTTTGGGGTGGCTGGGTTGGCGGTAGGTCAGGGCCCCCATCATGCTGGTGACCAGCATCCCGTCCAGCTCGGGCTGGGGGAGGCGCAGCGGTAACGAGACCTGGGAGTCCAGCCAGGCCATCCATTTATCCAATAAGCTGAAATCATCCTGGGCGTAAAGGATGGCCGAGACGATGCCGCTCCAGGCAGAAAGCTGACCGGATATGTCCTTCCGAATTTCAAAGAGTTCAAAGGCTTCTTCAAAGGTTCGGCGACTGGCGGAAAGATCGACCGTAATCAGGGATACCCCCAGCCAATAAAGGAGCCAGCCGTTCCGCTCCAAATCTTCCGGCGGCAGACTGCGTAGCCACTGCTCCAGAGGACGGTCCCGTCCCTGGCTCACCATTAAGGGGGCATATTTCAAAATCAGGGGAATAAGACGATCCCATCTTTTTATTTCCTGGAATAATTCGACGGCCGCTTCTATCTGGCCGGCGGCTTCGAGAAGCGAGGCCCCTTTTGTCCGCAAGTCCTCCAGCACATCCATGGAAAAGGTCTGGCGCGCCCGGCTGATCAGGAAACGCTGAAAGAGCGGGTGATATTCGTACTGCGGAGTCTGATGACCGTGTTCGGCGGTAAAAAAACCTTTTTTACTCAAGGAAGCCAGGATTTGCGAGGCTTCCGTCATTCCCGTCAGTTGGTGAGCCATCTCCACAGTGAACTTGGGAAGAAAAGCGGTCCGGAGCAAGAAGGTCTGCAGTTCGGGATCGGATTTGGAAAAGACCTCACTGGCAAAGTACTCGAAGATTTCTTCCGGCGGATGGCTGCTGACTTCCTGCAGATCCAGGGGCTTTAGCTTCATACTTTCGAGGGTCAATACCAATCCGGCGACCCAGCCGTCAACGGCTCGGTGCAAATGCTCGACATCCTTGAGGGAAAGACCTTCCGGGCGACGCCGCCCCGAAATCTCCACCGATTCATCGATATCCAGGCGGAGATCCTGCCAGGTGATCAGCCCCAGGAGGTCATTCGCCCTGAAACGTATCAAATCTCCGGGCGGCATTTGGCGGCTTAACAAAACAACCTTGATCTCCGGCGGAATCACGGTTAAGGCCTGGTGGATCACCAGATGAAGTAAAGACTCGGCGGCCACTTCCTGATAATTATCAAAAACTAAAAAGCTGTTTTTGTTTAAACGGTTGAAAAGCTGCTCAAAAAATCTCCGGGCAAAGGTGGTGATATCTTTGAGATACTCTGAGGTAAGCAGAGGCAAACCCCCTTTTTTTCGCGGTGACGCTTTTTTAGCCGCCAGGCTCAAATAGTAAAAGAAGGTCGCGATATCTCCATCTCTGGAGTCCATTTGATACCAGAGGGCGGGCGCTTTGTTTTCTTTCAGGTAACTGGCGGCCAGACTTGTTTTACCCGAGCCGGCCGGACCGCTCACCCAGAGGATCGGGTGGGACAGGAGGTCGTCGAGGAGTCGAAAAAGTCTCCTCCGGGGGACAATCCCGGAGGGCCGGGGTGGGGTAAATTTGGCAAAATGTTCCATTGGCTTGCCTTAAGATCGATCGATTTTATCATTTTTAATGCAGTTTTTAAATCGTGCCGCCGGGCGCGCCCTTCTCTGAAAGAGGATCGACATAATCATCAGGGAAAAAAAGGCGATGGGCAGGGAAAGGGCGGCAATTTCCGGGGTCATGGAACCGACCACACAAAGGCCGGTTACCCCGATAAAGGTCACCACGAGACTCCAAAAGGCCGCTTTTTCGTCGAGGCCCCAATGAAAAGAGAGTAATACGACGGGGAAGAGGGCGAGATTTAAACTAGCCAGGGAGAACCCGATTTTCATTATATTCTGATAACGGCTGGCGATGATCAGGGCCAGACCGACAAAAATAATCATGAAAATCTGTGTAATCCTGCGGGCCGACTTTTCTTTGTTTTTTTGGGAATAATTCAGCAAATCCCTGGAAATTATGGAGGCGACGACAAAAGTGACCGTATCTGCGGAGGAGAGGGCCACGGCAAACAATAAAACCAGGCCGAATTCTTTGATCCCCGAGGGTAACAGCAAAGAAATGCCCGTAACTAAAGCATTTTCGGCCAGGATCGAAGGAAAATGGTGTCGTGTCGCCAGGCCGGCAACCGTGATAAAGAAAGCGAGTAAAGGCAGAAGCAGGGCGCCAAAGGCAAATCCTGCCTTCAGGGTTTTCGAGTCCCTGGCTGCGAAGGACCGCTGCCAGAAATCTGGGGCGACCATGATCCCCAGAGCGCTTAATAAAAGAAAACCGATAACGTTTCCAAGGCCCATGGATTCCCAGTTCAGGTCTACGGGTGTGATCTCGCTGCCTTGCGCTAAAAAAATAAAAATCGTCAGGCACAAAATGAATAAAAGCAGAAACTGGAAAAAGTCTGTTCTGATAACCGCCTTAAACCCGGCCAGCAGGAGATAGATTAATATAATTCCAGCCCCGATGGCGACGCAGGCCAGATGGGACAAGCCGGGGAAAAGGTGAGCCAGAATCTTGGCACTCAGAATGAAATTGACAATCAAATATAAAAAAAATTGAACAACCAGGAAAAGAGAGAACATCAAGCCGACGCGTTTACCATAAATTCGGTAATAAAACTCCGGCATCGAATAGGCCTTGATTTCATCGGCCTTGTTTTTTATTCGTTCAGCATACCTTCGAAAAATCAGAAATCCAAGGGCTGAACCGGCGACAAACCATAAAGCGGAAAGGCCGAACTGGTAAACAAAGGCGATATAAACGGACAGAAGGGCGCCGTCAAAAATGCCGGCGGTTATGGTTGCGATCATTTGGATGCCGGCCACACTGCGCCCGGCGATCATAAAGTCTTCTTCGCTTTCCCGGCGGGAGGCGAAAATCCCTATCAAAATTGTTATTCCGGAATAGATGATAAAGAAAAAAACAATTAATCCGAAGGAAAAGTCTGGTTTCAACATGCTTCCAGCGGATAAATGCCCGGGTAAGAAAAATGGGTTGGAGGAAAGAGGGTGTCTTCAGCTTCGACAAAGGCCTTCATAATTGGATCAGTTTCTGTCCAAGGGCAACGGCTACGGCCTGCATGCGTTTGGTGGAGTTCAGTTTTCGTTTGATATTCTTGATATGAAAATTAACCGTATTTTCTGAAATTCCCAGAATCACGGATATTTCCCAGGATGACTTGCCTTCCTTCAGCCAGGACAGGACCTCAATTTCACGTTTTGATAAATTGGCGGCTGTCGGGGGAGGCCTCTTAGTGACGATTCGTTTCAGCGCCTCCGAAAGGTGCGGCACCAGGATCTTGATAATAAGCTTTGTTCGATCACAGTTTTCAATATGATAGTCTGCGAAAGTAAAACTTGTGGCCTGAGAAAAATCCAAGTCTCTTATGCCGTAAATAAAACCATCGACAATCCCGGCCTCCTCCGCCTCGAGATCCACATTGGTTTTCTTGCCGCCGGCGTATTTTTCTATCGTTTCCGAGAAGTTGACGAGTTCCAGCGTTCGAAAATATTCTTGAATGATAATGTCTTTCAGATGATAGCCTTTTTCAAAATATCTTTTAAGGTATTCCGGTGGATAACTGATATTCACCACCTCGGATTCAAAATTCGGGTTGGTAAGCATATGTCTGATATTTGAGCAGCCGGCTACCGAAAACTCAAAAGGGAACAACTCCCGGCAACGCAAAATTATTTTTTTGAGCTCATCCCGGTCGGCGCAGGTCAGCGTTTCAGAAATCAGATCAAATAATAACAGGATATCCTTTTTGGAAAGGACTTTGGTTTGATTCATATCTTTCCATAATAAAAGGATTTCGGGAATAGACCCCAACTATAAAGCTGGGTAACTTATGTATATTAAAAGGTTTTGCAGGAAGTCAAGGTAAAATAGGACTAGGGATGGAGTTCAGAGGACTGAGAGAAAAAATAATGGTGGCGGATCAATGATTAAGCAACCGCGCAGCCTGAAAATCCCTCCCAACCCCCCTTTGCTGGGGGGGACCCAAGCCCCTTTCAGCTTAGATGGAAGGGAGGGCAAATATGCCAGCCGACTCGGACCTAATTTGGTCAACAGGCTTGGTTCGAAAACAGACGAACATCGAACGTCCAACATCGAACATCGAATCAATACGAAAATACCGTTCGGCGAAGAAGCCTTAAGCTCTGATGTAGGGGCGGGGACCTCGGCGAGCTCAGTCGAGCCGTGACCAATAGCCTTGACCTTGGCCTCTTGCCGGCAGCCATCCGGGCTGGTATGATCGTATCGAGATTGAAGCTGAACTGATCCTCCAGCCGTGAACGGCCGAGGAAAGGAATACGGCTGGGAAAGGAGTAAATCATTGGCGATTATTGGAGGCAGGGCCCACTCCCTGGAAGAAATTCAGGCCCTTGGCCGGTTTGGCTATCCCTTTGCGGAAATGTCCTTTTATGATCCGGAACAAATTGAGGACCAACTGGAAGACCTCCTGAAGCTGAAAAGCCGATACGGCCTGTATTATCTGGCGCATTATCCCAGAGAGGGCAATCCGCTTGATGTCGCCAATCTCCGGAACCGTTTCGTTCCCCGCCTGAAAAGGCTTTTTGAGCTGTCTGCGGCCGCCGGGGTGGAGAAGGGGACCATACATTTCTGGCTGGATGCGCGGACGATACCCCCTGATGTGATCCGGCAAAAAATTGAGCTGCTTGCTGAAATGACGACTGCGGCCAAAAGCCGGGGGGTGGTGCTGTGTCTAGAGAACCTGAGCGAGCCTTACAGCAATTTCATCCCGGCTTTCGATCAGGTTCCGGACCTGGCTATGACCCTGGACATTGGTCATGGTCAGCTTCTGACCGAAGAAAATACCTCATTCGGTTTTATTCAAAACTGTTTCGACCGCATCAAGCATATCCATGTGCATGACAATCATGGCGGGACGTCCCCCAAAGACGACCTACACCTGCCCCTGGGCCGGGGCATCGTGGATTATCCGCGCATATTTTCTCTTTTGGAGAAAAAAGGGTATTCCTCGACGGTAACCATGGAGTTAAAACCGAGAGAAATGGCCGAAACCAAGGTGGAAATACTCAAATATCTGAGCCCCTAAGCCAATAAGAAAACCCCGCCGGCGAGACATTTCCAATTTCGCTCTGCCTGAAGGGGGGCAAGTTAAAACAGCTTCGATTTCTTTTTGACGGAGAATCCAGGAAAGCGTTACTATTGTAAAAACGGCTACATCGGAAAGAGGACATTCTGGGAATGGAGGCAGGGACAACCATTGAGGGCACAGCATGGAAGAAGCGAGTAAAACACCTCAGGAATTGACAGAAGAATTGGAACGGCTACGGGGGCGGGTGGCCGAGTTGGAACGGAGCTTGGCCCAGGCGGATGAGTCGGAACAGAAATTTAGAGCCCTGGCCGAAAAATCCATGGTAGGCATCTATCTTCTTCAGGACGGGATGTTCAAGTACGTCAACGCCAGGTTTGCGGAGATCCACGGTTATACCATTGATGAACTCCTGCACATCGGCGCCAATCAAACGGTCTTTCCCGAGGACCTGCATATCGTGTTGGAGAACCTTAGGCGCAGGCAGGCCGGTGAAGTTAAATCCCTTCATTACGAATTTCGAATCATCACCAAGGCGGGTGAGGTCAGAAACGTCGAGGTCTTTGGCTCATCCACGCTCTACCGGGGTAGACCGGCGGTCATCGGGTCCTTGCTGGACATCACAGATCGGAAGCAGACCGAGGAGAAGATTAATAACCTGAACCGGGTGCTGCAGGAACGGGTGGCCGAGCTGAACGCCGCCAATGAAGAGCTGCGGATGGTCAATTATTCGATTTCCCATGATTTGAAAACGCCCCTCATCACTATCGAGGCCTTTTCACGAAAAATCCTGGACAAGTATGCCTCACAGCTTGAACCCAAATGCTTGGAATACGTGGAATGGATTCACCGTAGCAGTTTCCGTATGGAAAGGCTCATCCAAGAACTGCTTTCTTTCTTCAAGTCCGGGCATAAACCAATAGAGGCCGTGCCCATCGACACCGAGGGACTGGTCCGGGAAGTGCTGGATGAACAGGAAGCCCTCCACCCGGACCGCAGGATACACCTGCATCTGGGGCCCCTACCGGCCATACACGGCGACCAGACCATGATCAGACAGGTCTGGGTCAACCTCTTGAGCAACGCCGTTAAATTCAGCCTAACCCGGGAAATCACCATCGACGTGACCTGCCGGACGGAGGAGGGAAGGCATATATTTTATGTGCGGGACTACGGCGTGGGTTTCCCCAGCGACCAGGCCAGCAGGCTCTTTCAGGCCTTTAGCCGGCTGCACCCGGACTCCAGTTTTGAAGGCACCGGCATCGGACTGGCCATCGTCAAACGAACGATTCAGCGGCACGGAGGAGAGGTTTGGGCCGAATCGGTGGAAGGAGAAGGCGCCACCTTTTATTTCTCGCTGCCAACGGAAGACTGCCAACTCCACGTAAGCGAGGCGTCAGGATAGACTTTCGGAGCTTTGGCGAACCAGCCGGGGGGAGGCGGAGCCCAGAATAAGAAACTGACCGGGTCGGTTTCTTTCAATTTACATGGTGTCAGGGGAAAACCTGCCCGCTGTCGCACTAAGGCGCACCCCACGCCTTCCAGACCTTAGCCGAACCAGAATTTCAACTACTTGAAAATCGATCCCCCTCACCCATCCCTGCGTTTCAGTCTTGACCTTGAGTACGCCGCCGCCGGTCAGGACCAGGAAATCCCCAATCCCAACCTTCCTGGCGCTATCGGCTAAAATTCGATTTTCTGAGTTGATCCACTCATTTTATCGCACCGGAAAGGGTTCCCGGACTCGCCGACCCTGGGTGTGCAGGCAGGTGGACCCGCCGGGGAGTCCGGCAGCGGTTTCCGGGAAACATCTGGGTGGTCAGTGCGGATGGACAGGCGCAGCAGGGCCAGGCGCAAGGCGCCGCTGCCGGCGTATTCGCCGGCGAAGTATTTGTGGAGGGTCAAAGGGGATTTGGAGGGATCACTCCCGCTACGGTTGTTCGACCAGAAATCGCCATAGGGGAATTACTTCGATACGGCCGGAAGCGGTCTCGATTCGTTCGTCTTCGTTTTTGGTTACAATAAATCCGGTTTTCAGCCCCTGTTCGCCCATGGCCTCGCTCAAGGACGCGACTTCACGTTTTCTGGTCTGGGCATCTTGCAAAGATTCGCAGGCCTGGATCAGGATCCGTGAGCGCCGGTACGCCGGGATGATGAAATCCACTTCCCGGCCAGTTTTGGTTTTATAGTAATAAATTTCCGGGTAGTCGCGCCTAAGGGTCGTAAAAACCAGGTTTTCCAGAAGATGGCCGAAGTTGAGAAGGATCCCCGAAGATACCGAGTTCACCAGAGCGTGATCGATGCAATAGATTTTTTTGGGGTTGGTATTGCTGCGGGCCAGCGAGTCGTCGAAAATGCGGACCGTGAACAGGAAATAGGCGTCCTCGAACCAGGCCAGGTAATCCGAAACCGCGGCCTTGGGAACTTTATGCCCCAATGATTTCAGATAACCGGCCAGGTTGTTGATGGAATAGAGCGAAGCCGTGTTGTCCACCAGCCAATGGCCGAGATCGGATACCGCTCGGGGATGGGATATATCGTGGCGTTCAACCAGGTCCCGGAACAGGATGGTGTTGAAATATTCCTGGTGGATCTTGATCCTCAGATTCCGGCCGAGACCGGCCACCTCCGGGAAGCCGCCGGTTTCCCAGTATTCGTCAAAGGCCTTTCGGATCAACAGCCTTTTTTTTGTCGATTGCGCATGGGTTTCCTCAAGGCCTTTGTAGCCCAGAAACTCTCTAAAGGAAAAAGGAAAGATCTCCCAGGACAGGGCCCGCCCGCGCATTTGGGTGGCGATTTCCCGGGAAAGCATCCGGGCGGACGAGCCCGTTAGATAGACCTCACATTTTTCCGTCCGCAGCAGACGGTCGATAAAAGGCTCCCATCCGGGGACGGTCTGAATCTCATCGAAAAAACAATAAATCTTCTCCGTGTTTTTTTTCTCCGGATAAAGAGAGAAATAGGCCTCGGTTATCAGCCCCAGCCTGTCCGATCGTAACGGATGGAGTCGGTCGTCGAAAAAATTCAGATAAAGGAGGTTTTCCCGGGAGACGCCTTTCTCCAGCAACCGCTGCATGACCTGAAACAAAAAGGTAGACTTTCCGCTCCGGCGGACCCCGATGCAGACGGTGGCCTTGCCGGGAATCGTATCTATTCGCAGGTGCCGGGGAACACCGGTGGCTAAGGGGCTCTCCTGGAAGTCCAGAATCAAAGCCTTGAGCGTATCGATCATGGGATTATCTCCGGTAATAATTTTTACCAGTTTTATCTATATCCGGTAATAATTATGACCGGTTAATCTGCCCTTGTAAAGAAAAACTTTCCGACTCGCGATTCTGCCCTATTGACAGGAGCCTGTGATTTCGATTAATTAGGTGCCAAAGAAGCGCTCAGGTAAACTTTTTTCCGTTTGCCGGGAAATGAACTGTTTTCTATTAAAACCGTCCAATGAAAGGAATGGTTATGAAGGTCAAAACGTCTTGGAGCTTTTGTTTCTTCCTGTCCGCGTGGTTTGTTTCAATCATGGCGGCGTTTTCGCCCTTTGGTCACCTGGAAGCCCAAACGATCATTCCTATGGCCTCCCCGGACAACCAGCGGGTCCTGGTTGAAGGGGGATATGGCCAGATCCCTTTATTCTTCATAAAAAACCAGGGGCAACTGGACCCCCGGGTGGATTATTATTTTCAAGGACGGCACCTTTCCGGCTATTTCCACGAGGGCGGGCTGACCCTGGTTTTGAATTCCCGGAGCGGCCGGCCGGATTTTTCCCCGTCGCCGGCAATCCGCCCGGTTTCCTTTCCGGGCAATGAAAAGGCTGAAGAAGGCGCCAAACGCTGGATCGTCAAGCTCGACTTCGTCGGCGGCGATCCGGGGGTGCGGCCTGAGGGGGAACTGCGGACCGACGGGACCGTTTCCTATTTCAGGGGCAAGCCGGAGCAATGGCATACCGGGCTGCCGACCTTCAGGCGACTGGTCTACAGGAACCTGTGGCCCGGCATTGATTTGATCTACCAGGGGACCTTCAATAAAATGAAATACGAATTTCTCGTTCATCCGGGGGCCGACCCCGGCCGGATTCGACTGGCTTATCGGGGGGCCGACGTATCCCTGACCGATGCCGGACAGTTAAAAATCGGCACCCCGCTGGGCGAATTGCTCGATGACGCACCGGTCGCCTACCAGGATATCGACGGAAAACGGATCCCGGTTTCCATGTCCTATGTCTTGGGGGAACCTCTGAAGCAAGACCGGCCCGCCCGCGACGCCTCCCACGCCGTAGCGTTCAAACTCAGCCCCTACGACGCCAATCGTCCCCTGGTTCTGGACCCGGCCTGGTTGATCTACTGCGGCTATATCGGGGGCGCAATGGAAGACCGGGCTTATGCGGTGGCCGTGGATAAGGAAGGCCACGCCTATGTTACCGGTTATACCCGTTCCAGCCAGGAGGACGGCTTTCCGGTGATCGCCGGACCCGACCTGACCTACAACGGGGTAAACAACCAGGAGGTCTTCGTCGCCAAGGTCAAACCGGACGGAACCGGTCTGGTGTATTCCGGGTATATCGGCGGCACCAACAACGATTGGGCCAACGGCATCGCCGTGGACGAAGCGGGCAATGCCTATGTGACCGGGACAACCAATTCGAATCCCGCCAACGGCTTCCCGGTGCTAGTCGGGCCGGATTTGACCATGAACAGCGCTTCGGATGCCTTTGTAGCCAAGATCAACGCCGCCGGCACGGACCTTATATACTGCGGCTATATCGGGGGAGCCAATACTACCTGGGGCAGCAGCATTGCCGTGGACGGCAACGGCAGCGCCTATGTAGTCGGCCGCACCTTGTCCACGGAAGCCTCCTTTCCGGTTACGGGTGGACCCGATTTGACTTATAACGGAATGTATGATGCCTTCGTGGCCAAAGTAAAAAGCGACGGCTCGGGGCTGGATTATTGCGGTTATATCGGGGGAGCGCTCGATGACGAAGGCTACGGGATTGCCGTGGACAAAACCGGAAACGCCTATGTCATGGGTTTCACGGTTTCCAGCCAGACCGACGGCTTCCCGGTTGTCGCCGGCCCCGATTTGACGCACAACGGCAGTTGGGACATTTTCGTTTCCAAAATCAAGCCGGACGGTTCCGGTTTTGTATACAGCGGCTTCATCGGCGGCGCTGAGGCTGATTATTACGGTAACGGCATCGCCGTGGACGGCAGCGGGAGCGCCTATGTCACCGGCCGCACTTATTCCACGGAGGCCCAAGGGTTCCCGGTCAGCATCGGTCCCGACCTGACCCACAACGGCGCCATGGATGCCTTCGTGGCCAAAGTAAAAAGCGACGGCTCCGGCCTGGATTACTGCGGTTACATCGGCGGCTCCAGCAACGATGAAGGATATGGCATCGCCGTGGACGGCTTGGGGAATGCTTATGTGGCGGGCCGCACCTCCTCCTCGGAGACCCAGGGGTTTCCGGTCGCCGTCGGCCCCGACCTGACCTATAATGGCGGCGGGGATGCCTTTGTGGCCAGGGTTAAAACCGACGGCTCCGGCCTGGATTATTGCGGTTATCTGGGGGGATCACGGTATGAATATCTCTACGGCCTGGCCCTCGATGCCCGGGGCAACGCCTATGTCGCCGGGTACACGGCGTCCAGCGAGAGCCAGGGCTTCCCGGTGACTTTCGGCCCCGACCTGACCTACAATGGCGGGTCCGACGATATTTTCGTGGCCAAAATCGGCGCTTTTTTTATCAACCTGCCTTTGATCCTGAAGCCGGAATGACGATTTTCCAGGAATCGCAGCCTAAAGCTCCCCTTGGCGAATAGCCGAGGATTACCTCAGAACTTTCAGGAAAGCGGGACGAAGCTTGGAAATCCCCCCCATCCCCCCTTTGCCAAAGGGGGGAGCCCAAGCCCTCTTTAGCTATAACGCAGGCCGGGGGTCAACTCCTCAAACGGGCTCGATCGCCTTAGAAGTTTCCGCCTCAAAAAATGGACGGCGGTCCGTCTAGGTGACCTTCCTTTTCTACATCAGGCACCTCCACGCCAGCGGGGGATTTGGGCGGTTGGAGTCGAAATGGCTGGAGGAAAGGGAAAGGACCTCGAAAAAAGGCTTCACGGCCAGGACGATATCGCGCGCTGTCCGCTGGGGCGGGCCGGGGCCTTCCCGGCGTTCATCGGCGTTGCCGACGCTCATCCACGGTCATGCGATTTAGCTCCACATTCGATGTTGGACGTTCGATGTTCGATGTTGGATATTCGTCTTTTTATTTTTATCACGCCTTTTGCACCGCCACGCAGGCATTCCCTCCTCCAAACGTAAACCCGTTCATCAAACAGCGCTCCACCTTCCCGGGCCGGGAAGGGATAAACCGCCGATCCCAGCGGGTGCCCGGGATCAACTCTTCGGGGTTGATCGTGGGCGGGATCATCTGGTCGCGGATAGACAGCAGCAGCAAAGCCAGGCGGAGGGCGCCGCTGCCGGCGTATTCGCCGGCGAAATATTTGAGGGGGGTTAGGGGGATGCGGGGCAGGTTATCTCCGAGGAGGTCTTGGAGGACCTGGAATTCCAGGGGGTCCAGCTCTCGGGAGAAATTGGCCGAGAGGCTGATCAAATCCGGGGTCCCGCTTTCACCACCGACGGCGTCAAGGCCTTCCCGGACGGCCCGGCGCATGGAACGGGCTTCGGTCTCGAAATGTCCGGGACGGGTGATGCCGCTGTTCAGGGCCACGCCGGCGATCTCCCCGTAAACCGGGGCCTTTCGGGTCAGGGCGTCTTCCCGCCGCTCCAGCACCAGCACGCAGGCTCCTTCGCCGAGGATCATTCCCCGGCCGATAATCGGATCCGGCGCCGGGTTGAGGGCCCTGGTTACAGAAAAGGCGTGCATAACGATCGGCGACAGTTCATCCACCCCGCCCACCAGCATGGCCTCCGCCTGCCCGGATTTGAGCAGCCCGCAGGCGTAATCCAGGGCCAGTTCGGCCGAGATCAGGTTCTGGCAGAAGGTGGTGATCGGCCCCCGCAGGCGGTGATGGAGGCTGATGTGGCTGCCGGCCGTGTTCGGGACGGTGTCGGCGAAGAGGAGCGGGTTAGCCCCGGTCGGCCCGCCCTCCATGAAGCTGACGAAATATTCGTCGGTCAGCCCGGAATTCCCGTAACCCGTGCCGACGATGACCCCGATCCGGTCCCGGTTGGCATCGTCGATCGGAAGCCCGCTATCCTGCAGGGCCTCCAGGCTGGCTACGACCGACAAGCGGGAGGAACGTCCCATCTTGCGGTAGACCAGAGGGGACAGGAAATCCTTGGGTTTAAAGTCCCGGATCTCGCCCCCGAAATCGATGGCCGTGGCCAGGGGAGTGAATTCCTTGATCGGCTTGATCCCGGATCGGCCCTCCAGGTAATTCCTCCAGAACTCCTCCCGGGTCAGGCCCAGGGAGCCGATGATCCCGATACCGGTAACGACGACGCCGGTGGAGTTCATCGGACCCTCGCAACGATCAGGGAACTGTTGTTCCCGCCGAAGGCGAAGGCGTTGCATAAAACCGTGCTGACGGACTTCTCCCGGGCCTGGTTGAAAACCACGTCTAGATCGCAGGCGGGATCCCGTTCCTGGAAATGGAGCGTGGGGGGCAGCTTTCCGCCCCCGATCGTCAATAAGGCGGCCTGCACGCCCAAAACCCCGGCCGCGCCCAGGCAATGGCCGATGGAGGATTTGATGGAAGTGATGGGGATGCCATAGGCCCTGGGCCCGAACACCCGCTTGACGGCCTTGGTCTCGATGGGGTCGTTGACCAAGGTGGCCGTCCCGTGGGCGCTGATGAATTCCACGTCCGCCTCGGTGATCCCGGCTTGGCTGATGGCCCGTTGCATGGACAAGGCGGCGCCGTAGCCATCCGGATGGGGAGCCGTGATATGGTGGGCGTCTCCGGAAGTGCCGTAGCCCAGGACTTCCCCATAAATCCGGGCGCCCCGGGCCTGAGCTTTATCCAGGGATTCCAGGATCAACACCCCGGCCCCTTCGCCCAGGGAAAGCCCCTGGCGGCGCCGGTCAAAGGGCCGGCAGGGCTGGGGGTCCAGGGCCTTTAGGGCATTGAACCCGGAGAAGGTCAACTGGGACAGGGATTCGCTGCCGCCGGTCACGGCCAGGTCTACCCGTCCTTCCCGGATCCAGTCGAAACCCAAGCCGATGGCCGTGACCGTGGAGGAGCAGGCCGTATCGACGGTGGCCCGGGGCCCGGTCAAACCGTAGCGGTTGCCGACCTGGTCGGTAAGGCTGCAGAAAGGGAAGGACAACAGGTATGAGGGGTGTCTTTTAGTCTGCCGGCGGTACAGTTCCTGGCGGTAGATCTCGGTCGGATAGATGCCTCCCGCCCCGGCCCCCATGATGACCGCCGTCCGCTCCGGGGTTTCAAAGCCTTTGGACCAGCCGCCGTCCTGAACCGCTTCCCGGACGGCGATCAGGCCCAGCAGGTCGGCCCGGGAAAGCCGGCCGAGTTCCCGCCGGGGGAAATAATCGGTCCCCTGGAGCCAGCGGACCTGGGCGGCTATCTGCACCCGGAATCCGGAAGGGTCGAACAGGTCCACGGGGCCGATGCCCGTCTGTCCCGTAATCAGGGCCTGCCAGAATTCTTCCCGGTTTCTGCCGATGGCGGACACGACCCCCATGCCGGTCACCGCCACCCTTCTCGGCAGCATCAGAGGCCTCTTTTCCTTTCCCGAAAAGGCAGAAAAAAAATCCCTTTATTCCGCCGGGTCTGCCGCGGCCAGAAGATGGAACGCAGGACCATGATGCTGATCTGATAGGTATCGGCCACCGGCCGGTAATGGGAAGCCTGCCCGTTTCGGCTGTAGATGGCCGGAATGGGCAGGGAAGCAATGCGGGATCCCTTTTTTGCCAGCTTGATCAGCAGCTCCGTCTCCAGCGCGAATCCGTCGGCGACCAGGCAAAGACCCTCCAGGCCGCGGGCCCCATAGAGCCGAAAGCCGCTCTGGGAATCCGGGATATATTGCCCGGTGGCCCAGCTCAGGCAATAGGTCCCCACCAGATTGGGATAATAGCGCAGGCGGGGGATCTCGTCCCGGTGGCCCATCCGCGACCCGATGATCACGTCACCGGCCCCGCGCCGGTAGGCCTCCAAAAACAGCGGCAGGCAATCGGGGTCATGCTGGCCGTCCCCGTCCATGGTCAGGATCGCCTCCGGTGCTTCTTTCAACAGGATGTCGAAGCCCCGCTTCAGGGCCCACCCTTTGCCCCGGTTGGGATGATCGGAAAGGACCCGCACCCCCTGCCGGCGGGCGATCTCCGCCGTTTTGTCTGTGGACCCGTCGTCGACTACCAGAATATCCGCAAGCCATTTTCCGGCCCCCGCCAGGACCTCTCCAATCCGGGTTTCCACATTATGGGCCGGAATCAACAGGGCAAACTTCATCGTAACACGTTAGCCTTATGAAAAACCTTTTCACCGCAAAGGCGCAAAGGACGCCAAGAATTTAATTTTTCATAAAATCCGAAGAAACCGATGTTATGAAATCCCGCTGTAAGCGGGACCGCGGCGGGTTGAGTTCGCGAAGCAATGAATGGTTTTTCATTGGCGGCTTCATCCGCCAATGAAAAAATGTTGTCCTTTGCGTTCTTTGTGTCTTTGCGGTGAATAGTCCTTTTCAAAGATCCCTATTCGGCAAGGTACGACTCTTCCCAGAGCGTCAATTCGCCTTGGACCAGCAGGTTTTCTCCCTCGGTGACCTGACTTGAAAACCGCAGCATTTTTCCCAGGCTGCGGGTTTTTTTGACGAAAACGATCAAGCGCTCTTTCCCGGCGGGTGGCTGGGGGAAAGTCACCCGATTCAGCCCCAACAAATAGCCGCCCCGCGGTTTATCCTCCGTCCATTCCGGTTCCAGAGCCAGCAAAACCATCCCGGCGGCCTGGGCCGTCATTTCCAGGAGCAGCGCCTGAAAAAAAGACGGCGGGGTCCGATCGGAGAGGTAATAATTATCGGCGGACCAGGCGACCGAAAAAACTCCTTCCTCCCCGGGGATGATCCGTTCGACCCGATCGATGAAAAAGAAGGGGAAACGATGCGGCAATGGAGCTATAGGGTGCAAGTTTTAGGTCCTTCGTATAAAAATGAAACCGGAGAATATATATAGCACAGCCAAATAACGATATTTAAAATTCGAAATCCGAAGCACGAAATTCGAAAAAAACAGCAATGTCCAAAACTCAAATGACCGAAACGTTTCCCTCCCTTATCAGGAAGGTAAGAAGGGCGTGCTTCTGGTATCAATGTGTTCAAGGGGCGGAGGTTTTGAATTTCGAATTTCGGTCATTCGAATTTGTTTCGAATTTCGAATTTCGGATTTAACTTAGGGTTGCTTACTTGACCTTAGCCCCAGCCTGGATTTCCCCTTCCGGTACAATAATCTTCAAACGTTCCCCGTCATTGGCGGCGAGCAGCATGGCCTGCGATTCTACCCCCATCAGTTTGGTGGGTTGCAGGTTGGCCACCACCACAATGGCCTTGCCGATCATTTCCTCCGGGGTGTAATTCTGGCCGATCCCGGCCACCAGTTGCCTTTTCTCTCCCAGGTCGATCTCCATCTTGATCAGCTTCTTGGATTTGGGCACCCGCTCGGCCGACAATA
>JACRCK010000192.1 GCA_016219065.1 Deltaproteobacteria bacterium
AAGCCATTACGGGTCGGCAGTTCCACATAGCCGGTTTTGCTCAACTGTTCCCGGTTAAACGATCCGATCACGCCATTACCGAAGTAGACGCGCGATCCGACTGCGCGTCCGAGGTTGTCAAGGAGTTCGATCTTCACTGCTGGCAGGTTGAAGCGAGTGCCGTCGAACGCGAACGCAAGATACGCCTCAAGCGTGGCCCCGCTGGTCACCTGTTGCCCTGTGCTGTAGATGCGACGAATCCACTTCGTCTCGCACGTGGCGGTCGTGTTGCCCGATGCGCTCGACTGGATCGCAGTCGCCCCATCGTAGGGCGAGGCGATTTCCTCTACACGGAAACGCGGGTTCATCGCTGCCGGATCGTAGCGTTCGTGCCAATGGACGATGCTCCCGCGATCAACTTCGTCGAGAACGATGGGCGCAAGGTTACGGCCGCCCCTGTTGTCGTGCTGGTCGCGCCGTTTATGCCCGTCATTGCTTTTTGACGACGGCACGGGAACAGGAGTGCTGCCGCGGCTAGTCTGACCTACCGGTGTGAGCCGTCGGCCATTAAGCGTCGTCTCGAGGTCGGGCCCCACGACGATGGTGTCCCCCGGCTGCACAGTGAACTCGAAAGCCACACTGGCTCGCGTTGCCGCTTTGTAAACCGCCAACTGGACGGGACCACGGCCGGTTGCGGAATACCGCCTCTTCGCGATCTCGAACATAGGCACCGTTACCAGTCCCCACGTCCCATCGCCCGCAATGAATGGATAGACGAAGATATTGGGCGCATTACCGTCGAACCGCTTTGTGGTTTGGTCGAACGAGAACCATTCACCATGGGTACCCTCGATGCGGACGGAAAGCGGCGACTTGAAGATGTCGGCACCACCGAGCGTAGTGAAGCGATCTATGTTCGGCTTGAACTGCTCTCCGCGTCGCCACTTCCCGGGTGTTGGATCCTGGGCGTTTGTAACCTGGTCCACACCGGCACGTAGGCGGTCGCCGGCGAGCAGCCCCGCGTAGTTGACGCAGTTTTTGTCGATATCGGGCGGTGATCCGGCGTTGTCACGGATGCCTTCCTCGAGCGCTACGGCGAAGTTGCCGAGCAGGTGCCCCAGTTCGGTCACCGGAAAGCCCTTTTCACTAATCTTGTCGAGCGCTGGTCTCTTGCTCGTGTCTCCGATCCACCAGATGCCGGCCTGTGCGCCGTAGTAGCTCGAGAGGCCGTAGCGATCTGAGTACTCGAGCGCCGCCACTCCAAAATAGTGGTACCATACGCCCTGCTCGTCGCGGCTGAGTGCCTTCGGGTTCATTGGGCGTTTGTTGCCCGACGGCGGGGTGTAGGACATCTGCTTGTCGGCGTAACCATCGGGGTTGCGCATCGGTGTCAACACGCCCTCACGCTCAACAAACCCCTTGTTCACGCCCTTCTTGTCACGGTAAAGTGCGGCGTGGCATGTCAGCAGCGCGTTGCGTACATTGCCCTTGTTGACGCGCAAACTCAATCCGAAGAGGTCCTGCGGCGTCAGCTTGTAGCCAGGGTTCTTCGCTTGCATCGATTGCGCGAGCCGTCGCGAAGCTTCTTGCAGCGTTGGCGCCAGGTGTGCTCCGTCTTTGGTGGTGCTATCGGTCGTGAAGGTCATCGCGATGTCTTTCACGTCCATTGGCTGGAATCCGTCGACTATGCTGTTTCCCGCCGACGCGTACTGCTTCATCGCGTTAACAAGCTGATCGCCGAACTGCTCTCGCGTGAAGCAAAGCGATGGTTGCCCAGTGTAGAAGCTATTCACGTCGAATTTCGGGTAGAAAGCGAGGGGCTCATCGCAAGGCGGCTTCTTTGGTCCAGCGGTGGCGGCCGTCTTGTTTGGCGGCGGCAATGCGGGTTTGAGCGTCGGCGTACCATCCGGCGCCTTCGGCGCGCCGAGCTTCTTGCCGGCCGGCGCAGTGAACTCGGCCATCACGCTGATGCAGTCCGACGTGCCGCCTTTCATGCAGCCGCCGATGCTGATCCACCCGGCCTGACCTGGCTTAATCGGCACGGAGATGTCGAACGGCATCTCGGCAGTACGTCGCGGCGCTCCTTTACCAACCCAACCCTCATCGCCTTTGGGGGGCCACTGGATGTTCTGCAGCGTACTCATGCCGATCACACCCTTGGCCGACATGCTGCCCTGCGTGATGGTCATGCCGGGCATCGAAATGCGGATGATGCCGCTGACGCGCACCGGCGTCGTAGTGGCCTCGCCTTTGTATTCGTAACCTCGCCCTTGCGATGTAACGGTATAGCCAGAGAATGCATAGCGGATGTAGATACCATTGTTGGGGTCGCCGATCTCCTTCGACGGATCGGTCTGTCCCAAAAGCGGCGCGGCAAATAGCAGACTGAAGATGAATGTGAGGGGAAGAATGAATCTATCTGTCTTCAGGGGACAAAAAATTCTGTACAACTTTTGGCCCAAACCAGCAGGACGGAACCCGCCGATAGGATGTCCATTCAATATTGACATAACTTTTATACCTATTAACGATAATAATGCATTGCTTTTGAAGGTAGGAATATAAAATATGCTAAAAGGGATGTCAAGGAGGAACGAGGAAGAAAAACCAAAGGCGGATAAGGGAGTTAAGGAGATTTGTTGATACGGGTCGGGCCGAAAGCGCCGGGATGAACCGGCATAGTATCGAATTATTTGCGGGCAAAAAGAGGTTTTTTCTAAAAAATTATGGCAGGGCAAAGCGCCATGATTGGCACAAAATGCTGGAAAGGAGTGGGCTCCTTTCCAGAGTTCATGCCTGAGCCGATCTCTCCAAGTTTACCGACGCCCTGCTACTTATCCTCTCCTTGGCCGTGGGCGCCTGTACCCTCACCCTTCAATACCGAAATCTCGATAGAGCGTGGCAACACAGAAAGACCCTCTTCTTGAGCCCTGAATCAAGACTTTCCTTTTTGATAAAAATTCCTTACATTGTCCCGTGGTGAGCACGGATTTTTTTTAACCAGACGGGTGGCCAACCGGCACCCGGGGAGGTAGTTATGAGTACAGCCGATTCCAGTCCGGACAGCGACGAAGTCAGGATCGTCCGGGCCACTTCCACCTTTGATTGCGGGGGCCGCTGTCCGCTCCGGTTGCATGTGAAAGGAAACCGGATCATCCGGGTGGAAGGCGATGAGGGGCCGGAGCCGGAACAGCTTAGGACCTGCCTGCGCTGCCGGGCCTACCGGCAGATGGTCCATCATCCGGAGCGCCTCATGTATCCCCAAAAGCGGGTGGGCGCCAAGGGCGAGGGGAAATTCAAACGCATTTCCTGGGACGAGGCCCTGGATCTGTTGGCCGGGGAGCTGCTCCGGGTCAAAGAGCAATACGGAAACCAGGGGATATTCCTGGCCACCGGCGGCGGTTACCTGGCCAGCCTGCACAACGGCGGCCTGGCCGCCTCCCGGCTCCTGGCCCAGTTCGGCGGGTACGTCACCCATTACGGGAACATCTCCTCGGAAGGGGCGGTCTGGGCCTCCCTGACCCAGTACGGTTCGGTGATGGTGGGTCACAGTCGGGAGGATATGCTCAACTCCCGGATGATCATTCTTTGGGGCTGGGACCCGGCCCGGATGATCTCCGGCACCAACACCATGTACCATCTGATCAAGGCCAGGGAAAAGGGGGCCCGGATCATCGCCGTCGATCCCCGCTACCACGATACGGCGGCCACCGTGGCTCAGGAATGGATCCCTATTCGGCCCGGGACCGACACGGCCATGATGATCGCCATGGCCAATGTGATGATCAAGGAGGGCCTTCAGGACCAGGCCTTTTTGGATAAATACACCGTCGGGTTCGACCGCTTTAAGGCCTATGTCCTGGGTAAGGAGGACGGGCAGGATAAAACCCCGGCCTGGGCGGCCGAGATCTCGGGCGTTCCCGCGGCCACCATCGAACGACTGGCCCGCGAATATGCGGCTACCAAGCCGGCGGCCTTGATGGACTGCCAGGGCCCGGCCCGGAGCGCCATGGGCGAACAGTACAACCGCTGCGCGGCCACCTTATGCGCTATGACCGGCAACGTGGGCCGCCCGGGCGGCAGCGCCGGCGGCGGCCTGATGGGCCTGCCGGTGGCCCACATGTTTCGAATGCCGGCCATCCCGCCCGGCAAGAACCCTTTTGAACAGGATGGTCCCAACGTCAAAGGCACTTTGGACATCCGGCTTAGGGTCGTCAAACGGGTCCACATCAACAAAATCTTCGAGGCCATCCTCCGGGGCACGGCCGGCGGTTACCCGGCCGATATCAAAATGATGTGGTCCATGTGCAACAACTATTTGAATCAGACCGGCAACAGCAACCAGGCGGCCCGGGCTTTAAAGACCTTGGAGTTTCTGGCCGTCAACGAACTGTTTATGACGCCCCAGGCCCGGTACGCCGACCTGTTGCTGCCGGTGACCAGCGCGGCCGAGCGCAGCGACCTGACCCGGCCCTGGCCTTCGGGGCCATATTTCACCTTTATTAACCGGGCCATCGAACCCCTGGGCGAATGTAAATCCGATCTCGATATCGTCAGCGAGCTGGCCGCCCGCCTGGGGTTTAAGGATTTCAACCCCTTTACCGAGGACCAGTGGCTGCGGATGTTCGTGGAAAAAACCCCGGACCTGGCGGCCCAGATCAAGGACTTCGATCGGTTCCGGCGGGAAGGGATCCATAGAATTTCGTTACCGGAGCCCATTGTGGCTTTCAAGGAGCAGATCGAGGATATCGAAAAAAATCCCTTTCCCACGCCTTCCGGGAAAATCGAGATCTATTCCCAGCGCGCGGCCGAGCTGAACAACCCGCTCTGCCCCCCCATCCCGCAATACCTGGCCACCCCTGAGGATCGGAATGATCCCCTGCGTGAAAAGTACCCCCTGCAACTCCTGACCCCTCATCCCCGGAACCGGGTCCACTCCGAACTGTACAAAGTGGACTGGCTGCGGGAGGTGGAGCCCCACCGGGTTTGGATCAACCCGGTGGATGCCCGGCCCCGGGGGATCGGCGACGGGGACGAGGTCTACGTTTTTAACGACCGCGGCCGGGTGGCCATTCCCGCCTGGCTGACCGAACGGATCATGCCCGGTGTGGTTTCCATCTTTGAAGGGGCTTGGTATGCCCCGGACGAAGAGGGCATCGACCGGGGGGCCTGCGCCAACACCTTGACCAAGGACGCGTATTCACCCGGCGGCGCCAGCGTCATGAACACCGCCCTGGTCGAGGTTCGGAAGGCCTGAAGGAGGAAAGAAGATGCAAATCGGTTTTTATTTCGATCAGACCCGCTGCACCGGGTGCAGCGCTTGTCGCGTCGCCTGCAAAGACTGGCATGATATTCCGGCCGGATCCGAAAACTGGATGCGGATTCATTACACCGAAAAGGGGACCTTCCCTGAGGTCTCGGTCAGCTACTTGGTTGGACCCTGCTGGCATTGCCTGGAGCCGGTCTGCGTCCCGGCCTGCCCGGTGGGGGCCATTACCAAACGGGAAGCAGACGGGATCGTAGTGGTCGACTCCTCCACCTGTCTGGGCAACGAGGTTTGTGACGAAAAGTGCCGCAAGGCCTGCCCCTATAAGGCTCCACAATTCGGTCCCCAACCGGGGGCGCAGATGGGCAAATGCAACTACTGCTTGGACCGTTTCCAACAAGGGAAACTTCCCAACTGTATCGAGGCCTGCCCGGTCCGGGCCTTGGATGCCGGACCGCTCGGGGAGCTGGAGGAACGGTATGGAACCATTCGGGAGACCGAGGGCTTCCAGTATTCCACCCGCACCCGGCCGGCGGTCGTTTTCAAACCCAAGGGTTGAAAGGCCGCTTGACAGGAGATGGCGCAATTGAAAAAAAGGACGGCAACCTGGAAAAAAATCAAGGAACTATCTCCTGCTTTCATCGTCCTGCCTTTGGCAATAATTTTTCACCTTTATTGGGGTATGCAGCCTGCCGCGGATTTCTGGAGAATATTCTACTGGGTTTTTTCCAGATTTTTGGGGTACACCGTTCTCCTTTGTCTCCCTCTTTATCTGGTTAAACCGATCTATAGCTCGATTCTTGAGGGGCGGTCGGGTTTTATTCAGGTAGAGCCCCGCGGTAGCTTTGAGATCGGCCGGATCAAACATTGGCTCTTTCGACCGTTTCAGGGAATTGGCATATCCTTCCTTTTCGCTACCCGGTTGTTGACCGTCATCCAAACCATTTCCGGACCGTCTCCGGAATCATCGGTTCCTTTTACTCCCGGTCATTTTAATTTAGAAAGAGTTATTATGGCCACCGGCATAGCGATCCTGATCTCCCTGCTTTTGTCGATCCTCTGGACTTTTGACGATCTCGGTGTTCGGTATCATAATCGGAAAGACCAGGAACTTAAAATGATCGGGAAGTATATCGGGACTCTGGTTCCAGTGATCTTAGGCCTCTATGGTGTCTTCAGTCTTCACATCCTGCATGCGCAACAACTCGGAGAAAGCGCCTTGACCCATGTTTTTCGGATTATCATCACTTTATATCCTTCGTTGGTGATTTTTGCCGTTGTCCATAATTATTTTATCAAAAAAAGGGCGAAACATTTTTCCGATTGGGTTTCATTGACCAAAGGAGGAATTTGGCGAGGGTCTAAATTAGGGTAGGGGAGGAGCCATGGAGGAACTCCCGCTGAGACAAGTTGTTTCCTTAACGCCGGAAGCACTATGACACCGTACCGCCCGAGGGGGATATTTAGGAATCAAAAGGAGGCATCTGATGATGAATTTTACAAATAGGGGAGGGTGGCGGAGGCTTTTGCCGGTACTGATGATCGTTGCGATTATAGCCGGGTGTGTCGGCTACGATATCCGGAGCAAGCCGGCTGCCGTGCCGGAGGTCCGCCCGGGCCTTCTCGCGGGCTATCTATCGTCTAAAGCGGTTCCGCGCAGCCTGGTCTTGCTTCCACCTCCCCCCGCCGCAGGATCGGCCGCCTTCGCGCTCGATGAAGAGATCAGTCGCAGAAGCTTGGCTTTACGAGACACGCCGCGCTGGTCGCTGGCTGTTTCCGACGCCGATCTGTCATTTCCGAACGCGGCCGGCACTTTTTCCTGCGCTCTGAATGCCCCGATCACCGAAGAGGATACGCCCTATTTATTCCTGCTGCTGCGCCGAACCTTGACTGATGTGGGCCTTTCTACCTACTCGGCCAAGGACCACTATAAGTGTGCTCGGCCGTTTGTATCGAACAGGGAGCCCATCTGTACCCCGGGTGAGGAAGCAAAGCTGAAGAAGGATGGTTCTTATCCGTCCGGGCATACCGCCGTCGGTTGGAGTTGGGCACTTATCCTTTCCGAGATTTCGCCGGAGCAGACCGAGGCCATCCTCGCCCGGGGCCTATCTTTTGGAGAGAGCCGCAATGTATGTAACGTGCATTGGCACAGCGACGTTATCCAGGGCCGTTCTATGGCCGCTGCCAGTGTGGCCCGATTGCACGCCGACCCGGCGTTCCGCGCCGATCTGGAGGCCGCCAAGGCCGAGCTCGCTGAGGTCCGCAACAAAGGCCTAAAACCTACGCGGGATTGCAGTGCCGAGAGCGCGGCGTTGGCCATAAAACCATCACTGGCCCAATGAGCGACTAACCGATGGGGATACGACATTCGGCAACGAAAGAGGTGAGGAGAGAATTATGAAAGTTTTATTAACCACTGCAATAGTCGTTTTGGTTTTTGTCGTCGCGGGCTTTTCCCATACCACCGCCCAACAAAAAGGTATCTGCCTCCAGGTCAACGGAGAGAAGGTCGAGGTGCATAACCTGGCCGGCAAACCCATCGTGATCGACCGCGACGGCATCCCCGATTTCGCGGCCACCTCGGTGCTGGAATCCGTCTCTACGGGAAAGGAGACGAAGAGTTATAACCTGCTTTTAACCAAAGTAAAAAGGAATGCCCAGAAGGTCATCACCTCCTTTGATTTAAAGATAGACGATAAGATGTATGCCTATCCAAAGGACTCCTGTGAAAAGTAAGGAAGCGATCCGCAAAAGGCGTCCCTTCCAGAAGGAAAACCAATAAATGAACGCTCCTCAGATTATTCTATTAATAGCCGGGATTTTTGTTATCCAGGCGTTGCTGTGGTTTATTTTGTCTCGTTGGTTGAAGGTAAAAACGGAAGCGCTCAGGAGTAAAATGGTTGAGCAATATGGCCGATCAAAAGAAAAAATTATAATTGAACCGAAATCCGCCCTTTATCGGGGAGCCGACGCTCGATTTGGAAATGTAAAAGGGAATGGGGTGATCGGTCTGACCGAGAAAGGCCTGGTTTTCGAAAAAATAACCGGTCAAAGAATAGAGATTGACCGAGCAGAAATAGAGAAGGCCACCGTTGAAAAATCGTTCAAGGGGAAGACGTCCTTCGCCACCGGGGGTAAGCATCTGGTAATAAAGACCAAGGATGGGAACCGCATAGGGTTCCTGATCAAAGATGCCGAAGAATGGGCGCAGAAGATCAATTCTTTAACGAAAGAAAAAGCATGAATAAAACCTACGTTCACGGTTACGACCCAAAGGAAAACATTCGCTTACAGGACCAGGCTTCCACCCTGGTGGAGTTATTGCACTCCGACACTTCCTATCCGGCCGGGAGCCGCGTATTGGAAGCCGGTTGCGGCGTGGGTGCGCAAACGGTCACCCTGGCGAAAAACAGCCCGGGAGCCTGGATTACTTCCGTCGATATTTCCGAGGGTTCTATCGCCGAAGCCAAGGCCAAAGTAGCGGCGGCGGGTTTTACCAACGTTCAATTTCAACAGGCGGATATTTTTAATCTGCCTTTTGGCCCGGGCTCCTTCGACCACATTTTTGTCTGTTTCGTCCTGGAACATCTTTCCAGGCCCGCTCTGGCTCTGCACACATTGAAAAACCTTCTACGGCCGGGCGGCACCATCACGGTCATCGAAGGCGACCACGGCTCGGCCTATTTTTATCCGGACAGCGAGGCGGCCCGCCAGGCGATTCAATGTCTGGTGGAACTCCAACAACGGGACGGCGGAAACGCCCTGATCGGAAGAGAACTTTATCCCCTGTTGCAACAGGCCGGCTATAAAGCGATTCGGGTATCTCCCCGAATGGTCTACGTTGACTCCAGTAAACCCGAACTGGTCGAAGGCTTCACGAAAAAGACCTTTACGGCGATGATCAAGGGCGTTCGCCAAGCGGCCCTTAAGGCCGGAATAGTGGAACCATATGTTTTCGAAAAAGGAATTAAGGACTTGTACCGGACGGCCGAAGCGGACGGGGTATTTTGCTACACTTTCTTTAAGGCCTGGGCGGAGAAATGATGGCCGAAGAAATATAATAATTCGCAATATCTCAAGGCTTTCGATAGACCACGGTGCATTGTTTTTTGCCGTTTTCAATCACGACGCTTTTGGGGAATTCTGAATTGCCGGAGAAGTAGCGAGACATCTGAATGAAAAATATCTTATAGCCCTTGCCGCTTTTTTCAATCTTCACCAGGGATTTATCCTGAGATTCCTGGTCGGTAATTTCCAGAACGGTCCGGTTAGTCGACCGTGACCATTTTATAGTGTGATTTTCATCGGGATAGGTGGTATCGATTGCGCATTCCCAAATGGCCAGCGGATTTCCTTTAGCGACAAAACTGTCGATGTCGTGAAAGATAAGGCCGACTATGCGATCCTGCTCTATGATCAATTTGAGATCGGTGATGCGCTGCTCACCGTCCTAGAATAGTTGCTCGGTGCGGCACCCTATTTCGTCGGCCTTGGCGAAAGATACACCTAGGGAGAGAGACAGGGCGAACCAGATAAGCCGTTTAAAATTTACGATAAGGGCTCCGGTATAATTCGTTAGTAATACGACCAGCAGCAACGTTAACATTGCAGCTGCCGGGCTGATGATTTTGACCCCCATTATTCTGATTGGGATAATTCCTGAGGGGAATATACACCATTATTAAAGATAATAACAAGCTTATCGCCCCTTTAAGAGAAAGGACTAGCGTATGCGTTATCTCATCGTGATGGCGGTATGTATTGGGGTGCTGGGTGGTTGCGCCACCATCCCAGAGGAACAGTGCGCCAAGGTCGACTGGTATGAGTTGGGGGTCACGGACGGCCGGGCCGGTTATGCGGCGGATCGACTCGATCGGCATCGCGAAGCCTGCGCCGGGGTGAAGATTGTCCCGGACGCGTTGCGCTATGGGGAGGGGCGCCGGGTGGGGCTGGTCGACTATTGCCGGCCCGAAAACGCTGTGCGTGAAGGGTTGGCGGGCCATACGTATCGGGATGTCTGCAACGCCACGTTCAAACGCATCTACCAGGCCGCGTACGACGTCAATGCCCTGAAGAACCGTATCAACAGTAATCTGGACGAGGTCTCGAATAAGGAAGCCGAGTTGCGCGAAAAGAAAACCTCCGATTCGCGGCGCAAAGAATTGCGCAGCGATATTCGCGAACTCGACCGCCGACGCGAATCGTTGCGCGACGACTTGTTCCAAGCCGAGCGGGAACTGGACCGTGCCCGCCAGCTTACTTCGGAAAAATGGTAAGGGCGGCGGGCCGCCCGGCCTCCCCGATCAGGGATCGGCAATTTTTCTTATGTTGACGCCTGGGGTTCGCCCCCAGGTGTCAGACGCAATGCGATCCGGGGCCTGATCACCGAGAGGCAACGGATTTCAGTCACGCCTCAGGCTTGCTCCTAACATCCACTTCCGGCCGAGTTCTTCACCTTTTAATGAGCGGCAGAAAGAGGTGATTCAAACCCTGGGCGTAGACCAGGCCGGTGATGAATCCTCCAGTGCCCGCCGTATCCAGCGGCTGTTTATAAACGCCGTTGAGAACTCCGGTCGTTCCGGTAACCGCATATGAGGTGACGTTACGGCTCGAGGCGTTGGCACTGAAAAGAAATGTACCATTTTGATTGAGCGCCAGTATGTTCGTGGTTGAACCGCCCGAGGCAAAGGGCGAGCCGCTCACGGGAGGCAGGAGCGTACTGGGTCCGTTACGTTCGACACGGAACGCGCCTACACGGTTGCCGATCCGATCGGAGACAAAATAGTACCCGGCCGGGTGCAGTACGCCATGGGGCGCCTGTGTCAACCCCGAGGGGAACGGGTTGCCGGGCACCGGGCTGGGTACGCCGGCGCTGGTGGTGAAAACCCGAAGCTGGCCGCCGTTTTGGTCCGATGAAAACAACCGCCCGGCTCTATCCGTGGCCAGGGCGATCGGATTGTTCCCGGAATTGAACGGCGAACCGGGCAGGGCCGTAAGCATGCCGGTGCTCCCAGCGACACTGACTCCCGCGATATTCGTTCCGGGTCCGCCGGCGTACACATACAACCCATCCTGGCTGAAAGCGCACGAATCCGGTGACGCGCCGCTGGCGAAGGGATTTCCCGGAGCCGCGACGGCGCTCCCGGCCGTGATGTGGAAACTGACGAGGGGTCCTAAAAGATCGCCGGCCAACAAGGTCGTCCCATCAGGATGTACGGCCAGGCAGTGCCAGTTCCCAGGCCCCAGGTTGATCGGGCTGAAGGATAACGGAGTAAGCAGTCCGCTGACTCGGTCGATTTCATAGACGCTAACAGTGTCGCTTCCGTTATTGAGCACGTAGAGCCGGCTGTTCGACCTATCGTAAGCCAGGCGTTGGAAGGCATTATCGGCGGTCCCGTTGCCTCCGGTACCTACGGGGAAGCCGTTCAACGCCGTGAGCGCGCCCGTGAGTTCATTCACGCCGAAGCCGTGGATCCGGTTCTCCGCACCGGACAGGTCTTCCAGGGTGTACACGAAGCCCGAGCCGGGCAGGTTGGGCGGTTCCGGCTGATTGGCATAGACCAGGCCGGTGATGCGGCCGCTCGCTCCCAGCGTGCCGGCGGGCTGGGTCACGGAGCCGGTCAACGCGCCGGTCCCGGCGTTGACGGCGAAGGTGGTGAGGTTACGGCTGTCGCCGTTGGCGGCAAACAGAAAGGCGCCGCTCTGATTGAGGGCCAGAATATTCGTGGTTGTTCCTCCGGACAGGAAGGGCGAGCCGGGCACCGCCGTCAGCGTCGTGCTCGGCCCGTTGCCCGAGATGCGGTACATTCCTACCCGGTTGCCGACTCGGTCCGCGACCAGATAATAGCCGGCCGGATGGAGCACGCCGTGAACCCCTTCGGTCAACCCGGAGACAAAGGGACTGGTCAGCACCGGGCTGGGCAGTCCCCCGCTGGTGGTGAAAACACGGACCTGGTTGGCATTGAAGTTCGAAACGAACAGCCGGCCGACATCGTCGGTGGCGTAGGCCATTGGAGAAGAAAGGCTGCCGGACTCGAAGGGTGAACCGGAAAGGGTCATAAGCACGCCTGTGCCCGCGTTTACACTGAAACCGGCTATGGCCGATCCCGAGTTGCCGCCGGAGTAGACATAACTACCGTCCTGGCTGAAAGCGCAGGAAAAGGGAGCCGCCGCGCCGGTAGCAAAGGGGCTGCCGGCGGCAGTGGTCGCGCTGCCCCCGGCAATGTTGAAGCTTACCAATAGATTGCCGGACCCACTGCCGGCCACCAGTGGCGAACCGCTGGGATGAACGGCCAGGCAGTGCCAATTCCCGAAACCCAAACCGATGGGACTGAACGGCAGCGGCGTCAATGCACCTGTCCTCGGGTTGACATTGTAGGCGCTGATCGATGTACTTCCCTCATTCAGGGCGTATAATCGGCCGTTTATTTGATCATAGGCCAGATGCTCGGAAACCGACAGGTTGGACCCTAAACCACCTGTGTCCACCGGAAAACCGTTCAGTGCCGCAAGCTCTCCGGTAATTTCATTCACTCGAAAACCAAAAATCTGGTTGGCCCCTCCATTCACATTGCGCAGCGCGTACAGGAAACCATTGCCGGCGGCGTAAACGTTCACAGCGGACACAGTTATCAGGACGAAGAATGAAATCAGGATGCGGAAGAGAGGACGGGACATGGGGGTAACTCCTTTTCACCTCGGCGCTTGGACACCGGGATTGCTAAAAGGCGGGGAAAAAATGTTGACTTGCGATGGGCCATCAATTTCTTATATAAAGTTTAAAACTCGACTATAATAAATTCAAGGGTTTGCTTAAGGATAAAAATATCTGTAAAACCCGTTGGATAATATCGACAAACAATAATGGAATGTATGGAAGGGAAGGAGGGGCGGCAATGGATGAACCGGTGAAAGAAGAGGCCAGTGTGGGTTCGGGACCGTGGGCCCTTTCCGATGAAGATGTCCTGACGGCCATGAAAGAAATCGGTGGCTATATCGATATCACGACCGGAGACTTTAAGGAGATCTACCGGGTAGCCCAACGCACGGCCTGGAAACGCCTGATGGAGAATGTCCGGGCCCGCAGCCTGATGACCCGGGAAGTGGTCCGGGTGGAGAGGAAGGCACCTCTGCTCCTCGTAGCTGAAACGATGGCCCGCCACAACATCTCCGGCGTGCCGGTCCTGGAAGCAGATAGCGTGGTTGGACTGGTCACCGAAAAAGATTTCCTTCGCCGCCTGGCACCGCAGGGCCGGGGGTCGGCGATGGGTTTGATCGTCGAATACTTACAGACCGAAGGGGAGACGGCTTTCCCCCTGCGGGAACAGCGGGCGGAAGATATTATGACCTCTCCGGCCATTACCCTGGGCGAGGATTCCTCACTGGGGGAAATCCTGCGACTTTTCAGAGAACGGGCCATCAATCGGGCTCCGGTGTTGGCTGGGCCAGGCCGGCTGGTGGGTATCGTGACTCGGGACGATGTCTTAAGGATACTGGCCTTCCATACGGAAGGAAGTTTCTAACCAAAAAAAATTGAAATTTTTTTGGTTGGAAAAAACCGCTGAACAAGAGCCCAAGAGAACGTAGTTTTTTTATTTAGATTCTTACAAGCATTGTTAGAGACAAATTCTCAGAACAATGGTTGTAAGAATCTAAAGGGGACAGCATATGGCTTATCTGACCAAGATGAAAGGCAGTACCAAAAGTCCGCCGCGGGTCAGTCTGGTCGAGGTGGGCTGGTCCTGGATCGGGGCCTTTTTGGGGATAGGTCTCGTCTCCTACATCGATCACTTTTTTCTTCAGGGCAGCGACTGGCTGCTGGTGATCGGCTCCTTCGGGGCCTCGGCAGTCCTGGTTTACGGGGCGATTCGAAGTCCCCTGGCCCAGCCGCGCAATTTCCTGGGCGGCCACCTGGTTTCCGCTGTGATCGGGGTGGCTGCTTTCCAGGCCTTTCCGGATCGGATCTGGCTGGCGGCGCCTTTGGCGGTCGCTACCGCGGTCGGCGCCATGCACCTGACTCGAACCCTGCACCCGCCCGGAGGCGCCACGGCCCTCATCGCGGTAATCGGCGGCGACAAGATTCACCACCTGGGTTTCTACTACGTCCTCATCCCCGTCGGCCTGGGGGCCGTAATCATGCTCGCCGTGGCCCTTTTGGTCAATAATATTCCCCGGAACCGACAGTATCCGGAGTTCTGGCTATAAGAAAATCCTTGAAGGATTTGGTAGGCGAACTAAAATAAGGTAATTCCGATTAACCCTCAATCGAAAGGAGCCCCCATGAACCAGAACAACGTTAAAATTCGACTCATGCAGACCGGCGATTTTGATGCGGTGGTGGCGATTGACGAGAAAATACTCCAGACTTCCCACTCGGGTTACTATTCCATGAAGTTTGAAAAACTGTTTAAATCCAAAGATTACCTGCCCGCGTCGCTGGTGGCCGAGCAAGAAGACGGAACGGTAGTGGGGTTCGTCATGGGGGAAATTTTTATGGGGGAATACGGCATTTACCAGGAAGAAGCCACCCTGGTCACCATCGGCGTCGATCCCGATTACCGGCAAAAAGGTATCGGGAAGCAGTTGATCAATGAGTTTATGGATCACCTGCGAACCCTCGGCGTTAAAAAAATGTACACCCTGGTCGGCCTGGAGGATGCCAAGCTAATGCATTTTTTTAGCGCCAACCAGTTTGTACCTTCCAAGACCATAAACCTGGAAAGAAGCATTTAGCACCAAAAACGAACGTCGAACATCCAATTTTGTACGAAAATTGACTCAATACCCCTAATGGCAATTCGTCATTGCGAGGAGTGAAGCGACGAAGCAATCCCCCGGAGCCCAATTCCTTATCCTTCCCGGCATAGGACTAGGTGAATAATCAATTGTCAATAATCAATTATCAATTGTTAATGAACTACTTGGTTGGTCCAATAGCCGGGGACAAGGGACAAGGATATCTCAGGCAATTATGTCGTTATTATTATGAGATCGTTAATAATACGAAAATACCGGGTCGGACGTTCGGACGTTCGGCCAAGTAGCGCCTGGTCAAGCTGTCCGGGACAATTGGAGATAAGGGACAATGGCGTCATTCTTCGGACTGCCGGTCCCGTCGTAGGTGATGGAAACCACCGGGATGCCGGTCTGACGTTCGATGTCCCGGCCCATGGCCTCGGTCACCAGAGAAGGGCAGCAGAAGGCCGGACTGGCCTGGACGAAGAGGGAAATCCGCGGATGGAGCGTTAGCAGGGAAAAAATCTTGACCAGATTTTCCATGGACTCGCCGGCGTGCTGGACCCGGAGGTTGAAGCGTTTTAAAATCGGCAGGGCCGAAGGCGGGGAAACCGGAATAGGTTCCCCCAGCAGCGGGGCAAAGATCCGGTAGTATTTTCTTTCCAGGCGGTTGACCAGCTCGAGCAGGCCCTTGTTCAACAAGACCTCCCCGTAGCGCCGTTCCATCAGCCAGCGTTTAAGGTAGGGTTCGGCGATCAGCTTCAGGTAATCGCTGTAGGGCGTCGTGACCACTTCCCCGCCGGCCTCCTCGACGGCCCGGATCAAACCCTGATTCATTACCTCATTGTCCCGCGTGTACAGGTCGCCGAAAACGGCCACCTGGGGCCGTTGCGTCCCTTGGTCCACTTTGATTTCCTCAAAGAGTCTGACAATGTCGCGGGCAGCCGTCTCCCGATCCCGCTGCCCCCGGAAAGCGTCGCCGGCGATGGCGACGGCCCGGGTCACCGCCCGGTCGGTTTCCCCTTGGTTTCGTTCGTAGGGCCGGAGGTGGCAGCCTATTTTCCGGATGAAACCCCCGAACATATAGGCAAAATACGTGGCCACGCCCAGCCTTAGTGACAGTTCCGTGAAGGTGATGTTCCCCACGTAGACGCCGGCTTTCTCCATACCCCCCCCGCGGGCATCGAGGATGCTCCGGATGGCATAGGGGAAGAGCCGGACATTGCAGGAGATCTCGGATCCGCCCATCCAGAGCAGCGTTTTTTCCGGTTGCAGTCGGTGGGTTTCGATAAAATCCATGAACTCCTGGGCGATGGTATGGAGCGGGAGGCATTGTCCGGTGTTGTGACGGAGGCTTTTACGGATCAGGAGCTCGTTTTCTTCCAGGACCCGGGCATCGAATCCGTGCCCGACCAGATTGTCCGCCACCAGCCGGCAGCAGATGGGATCCCAGTTGGGGAGCAGCAGGGTTTTAGCGCCGATGGTGTCGGCCAGGCCGAGGTTGGTCTCCCGGACCTTCCGTCCGGAGGCCCGGATTTTTCCGGCCCGGTGATTGCGGAAGGCCCGGACGGCGGCCTCGATCCGGGTTTCATAACCCACGCTGGAATCGTGCTCGTCCAGTTGCAGGATCAGGTAGGGCTTGCCGGCCTTTTCCAGGAGCCGCTTAAAATAATCGATCACGAAGGAATCCGGAGAGCATTTAAAAGAGGTGACCAAAACCGGGTAGAGCCCCTCCCGGGAAGAGACGGCCTCGGCGGCCTCCAGGATGGCGGCGGCGTAGTTCCAATGAAAGGCTTGCAAAAGATCGGCGATCCGGCGGGTCCCTTCCGGAGGCCGGGGAATCATGTCCTGGGCGAAGGTCTTGATCCCCAAAGCTCCGAAGATTTCGGGGATCCCCTTGTTCAGCACCGGGGAGAAGAGGGTGTACGGCCGGCCCAATAAAACCACGCCGATTTCGTCTGGGGCGGCGACTTGCCGGGCAAACTGCTCCTGCAGACGTTGCCGGCCCAGGGCGATAAAAGCCTCGGCCCGGTCAAAGGCCGAGCGCACCATCCGGAAGGAGAGTCCCGGTTTGATCCCTTGCAAGGCCTGCTGGAGCCGCCGCAAGGGGGTGAAGCGGCCCCCCTTGAAATCCAGGAGCGGAACCAGGCATTTCTGCTGAATGGCTTCATCGAGCCGGGAGACCAGGGCAGGCGCGTATTGGGTGTAATAGCAGTATTTCCGTATCGTTCCCGGGGACTTGCCCCATTGCTCCAGGTAAGTGGGCAGGAATATATGATCGCAGCGTTCGGCCAGCCAGGAGACCTGGCCGTGGAGGGCCGTGACGGGGGCGCAAAATTCGGCGCCGGCTCGGGCTTTGCCCAGAGAGACCGCATCCCGGCAGTCCCGGCCCGTCCGGGTCTTCAGACCGAGCTGGTCAAAGAATTGCTCCCAGAAAGGGAGATCCTCGAAGAGGTGCAGGGCGGCGGGAAGACCGATGACGGGTCCGGGGACGTCGGTGGCCGGTTTAAACCGGAAGGCCCGGGTCCGCTCCTTAAGGAGATCGAAACCGGAACGGTTCCGGTCTACAAATTGACGGGTATCATAATCCCGGCCGCACAAAAATCCGTAGGCTACGGTTTCACCGTCGAGGCGGGCCAGTTTGATCTTGCAGTGATTGGTGCAGTATTCACAGACTTCCGTTGCGATCGGGACCGTTTGCCCATATAGTTCGAGGCCCCGGAAACCCGAGCGGACCGGACGGTTCTCGGACAGGAGATAAGCCGTTCCCAGGGCGCCCGTGAGATGGCAGAACCGGGAAACGAAGATGGGCCGGTTCAATTTCTGCTCGAAAGCCGCCACCAGGGCCCGGTTACGCCCCGTGGCCCCCTGAAAGGTGAGGCAGTTTCCCAGGCGGGAGCCGACGGCCACCTTGGAGAGGTAGTTGTCCCGCACGGCGTGGAGTACGGCCGCCAGGATCTCATCGACGCCGTAGCCCTTGTTCAGATAATGATTCAGGTCCCGTTCCATGAACACGGTACAACGGTCGCTGGCCAGGGGGGCCGGCCGGCCCTCGGCCCGCCGGGAATAATCCGCCAGGTCACAGCCGAGCCGGGAGGCCTGTTCTTCGATAAAACTGCCCGTGCCGGCGGCGCAGACGGTGTTCATGGTGGAAAAGGTGACCGTTCCGTTGTGCAAGGTGGTGAACTTCGAATCCTGGCCGCCGATTTCGATGATGGTGTCCACCGCCGGGTTCAAAGCCACGGCGGCCCGGGCGTGGGCCGTGATTTCGTCGATGACGAGGTCGGCGCCGATGATCCGGCCGATGAACTTGCGGCCCGATCCGGTGGTACCGGCCCCCAGGAACGTGATGGCCGTCTCCTGTTTTCGAGCCAGGGCGTCCAGAGCTTCCAGCAGGGCCTGGACGGCCTGCAGCGGACGTCCGGCCGTGCGGGTATAAAAACCGGCGAGCACCTGTCCGCTGGTTCCGGTCAGGACGGCCTTGGTACTGGTGGAGCCGATATCCAGGCCGAGAAAGACCTCAATGGGTTCCCCCGGCGGCAGCGGTTCGAAGACCTCCACCTCCACTTCGGGTTGAAAGTCGGAATGGGTCGAACGGAAACGGTACTCTTCAGAGGCCTGAAAATCCGGGACCCGGGAAGAGCGGACCTCCAGAGGCGGATAATAATAAGTCCTTTTTTCAGTCTGCGCCCGAAGGAGATCGGCGGGGTGCCGGAGCGACAGGGGCCGGTCGAATTTTTTTTCCCGGATCAGGCCGGCGGCCGCGCCGACGGCCCCGTGCAAGTGGGAATAAACGTCCACTTCGATCGGCATCCCGATCAGGTCGGCCAGATGCCGGACCACGGCCCGGTTTTTGGCGACGCCGCCGCTCATGATCAAAGGCCCCGGAACGGCTCCGCCCGTAAAGAGGGTATCCACGATATTCCGCGCCAGGCCGAGACACAGCCCGTCACAGATCTCCGCCAGGGAAAAACCTTCCTGCTGGGCATGGCTCAGATCCGTTTTGGCGAATACGGCGCAACGGGAAGCGATTTTCGGGATTGGCCCCCGGTTATGAAAGGCCAGCTCGGCCAGTTCTTCGATGCCTGGCAGGTTTAAACGGAAGGCTTGCTGATCGAGAAAACTGCCGGTACCGGCGGCACAGGAGGTGTTGGTTCGGGTGCGGCGATACCGACCCTGGGAATCGAACTGGAGGAGGCTGAATTTTTCCCCGCCCACCAGAAGGATGGCGCCGATCTTTTCCCGGATCAGGGATACGCCGCCGATGACCGCCACCTCGGTATGGCAGCGCACCGCCGGTCCCACCGTGTCCGGGGTGGAGGAGGTGCAGGCCAGGTGGGCGACGGCTTCCAGCGGGTAAGCGGCAAGCAGGGAATTCAGCGTTTCCGGAATCTTACCGTGGTGGAAGGCATAAAAAGTAGTCAGGATGCTCAGGTCGGGAGCCAGGCAGGCGGCCCCCAGGGATACGGAACCGATGTCAATTCCGAGCACTTGTCCGGAAGGGCCCATGGCGGATCTCCAGCGGTTGATTAAAGATCAGACGCAAAGAAAATCGGTTAGGATAATCCTATCACCATTTGCCTAAAATCAACAGGGATTGTTGCGGCCCCAAATCCATCCGCTCCAGCAGGAGAAAATTTATCTGCTGGAGAAGAGGGTGTTGACACCCAGAATGATTTTAGTAGGATAAGGTTAATTGGGGAATGTTGTAATCATCCTGCATTCTTTAATTGGCGTTGGTGGATTTCCATATAAAGTAATCCTCTTTTTACATGAAGACGGTCCCAATTTTACCGATGAATTAGAACGAAGAGTCCGAGAAGGCCCCATCCCGGTTGATGACCGGTTTTATAAAAATAAGGAGGTCCCATGACGTCTTTACTCGTTATCCTGGCTCTGCTGGTGGTCCTGGGGTTCCTGGTGATCGGCACCTACAACGCCCTGATCCGGGACCGGAACGAGGTCAAAAGCGCCTGGAGTTCGATCGACGTCCAACTCAAGCGGCGTTACGACCTGATCCCCAATTTAATCGAAACGGTGAAAGGTTATGCGGGCCATGAAAAGCAGACCCTGGAAGCGGTGGTCCAGGCCCGGCAGCAGGCCGTCAATTTTAGCGGCGGGGTGGAGCAGCGGGCTCAGGTTGAAAACACCCTGACCGCAGCCCTGCGTTCGCTTTTTGCCCTGGCCGAAGCCTATCCCGACCTCAAGGCCAATCAAAATTTCCTGCTCCTCCAGGAGGAACTGGCCAACACCGAGAACAAGATCGGGTTCTCCCGCCAGTACTACAACGACGCCGCCAAACGTTACAAAAATCGGGTGGAGATGTTCCCCGGCAATATCGTCGCTGGTATTTTTAATTTTCAGGCCGAGCCTTTTTTTGAACTGGAAGCCGCCGCGGAACGGACGGTACCGCAGGTTAAGTTTTAATACGGAAATAAAGATGAACATCCAACATCGAACGTTCCAATCAGGAAAGGGATTGCCATGATGGAGACACTGCAGAATATCGGCTGGTCAATGATTTTTTCAATTATCGGGGCCGTGATCGGGATAGCGCTGGTGATCGCCTCCTCCCTGATCCTGCCGGTACTCATCGATCGTCTGACCCCCAGCATCGACGAACAGAAAGAAATTGCCCGCGGCAATGCCGCGGTGGGGGAATACTACGGGCGGATCGTGGGCTCGGCCGTTCTGGGGGTGAGTATCGTCGTCGCCGCGGCAGTGCTGGGCGGCATACTGGCCGCCCTGCACTAATTCCTTTTTTCAACGGGTGCGCAAGGTGCCTATGAAACGGCTGGTCGGACTGGCGGGCTTGTTGCTCCTTTTGCTGGGCCCGGATCTGTCCTGGGCCCGAGGCGGGGGCGGTTGCCTGGAAAAGGGCACCCCGATTCGGACTCCGCGGGGTCCGGTGGCCGTTGAAAGGCTGGGGGTGGGCGATTCGGTCTGGAGTGTGGACGGCGGTCGGCTCCAGGCAGCGAAAGTCCGGGCGGTGATCCGAGTGCTCCCCGAAGAGTACCTGGAGCTGGCCGCCGGCGGGACCCGGTTGAGGGTTACTCCCGAACATCCAATCCTGGTAGCCCCCGGTGAATATCGCCAGGCCGGTTTCCTGCATCCGGGAGAAAAGATTTTTCTGTTCCGGGATGGGGCCCTGAAAACCGGGACGGTCAATTCCATAAAGCTCATACCGGGTAAAAGCCCGGCCTATAATCTCCTGGTCAGCCCGGGCGGGACCTTCGTTTCCGGGAACCTGGTCCTCCACAACAAGGGCTGCTTCCTGCCCGACAGCCCGATCCTGCGGGCGGACGGGCAGGAGGTGCCGATCAGCGCCGTGAAACCGGGCGATACTTTGTGGGCCTTCCAGCCGGACGGCCGCCTGGTGCCCGCCCGCACCCGTTCCGTCATCCGCCTCGAGGCGGACGAATTTTATTTGTTAAAGACCGAGCGGGTCACACTGCGGGTCACCGCGGAACATCCTTTCTATATGGGCCGGGGGACTTTCAAGACCGTCGAAGCCCTTAAACCGGGCGACACCGTGCTGGCCTTTGACGGGAAATGGCTGGCCGAACAGCGGATCGTCTCCCTGGAGCGGGTCCGGGAACGGGTTCCGGTTTATAATCTCCAGACCGATCAACCGCACACCTTTTTCGCCGCCGGCGTGGCCGTTCATAACAAGGGCGGCGGTTGCTTCCCGGCCGGAACCGTGATCGTCACCCCGCAGGGAGAGCGGCCCATCGAAAGACTGGCTGCCGGGGACGAAATACTGGCCGTCGACCCGGATGGTCGGCCGATTCGGAGCCGGGTGAAAACCATCCTGGTGAATAAAAACCCCCTGGTGAAAATTAAGACCCCGGGGGGTTCCCAATTGGCCACCGCCGACCACCCCTTCAGCCTGGGGGACGGCAGGTTCCGGGCGGCCGGAGATCTGCGGGTGGGGGACCGGATTACCCGCTGGAAGGAAGGCCGGCTGGTTGCCGAAAAGGTTCGGGGAATCGAGGCCGGCCCCGGGGAAGGGCTGGTCTTCAATCTCGAAGTGGACGAACCGCATACCTTCATCGCCGGGGGCCTGGTGGTCCATAACAAGGGGGGCGGCTGCCTTCCGGCCGGAACCCCGGTCCGAACCCCTCAGGGACAGACGAACATTGAAAGCCTTTCTCAGGGAACCCCGGTCTTGGCCGTCGATCCGGAAGGAAAGATCGTCCCGGCCCGCGTCGAGAAGCTTTTCCAAACCCGGGCCCTGCTGCTCGAGATCGTAACGGAGGCCGGATCCCTGCGTACCACGGCCGACCATCCGCTGGGCGGTCCCGACGGAGGCTTCGTAACAGCCGGCGGGCTGCGGCCGGGCCAGGAGGTGCTCTTCTGGAAGGACGGAGCCCTGCGGACGGCCCGGGTCATCCGGACCAACCGGGAAGAGCGCCCGCAGCCGGTCTATAACCTCAGCGTGGGCTGGCCGAATACCTTCCTGGCCTTAGGCTTTCTGGCCCACAACAAAGGGGGGGGGAGTTTTCGCAGTTCGGGGTCGCGATCTTCTTCCGGGGGAAGCGGCGGCGCGGTGAATTCCGTGTCCGAAGTCATCCTTTCCGTGGTGATGCTGATCGTGGTGATTACCATAATTATGATCGTGTTGATCACCATCGCCTCCCGGGTTTCCCAGAAAAAGAGCGAAAACCTCGATTTTATTTACAGCCGCAATCAAATCAACCCCAAGGCGGAGAAGACCGAGAAGCTGCTGACCTTTCTCAGCCGGCAGGATCCTGCCGTTTCCCCGGCCGAACTCCGGAAGCAGGCCGAAGGCACGTTCGTCCGGTTGCAGGAATGCTGGAGTAAACGCGACTACGTTCCCATGGGGCCGCTGCTGGTGCCGGATCTTTTTACCCAGCATACGGCCCAGCTTCAGGGGCTGGCCCGGAACCACGAGATCAACCGGATCGACGATTTGAAAGTGCAAGGGATCGACCTGGTGAATGTCCGCTATACCGAAAAGGCCGATCAAAGGGAGTTTACCGCTTTGATTACCGCCTCGGCTTTGGATTACTATCTGGATGACCGCTCGGGAAAATTCCTCCGGGGAGATCGGCAGTCGGCCCTTTTCCAGGAGTTCTGGACTTTTCAATGGCTGAACGGCCGCTGGTTGCTCCGGGAAATCGAACAGGCGGGTGAATCGGATATCCTCAAGGATGAGAACTTCGCCGAGATGCTGACCGCCGATACCTTAAAGGGTATTTACGGGGAGACGGCCGCTCCCCAGGGGCAAGCCGGACCCTGGCTGGAGAAAGACGTCGAACGGAAGGCCGCCAAAATAGAAAGGCTGTTGAATTTCCTGTCCCAGACCGACCGCTTATGGGACCGGACTCCAATGCTGGAAAGAGTCCGCGAGGTCTTTTTGAACGTCTATCTGGCCCGGGAAACCGGAGATCCGGCCCGGGTCTTTGACGATCTTTTTCCTCCGGTCGCCGAGGACCTGAAAAGCCAAACCGATTATTGGAAAACGCAAGCCATCCGGGCGGAATACCGCAACCTCTGTGTGCGGAAGGTAGAGCTGCTGCTGGTGCGCAACTTTGCGGACCAGGCCCGGGATGAGTTTATGGTGCGGATCAGCGCCCATGCCCAGCGGATCATCCGCCAAGGCGAAAAGGTCCTGAATGAACAGGAGTACGTCACCCCCTTTGAAGAGTACTGGACCTTCGGCCGTCTGGACGGGCAATGGAAGCTCAAGGAGTTATTACCGCCGGGCCGGGGGAAAAAGGCGGTCGAGTCCGAGAACGTCGACGAAGACGGCAGCCCCGGACAACTCCAGTGGTATTACCGGCAACCCCGGGTCCCGTGATTAGGAGGAGGAATTAGGAATTGGGAGGATTTGTATTATACGGAAAGGATATCCGGGAATTTCCAGTTTCGTTTAGGTATATAAAAAGGGTTTACAGGAATTCAAAAAATAAATTTGTAGGGTAATATGTGATATAGGTAGGGAAAAAGGGCGACTGTAAGTTCCCGTCGGGATGGCCGGAGAGGCGGGTTTCGACAATTCCCGGCCGACCGAGGCTTATTATTAACGCCTTAAATTTCATAGACTTTTTTATGGACATATGTTAAAAAGTACATTTTTTTAATAAGCTAATGGCTGAACAAATCTCCAAAATTATTCACGATTACCTGGAGCAAGCCGCACTGGAGCGGCGCTATGCCGATCATTCGCTGCGGGGCTACCGGCATGACCTGCTGGAATTCCAGGCTTACCTGGAAGAACAGGGTGTCCGGGACCCCGAAAAGATCGAGGTGCATCTGATCCGGGCCTATATGAGCCAATTGCTGCGCAAAAACAAAAAATCCTCCGTGGGACGCAAGGTGGCCGCCATTCGGGCCTGCTTTAAATTTGCCCAGCGCAAGGGCTGGATCCAGGAAAATCCGGCGAGCCATCTTCGTTCGCCCAAGACGGAAAAGCACATCCCTCCTTTTCTGTCGGAGCGGGAGGCCGAACACCTGTTGCGACCCTCCTCGGAGGCGGCCTGGCTGCTCAAACGGGATCAGGCCATTTTTGAACTGTTTTACGCCTCCGGGATCCGGCTGAGCGAACTGACCGGATTGAGTTGGCCGGACATCGATTTTTCCATCCGTATGGTCCGGGTGAAGGGCAAAGGCGGAAGGGAGCGGGTGGTACCCTTGGGGCGGGTGGCGATTGAGGCGCTGAAAGTCTATCAACAGGCGGCGGAAGAGGCTGAGCGTGGGGAATCCGGCTTTAAGGTGACGGATCGGCAGGCCCTGTTTTTGAATCGGATGGGTGGGCGGATGACCGACCGGACCATTGCCCGGCGTTTGAAAAAAAGGGTGCTGGCCGCCGGGCTTTCGCCGACCATCAGCCCCCATGCCCTACGGCACAGCTTCGCCACCCACCTGTTGAATGCCGGAGCCGATCTCCGCGTAGTCCAGGAGCTGCTGGGACACAAGAGTTTGTCCACGACTCAGAAATATACCCATATCAGCCTGGGCCATCTGATGGAAGTTTATAAAAAGGCCTTTCCAAGGCCATAGGTATTAGTATGAAAATAAACCTTGTTACTGGTTGCTCGTTGCTGGTTACTGGTTAAAAAAAAACGTCCGGTCCGTTAAGAATTAAGAATTAAGGATTGATTGTTGATTATTCGATTTCCTTATTAATCGGCTAAAAGTATGAACCCTGACCAAATTTTCCACGGAACCACCATTCTGGCCCTGCAGCACCAGGGGAAAATGATCATTGCCGGAGACGGGCAGGTGACCCTGGGCCAGACGGTGATGAAACATCGGGCCCGCAAGATCCGGCGCATGTACCATGATCAGATCATCGCCGGCTTTGCCGGGGCCACGGCCGATGCCCTGACCCTGTTTGAAAAGCTGGAAGCCAAGCTGGAGCAGTTCAACGGCAATCTGACCCGGGCGGCCGTGGAGATGGCCAAGGACTGGCGGACCGACAAGATCCTGCGCCGGCTGGAGGCCCTGCTGTTGGCCGCCGACCGGGAGCACATTTTGATCCTTTCCGGAAACGGGGACGTGATGGAGCCGGACGACGGGGTCGCGGCCATCGGTTCGGGCGGACCGTACGCCCTGGCCGCGGCCCGGGCCCTCCTGGCCCATTCGTCTTTGTCGGCCCGGGAGATCGCCGCGGAAGCCATGAAAATCGCCGCCGGCCTCTGTATCTACACCAACGAACAGATCGTATGGGAGGAGCTTTAGTTTGACCCTGGAATATCTGACTCCGCGGGAGATCGTCTCCGAACTGGACAAATACATTATCGGTCAGAACGAAGCCAAAAGGACCGTGGCCATTGCCCTGCGCAATCGTTGGCGGCGCCAGCAGGTGCCCGACGAACTGCGGGATGAGATCGCTCCCAAAAACATCATCATGATCGGCTCCACCGGGGTAGGGAAAACCGAGATCGCCCGGCGCCTGGCCCGGCTGGCCCAGTCACCCTTTTTCAAGGTGGAGGTCACCAAATTCACCGAAGTGGGCTACGTGGGGCGGGACGTGGAATCCATGATCCGGGATCTGATGGAGCTGGCCATCAACATGGTCAAGGCCGAGGAAAAGCAAAAGGTCCTGGCCAAGGCCGAAGAGGTGGCCGAGGAGCGTTTGCTGGACCTGCTGCTGCCACCCCCCGGAGGGGCCGTAAAAGGCGAAGAGAACCTGGAAAAAAAGGCCCTGGAAGGGCCGGCCGCCGGCCCGATCGATGTCTCCTCCACCCGGGAAAAAATTCGTAAGCTTTTCCGGGACGGAAGGCTGGCCGAACGGTTCGTAGACCTGGAGGTCAGCCATCGGGCCATACCGAGCATCGAGATTTTTTCCAGTGCCGGCCTCGAGGAGATGGATCTCAATCTGAAAGATATGTTCGGCAATCTGTTTCCGAAAAAGACCAAGCTCCGCAAGGTCAAGGTGCCGGAGGCCTACCAGATCCTGGTCCAGGAGGAATCCCAGCGACTGATCGACATGGACAAGGTCACCGAAGAGGCCGTGCGGAAGGTGGAACAGACCGGGATCGTCTTCCTGGACGAGATCGACAAGATCGCCGGGCGCGGGTCCAGCCAGGGGCCGGATGTCTCCCGGGAAGGGGTGCAACGGGATTTGTTGCCGATCGTGGAGGGATCCACCGTGACTACCAAGTACGGTATGGTTCGAACCGATCATATCCTGTTTATCGCCTCGGGGGCCTTTCACAACTCCAAACCGGCGGACCTGATTCCCGAACTGCAGGGGCGTTTTCCCATTCGGGTGGAACTACAGACCCTGACCCAGGAGGATTTCATCCGCATCCTGACCGAACCCCAGTCGGCCCTGACCGCCCAATACCGGGAACTGATGAAGACCGAGGGCCTGCAATTGCAGTTTACCAAGGAGGCGGTGGCCGAGATCGCCCGCACGGCCTTTTCCGTAAACCAGCGGACGGAAAATATCGGGGCCCGTCGCCTCCACACAGTTATGGAAAAGCTGCTGCAGGATTTGTCCTTTGAGGCCCCGGACCTGCCGGACGGGGAAGTGGTCATCGATGCGGAGTACGTCCGGGGCAAATTGACGGCCATCGAGAAGGATGAGGACCTGAGCAGGTATATATTGTAAAATCCGAAACTCGAAATCGAAATTCGAAACAAACACCAATGTTCAAAATACAAATGACCAAAACCGGAATGTTGCGAATTTTGAATTTAGGTCATTTGAATTTGTTTCGGATTTCGGATTTCTGATTTCGAATTTAGCCCTGGTTGGGAGCAATGCATGGCCGAAATGAAAAATAATAAAAAATTTACGGAACGGGCCGCCATTCTCATGGAGGCCCTGCCCTATATTCGTCAATTTGCCCATCAGACCATGGTCGTCAAGTACGGCGGGCACGCCATGGTGGATGATAAGCTGAAACGGAGCTTCGCTCAGGGCATCGTCCTGATGAAATACATCGGGTTGAATCCGGTGGTGGTCCACGGTGGGGGGCCCCAGATCAAGGAAGTCCTGGACCGGATGCAGATTACCTCCCAATTCATCCAGGGCATGCGGGTGACCGACACCCAGACCATGGACGTGGTGGAAATGGTGCTGGGGGGGAAGGTGAACAAAGAGATCGTCGCCCTGATCAACCAGAACGGGGGCAAGGCCGTCGGCCTGACCGGTAAAGATGGTCAGCTCATCACCGCCCAGAAGATGAAGGTCTTCAAAAGCCGGGGCCCGGAAGACCCTCCGGAGCTGATCGATATCGGCATGGTGGGTGAAGTGGTAGAGATCAACCCGGAGATCATCAAAACCCTGGAAAACCATGATTTCATCCCCGTCATCGCCCCGGTGGGCATCGGTCGCCGGGGGAAGACTTACAATATCAACGCCGATCTGGTGGCCGGCAGCGTGGCCGCTTCCCTGAAGGCCCAGAAGCTGATCCTGTTGACCGACGTGGAAGGGGTGAAGGATAAAAACGGAAAACTGATCCCCACCATCCAACTGAAGCAGATCCCCCAGATGATCGACGACGGTACGATCCAGGGGGGGATGATCCCCAAGGTCCGCTGCTGCCAGGAGGCCTTGCTGAACGGGGTGGAAAAGGCCCACATCATCGACGGGCGGGTGGAACATGCGGTGATTTTGGAATTGTTTACGGACCGGGGAGTCGGCACCGAGATAGTAAAAGACTGAACATTAGTTTTTTAGGATACGATATGAATCAAGGGTTCAACGAAAATTCTTTAGCGGACCGCGCTTCCAAAGTCCTGATGAACACCTACGCCCAGACGCCCATTGCCCTGGAAAGGGGAGCGGGCTGCCGGGTCTGGGACCGGGAAGGGAAGTCCTATCTGGACTTCCTGAGCGGGATTGCGGTTACCGCCCTGGGGCACAGCCATCCCCAGGTGACCGCGGCCCTGAAGGAGCAGGCCGAAAAGATCCTCCACACTTCCAATCTGTATTATATCGAGCCGCAGATCGCCCTGGCCGAGCAATTGGTGGAGAAATCCTTCGCCCAGAGGGTCTTCTTTTGCAACAGTGGTACCGAAGCCAACGAAGCGGCCATCAAGCTGGTCCGGCGTTACGCCACCGAACGGTTCGGGCCGGAAAAAAGGACCATCCTCTGCCTGGAAAACAGCTTTCATGGCCGGACCATGGGCTCTCTGTCGGCTACCGGCCAGACCAAGTTCCAGAAAGGGTTCGAGCCGCTGCTGCCCGGTTTTTCCTTCGCGCCTTTTAACGACCTGGCGGCCCTGGACCGGGTTTGGGACGGGACCATCGCCGCCGTTATGCTGGAGCCGGTGCAGTGAGAGGGCGGGATCTGTGTCCCGGCCCCGGATTACCTGCGGGAGGTCAAGAAACGCTGTGCCGAGCGGCAGGCCCTGCTGGTCCTGGATGAGGTCCAGACCGGGATGGGTCGGACCGGCACGCTTTTCGCCCATGAACAGTTCGGGATTACCCCCGACCTGATGACTTTGGCCAAGGCCCTGGGGAACGGGTTGCCCATCGGGGCCCTGCTGGCCACGGAAGAGGCGGCCGGCGCCTTTTCTCCCGGCGCCCATGCCGCCACCTTCGGGGGCAATCACCTGGTTACCGCCGTAGCCCAAAAGGTCCTGGCCACGATATCCGCCCCGGAATTTCTGTCCCGGGTCCAACAGACCGGGGCTTATTTCAAGAACCGGCTCCAGTCCCTGGTCGCTGAATTTGCCGGAGTCCGGGAAGCACGGGGGCTGGGACTGCTGCTCGGCCTGGCTCTGGACGTCCCCGGGAAACCGGTGGTCGAGGCCGGCCTTGCCCAAGGGTTTTTAATCAACTGTACCCAGGATACGATCCTGCGCTTTGCCCCGCCGTTGATCGTCACGGAAAATGAGATCGATCAACTGGTGGCCGCGCTGCAGGGGGTCTTCAAAGAAATGGGTCTTTAAATGAAAAGAGATTTTTTAAGACTGCTCGATTTGTCCGGACCCGAAATGGAGTCCATCTGGAACCGGGCCCTGGCCTATAAAAAAGGACGGGTTTTGCAAAGGCCGCTTCAGGATTTGAACGTGGGACTGGTCTTTGAAAAACCTTCCACCCGGACTCGGATTTCCTTCGAGGTGGCGGTTTTGAAATCCGGCGGACACCCGCTGTTCGTCAACGCCCGGGATACCCAGATGACCCGTAACGAACCGGTGAAGGATACGGCCCGGGTTTTGTCCCGGTATCTGGACGGCCTGGTGATGCGAACTTTTTCCCAAAAGACCCTGGAAGAACTGGCGGCCTATGCCCAGATCCCGGTGGTCAATGCCTTGAGCGACCGGTATCACCCGGCCCAAATCCTGAGCGATCTCTTTACCGTCTGGGAAAAAAAAGGGTCCCTGGACGATATGAAGATCGCCTGGATCGGTGACGGAAACAACGTGGCCCACTCCTGGATGGAAGCCGCCGCCCGTTTTCCTTTCCAACTGGTCATGGCCTGCCCCCAGGGTTTTGAACCCCGGGACGAGGTCTGGAAGGCGATCCGGGCTGCCGGGCAGCCCCGCATTTCCCTGACCAACGATCCACGAGAGGCGGTCCGGGGGGCCCAGGTGGTCAACACCGATGTCTGGGCCAGCATGGGTCAGGAAGATCAGGCGGCGGAGCGGATCAAATTTTTCAAGGCCTTTCAGGTGAATGCGGACCTGATGGCGGCCGCCCATCCGGAAGCCCTTTTTATGCACTGCCTTCCGGCCCATCGCGGGGAGGAGGTCACCGAAGAGGTCCTGGAAGGACC
>JACRCK010000194.1 GCA_016219065.1 Deltaproteobacteria bacterium
GCCCGATCAGCTCCCCCAGAATGGCCAGCACTTCGTCTCTGGCCAGGGGCGTGAAGGCCGAACCGTAACCCGAAAGGGAAGGTTCATCGATAAAGATCAGGGCCTTCCGGCCGGTATCCCGGAACTTATAAACCTGGTCCAGGGCCTGAGCGGCCAGCCCCTTGACCACGGCATCCAGCAACTCGGGTTCGTGGATCAGAAACCGGCTGCCTTCCAGCCGGACGCTCAAGCCCAGGGTAACGGGGCCCACGATCTGCCCTTTCAGAAAAGGGGTGGGCCGGTCCAGGGACGCCTCCAGCAGGGCATAAAAACCGGAGGCGTAATCGGGACGAAGGGAGAAATAGGCGGGATCGTCCTCCAGGAATTTCTCATAAAAGTGCAGCAGGACTTCCGGCCGTCGGCAGTCCGGATCCACCGCCAGGACCTTTTCCGCCCAATCCGGTTTCAGGCAGGGGAGGGGGGGGCTGAATTGAAAGAGCATGTCCTCCTCGGCCCTGACCCCCACCATCTGTGGCCAGAAAGGGATCAGGCGGTCATGGCGGAGGATCTCCGCACAGGCCTTCTGAACCGAAAGGAAGGGGACGCTGCCGATGCCGGTTCCCGAGAAGGAGGGCAGGCCTTTCCAGGTCGAGGCGGCGAGGGTCATTTGGCCCGTTCGATATAGGCGCCGGTCCGGGTGTCGATCCGCAGCTTATCCCCTTCGGAAATAAAAAGCGGCACCTGAAGGACAGCCCCCGTTTCCAGGGTGGCCGGCTTGCTGCCCCCGCTGGCCGTGTCTCCTTTCATCCCGGGGTCGGTGGCCGTTACCACCAGTTCCACGAAGGTCGGCAGCTCGATCCCGAGCGGTTCCCGTTTGTAATAAAGCACTTTGACGTTGATATTCTCCTGGAGGAACTGGGCCTGATCACCCACCTGCTCGCGGGTCATTTCGACCTGATCGTAGGAGCTGTTGTCCATGAAAATCAGTTTGTCCCCTTCCCGGTAAAGGTATTGCATTTCCTTCTCTTCCAGGTCGGGCCGGCCGACTTTTTCACCGGACCGGAAGGTCTGGTCGATAACCCGGCCATTGATTAAATTTTTCAGTTTGGTTCGGATAAAGGCTCCGCCTTTGCCCGGTTTGACGTGCTGGAATTCCACGATGAGATAGGGTTTGCCTTCCCACTCAATCCGCAGCCCTTTGCGAAAATCGGCGGTAGAATACATACGGTTTTCGGTTGCTCCTTTTCTATATTATTCAGGCTGCTGCAATCGGGTCAGCCATTTTTTAAGGGTGGGGACCACCAGGGAATCCGGAGTCGGCGCTTCCCGTTGATCTTCCGGTAGGGGCGGGGCGGCTCCTCCGGGGAATTTTTCCAGAATCTGGGATAGGAGCAAGGCCCAATCGGAAAGTTCTTCCAATCCCCGGTTTCGGGCCAGGGTGCCCCATTCCCGAAGGGACGGCGCCAAGGGCTGAAGATCCGCGGCCAGGGCTTTCATTTCCGCCTGGGAGGCATCCTGATTTCCCAGATCCATCCGGCAGGTGGCCGACAGGAGACGCAGACCGTAATGCTCCGGATAATACTCCAGCCCCAGCCGGCAGAGTTCCGCGGCCTGCTGTAACTGGCCTTGCCGGCGGAAAAGATGGATCATGGCTGAAATCATCGACACCGAGGGTTCAATCTGAATGGATAGTTCCTCAGCCCGGCCTTCGTTTTTACCGGCGATGAGGAGCAGCGGTATTTTTTCCATTAAGGGGGGCCTCCTTTTTATTCTCTTCTTCCAGGAAAAAGATGATTTCATCGGGCCGGACTAGCCCGAATTCCTTCCGGGCCACTTCTTCCAGGTAAAGCGGGTCCTGCTTCAACCGGTTGATTTCCCGGTACATAGCCTGGTTTTTCTGGTTCAGGCCCTGGTTGTCACTAAGGATGATTTCCCGTTTTTTGGCCAGGGATTGAATTTGCTGCAGACCCTGATAGCTCTGCAGGGATAGATAAAACAAGCTCAAGGTCAAAACCAGGAGCAGAAGCATGAAAATCCAGCCGGGTGAAAGCCTAAGGGAAGAAGCGCCGTCGCGGTTCCCCGAGTACCCACCGAAGCCCGGTATAATGTCGGATCTTTTTTTTGAATTCCCAGAAGAAGCGGTCATAGCTTTCCTGGCCCCGCAGGATGCTGAAATAAATTGTCATAATACTATTATGTTTCTTTAAAAGCCACCAAAAAAGGCCGGGACAGGCATATACCCAGCGGGCCAACTGCAGGGCTCGGGCGAATTCGGGGTGGAGGTGCTGGGCGATGGCCTGGGGGTAGGGGCCGAGATCCGGGTCCCCGCTTTTTAGAGCAGTGGAAATGACCTCGGCCCCCTGCCGGCCGCTCCAGAGGGCGTAATAGATCCCCTCACCCAGGAAAGGCTCCACCAGTCGGGCGGCGTCCCCCACCCGCAGAACCCGGTCGCCGGCATAAGGCACGGGTTGGCCGTCGTAACAGGGTATGAGGTGCCCTTTTAACCGGGGTCGGTTTTTCAGCAGGGAAAGCCCCTTCAGAAAATGATCGCGGCTTCTTTTCGGGTGTCTTTCTTTTTCCGGCCAAAAGCTGATCCCGACCGAGAGGCGGTTCCCGCAGGGGAAGGTCCAGCCGTAACCGAAGGCCACGGAACCCAGATGAACGGCCACGGCCTCCGGCGGCCAGGGCGTAACTAACCCGGAGTCTGGCACCGGACCTTCCAGGGCTAGGTAGGTTAACGATCTCCGGCGGGCCTTGAAGGGGCGTTCCCCGGGATAGGCACCGTAGGCCAGGACGAGGAACCGGCTTTTGAAAATGCCCGCGGAGGTATTCACGGTCACGAAATCCGGAAAGACCTGGAAAGAAGACAGGGAGGTGGAAAACCGGAATTCCGCCCCGCTCTTCTCGGCCTCCCGGGCCAGGCGCAGGTCAAAAACCTCCCGGCGCACCAGGTAAGCGGCGGGCTGGGAAGTGGTGAATTCCAGGGTCTCCTTTTGTTTGAAGGTAAAGATCGCCCGGCTGATCGTGTTTTCGACCACCTCGTCCAACAGGGGACGGGGCAGCAGGGCTTCCACCCGCCGGGAAAGGCAGCCCCCGCAGGGTTTGGAGCGGGGAAAGGTTTTCTTCTCCAGGACCAGCACCTTCCAGCCGGCCCGGCTCAAGGCAGCGGCAGCCATGGACCCGCCCGGGCCGGCCCCGGCCACGATCACGTCAAAGTCAACGGGGGGAGACATGGGCCTATCTTAATGGGTTTAAGGTAAAAAATCAAAAAAAATTAACCCTTTTAGACCCGAAAACATCTAGCTGTTGAATATGCGTTTGGTTTGAATTAGATTATATGCTGCTAAAAACAAAAACAAAAACAATAATCAATTCTCAATTCTCAATTTTTAATTCTTAATTATTTAAACCAGAAGAAAAGAAGAAGAAGGATAAGACTGGACCATGAAAAAAGCAATTTGGGGGGCCGTTGCGGCCTTCCTGCTGGTTTGGAGTATTCCGGGAATAGCCGAGAACCCGATTTTTAGGGTGGGTCGCTTCGACATCGTCAAAATGGCGGAGGGAGCGCCGGAAGGGTGGACTCTGGAAGTGAAAGAAGGGGAGCCGGCCGTCCGCTATGAAAAATCAGGAGACCTCTCCTGCCTTTATTTTAATGCCCAAAATAGTTCCTTCGGGATCAAAAAGAGCTTCGAGTTGGACCTGAGGGAGTACCCGTTTTTGAACTGGAAGTGGAAGGTCTCCAAGGTCCCGGAAAAAGGAGATTTTCAGAAAAAGGAGACGGATGACCAGGCGGCCCAGCTTTATGTGCTGTTCCCTCGTTTTCCGGCCAAGCTCAACACGGATTTCGTAGCCTATTACTGGGATAGCAATCCCCGGAACAAAGGGCGGGAAGGAACCAGCGTGGTCTGGTCCAAGTGTAAAATCATCGTCCTGCAGGCAGGAAAAGAGCGTTTGAACCAGTGGATGTCGGAAAAGCGCAACGTTTACGAGGATTATAAAAAGCTGTTCGGAAAAGAACCGCCTAATGTGGGCGGGGTGGCTTTCTACATCAATTCCCAGCGCACCCGCAGCGAAGCGGAGGCCTACCTGCACGAGATCTATTTTTCCAAAAAGTAATTAAGCCGTGAAGCCTGAAAATCCCCCCAACCCTCCTTAGGGGGATTTCAAGAAGCCTGGAATATCCACCGAACTTTTTATTTTCGTATTAAGTTATCCCGCCAACTGCCGGTAGACCGCTTCGCCGATGGCCCGGAAGGCCCGGCCGGCCGCAGATTCCTCGTGGCCCTGCAGAAAGGGATGGCCGCTGTCCGCTTCGGCCACCAACCGGGGTTCCAGGGGAACGCTCCCTAAAAAGGGGACCCCCCATTCTTCGGCCAGGGCCTGCCCACCCCCTTTTTTAAACAGGTCTATTTCCCGCCCGCAGTGGGGACAGATCAGTCCGCTCATGTTTTCGACCAGGCCGAGGATCGGAAGCCCCAGTTTTTTTAGAAATTGCAGGGAACGGCGCACGTCCTCCACCGCTACCTCCTGCGGCGTGGTCACCACTACCGCCCGGACGTCGGGGATGATCTTGGCGATCGAGAGCGGTTCGTCGCCCGTGCCCGGCGGGGCATCCACGATCAGGAAATCCAGAGACCCCCAGCGCACATCGGAAAGGAGTTGCCGAATGGCCCCGCCCTTGCGCGGACCACGCCAGATGACGGCCGTATCCGTATCCCCCAGCACCAGGGCCATGGAGACGACTTTGAGGTTGGGGCTGTAAGCCACGGGCAGAATATCCCCCTCTTCCACCGTTACCTGCCGGCCGGTCAGGCCGAGCATCTTGGGCAGGCTCGGGCCGTGCAGGTCCACATCCAACAGGCCGACCTGCAGCCCCCGGTTGGCCAGGTCGGCTGCCAAATGAACCGCCACCGTGCTTTTGCCGACCCCGCCTTTACCGCTTAAAACCAGTATCTTGTGGCGGATGCCGCTCATGACCCGGTCGATTTTTTCCTTAACGGCGGCGCGGTCCAATAGGTCCATCATGGATTTCCCTTTCAAAATTCAAATCCGAAATTCGAAGCACGAAATCCGAAACAAGCACGAAGGTCCAAAATCCAAATGATCCAAACAACCACGTTTTTAATTTTAAAATTGGATCATTTGAATTTGTTTCGTGCTTCGGATTTCGGAATTCGAATTTAACTTACAAGGGCTTCAACAAATTTTTTCTTTTTGCCAAACCTTCGTTCAGACTGCCGGACCGCAAGCCCTCGAGATCCAGCGTCAGGTAGCGGTAATCCAGATTTTTCAGGATTCCGATCAAGGTCCGGCGGTTTTTTTCCTGCAGAAGCCGCCCCAGGTCTTCCTCCCGGACCTCGATCCGGGCCAGGGTTCCGTGGGACCGCAGGCGGTATTCCCGCAACCCCATTTTTTTTAAGGCCTCTTCCCCGGCGGCGATCCGTTTCAATCGGGCGGGGGTAACCGGGTCTCCATAGGGGATACGGCTGGCCAGACAGGCGGCCGAAGGCCGATCCCAGTTGGGTAGTCCCAAGCGCCGGGCGGTTTTTCGAATCTCCGTTTTGGTCCAACCCAGGTCGGCCAGGGGGCTGACAATGCCGAATTCCCGATTGGCCTTCAATCCGGGCCGGTAATCGCTCAGGTCGTCGGCATTAGTGCCGTCCAGCAGGAACCGCAGCCCTTTTTTTTCCAAAAAGGGCCGGGCTTGTTGAAAACGGCTTTTTTTACAGTGGTAGCAACGGTCGGGAGGGTTACGCCGGAAGATCGGTTGGCGGGTTTCCCGGCCTTGAAAAATTTTCAGCGGGGTGCCCAACAGTTGCGCCAGTTCGCCGATTCCGGCTTTTTCTTCCGCGGTCATCAGGGGAGAGAGGAAGCTGACCGCCAGCGGCGAGCGGTTCCAGGCCTTTTGGGCCAGGGCCAACAGCAGGGTGCTGTCTACTCCGCCGGAAAAAAGGACGGCGCCGGGTTGCCGGCTCTTCAAGACGGACAGCAGGGCCTGTAGGCGAGTCGCAGCCAAAGGGGAACCGGCCTATTCCTCGGAAGAGATGACCCGGTGGCCTTTCTTTTCCAGGGAGCGTATGATCGGTTCCAGCGGGGCCCGCTTAAGCCGGAAGAAATGGGTCTTTTGCTTGCCTTTCCCCATCAGGCCGACGCTGATGATCTCCCCACCGTTTTTCTGAATGATGCCGGAAGCCTCTTCAAAGGCCTGGGCTTTTTCCGCCAGACGGACGTCGAGCCGGGAACTGGTCTGGAGCAGCCCCATGAGGTCGATAAAGGCCGCCAGGATATCGGGGGTGGTCAGAATGCCGATCAGCCGGCCCCGGTCCACGACCGGCAGGCCCCCGATTTTGTTTTTAAAGATGATCCGGGCCGCTTCCTCCAGGGAATCCCGGGGGCCGATGGTGACCGGGTCTTCGATCATGACCTGGTCCACGGGGATGTCCCGGACCAGGGAGGGGAGCATCACTTCCCGGAGGTCGCTTTCCGTGATCAGGCCGACCAGCCGTTTATCCTCGACCACCGGAAGATGGCGGATGGAATATTTTTTCATGACCGAAAGGGCCTCGACAACGGTGCAGTCCCGTTCGATGGTGATTAACTTCTTGACCATCCAGCTTTTAACCAACATAGAGGCCTCCTTTATTCTTAATGATGGCGAGGGGCCCTGCCCCCGGATATCCGGCGGGCAGGCGGATCGGCAACCAAGCCCGCCATGGCGATTCGGAGGTCGTGAGCAGCAGATCAGAACCAACCCCCATCCGGCTGACTAATATTGATAACAGAAAATCGGCTATTTTTCAAGACATAATAAAGGTTTGACTAATTCGGTCGATTTTATTATTATTCGCTCAATCATCTAATCATCACTAAAAGATTAAAGGGGAGAGGGGCCTTTGCAATATTTGAACGATTTAAAAATCAAAAACAAAAAGGTGCTGATCCGGGTGGACATGAACGTTCCGCTGGATAAGAACCAGAACATTACCGATGACAACCGCATCCGGGCCGTCCTGCCCACGGTAAATTACGCCCTGGATGAGAATGCCAAGGTTATTCTCTGCTCCCATATCGGCCGGCCGAAAGGCAAGGTCGTTCCCGAGTTGAGCCTGGCCCCAGTGGCCCGGCGCCTGAGCCGCCTGCTGCAAAAGGAAGTCCTGCTGGCACCGGATTGCGTGGGCCCGGAAGTGAAAAAGATAATCGACGCCATGAAGCCCGGCGATATCGTCCTTTTGGAAAACCTGCGTTTTCACCCGGAAGAGACCAAAAATGATGAAGACTTCGGCCGGGAGCTGGCGGCCCTGGCCGACATTTACGTGAATGACGCTTTCGCGGTAGCCCATCGGGCTCATGCTTCGGTGGTGGCCGTGGCCAAATTTGCCCAAAAGGTGGCCGCCGGGTTTTTGATGAAGGATGAACTGAAGTTTTTTTATCAGTCCATGGAAAGACCGGCCCGCCCGCTGGTGGCCGTCATCGGCGGCTCCAAGGTCAGCGGGAAACTGGAGGCCCTGGAAAACCTGCTGGAGAATGTGGACAAGTTGGTCATCGGCGGGGCCATGGCCAATACCTTTCTGAAAGGGGTCAACTATTATGTGGGCCAATCACTGATCGAGGAAGACCTGGTCAGTGTGGCCAATTGCCTGATGCGCCGGGCCAAAGAAAATCAAGTCAAATTGTACATCCCGGTGGATTGCGTCGTGGCCCCCAAGATGGATCCCCAGGCCGAGACCAAGATCACCCCTATTCAGGAAGTGCCCCGGGACTGGATGATCCTGGACATCGGCCCGGCCACTTCCCTGCTCTATGCAGAAGTCCTCCAGAACGCCAAGACCATTATTTGGAATGGTCCCATGGGGGCCTTCGAGATGGACGCCTTTTCCCGAGGCACCATGGCCATGGTCCAAGCGGTGGCCAACTCCTATGCCCTGACCATCGTAGGCGGCGGCGATACGGATGTGGCCGTGCACAAAGCCGGAGAGACCTCGAAAATCTCCTATATCTCCACCGGCGGCGGGGCCTTTCTGGCTCTACTTGAAGGGAGTCAGTTGCCCGGCGTGGCGGCCCTCGACGGGAAGTTCGTCCTTAAAGCGCATGAACGGCCCGATTCCTGCCTGCCTAAAACCATTACCTAAAAAAGGGGGGTAGCATGCGTCGTCCCTGGATCGGCGGAAACTGGAAGATGCACAAAACCATCGGCGAAGCCCTGGAGCTGGCCCGGGCCTTGAAGGCCGGCCTCCCGGCCGCAGACAGCGTAGAGGTGGTGGTGGCCCCGCCCTACACGGCCCTGAAGGTCGTGGCCGACGAACTGCGGGGCGCCGCCGTGCAACTGGCCGCCCAGAATATCCACTGGGCCGACCAGGGCGCCTACACCGGCGAAATCTCCCCGGTCATGGTCCGGGACACGGGCTGCCGCCAGGTGATCATCGGCCATTCCGAAAGGCGCCAATGGTTCGGGGAAACCGACGAGCTGATCAACAAGAAAATCGGGGCCTGCCTGAACCACGACCTGGAGCCGGTTTTCTGTGTGGGGGAGACCCTGGAGGAGCGGGAGGCCGGTCGGGTGGAGGAGGTCCTGACCCGGCAGGTCCGGGAGGGCCTGCGGGGTTTCAACAGGGGAGAGGCGGCCCGGGGGGTCATCGCCTATGAACCGGTCTGGGCCATCGGCACCGGAAAAACCGCCACGCCGGAGACAGCCCAGCAGGTGCATTCCTTCATCCGGGACCTGCTGGCCGGGCTTTACGACAAAACCGTTGCATCCGCCAAGCGAATCGTGTATGGTGGCAGTATGACTCCCGAAACCGCCCGCGGGCTGATTACCCAGCCGGATATCGACGGGGGGTTGATCGGCGGGGCCAGCCTGAAAGCGGAAAGTTTTCTAGCTATTGTAAAGGAGTGTATTTAAATAGATTATGACCATTTTGATTATCACCATACATGTTATCGTCTGCCTCGGGCTCATCCTGATCGTTTTGCTGCAGACCGGCAAAGGGGCCAGCATGGGGGCGGCCTTCGGCGGCTCGAGCCAGACCATCTTCGGCAGTTCGGGGGCCACGACCTTCCTGGGCAAGCTGACCACCGGCGTAGCCGTGGTCTTTATGATCACCTCTCTGCTTCTGGCCTTTATGACCGGTCCTCGCCAGAAGTCTTCGGTAATGGATTCCGCCCCGGCTCCGGTCCAGACCCCGGGAAAAACCGTCCCGCCGCTGACGACCCCGGCTACTCCGCCGGCGATTCCAGCGGCTCCGGCAGCTCCGGTCGCCCCTGCCGCTAAATAAATTAAGGAGTCATCCCGTGCCGAAGTGGTGGAATCTGGTAGACACACCATCTTGAGGGGGTGGCGGGTCATGCCCGTGCGGGTTCAAGTCCCGCCTTCGGCACCATATACTAAGAAACGGCTAAGTTTCAATAACTTGGCCGTTTTCATTTTCGGCTGGTTGTGTATAGGCTGCGGTCGGTTTGCGGGTTAATCCGTCGATCGAAGACCTCCTCATTTTTCAGGACGAACTAATCGGAGGTGAGGGTGACCACCTTTTCTTTGGAGTCGATGGTCACCTTAAAGTGGGATAAAAAATCCCGGCCCAATAACCCGTCGGCACCCTTCAGGGCCGCCTCATAAACGGCAATCAACAGCGGCCCCACTCTCGTTTCCCCTACCTCGATAAAATCGACCCAGACCCGGTGCGCCGGCCCCGTTCCCGTTACACCTTTCACCATAATGGGCGGTTCATTTACGGAAAAGAGACCTAACCGGGAAAGAACCGTTGGTGAGACCAAGGTGGCATCGGCACCGGTATCGAGGATGAGCGTGAAGGGCCCCCGGCCGTTGATTTTGGCCTGGACCAGGATGGGAGAGCCCGGGGAAAAAGGGATTTTGGTTGTACCCCTGCCGGGTGGCACCGGGTTCAGTTCCGGTGGGGGAGGGGGAGTTGGTTGCAGTGCAAGCCGTTGCGCCCGGGAACGGTATTGCTCCGGAACGTCCTCCAGTCTGGCCGAATAGTTTTGTATCCCCCCGTCGTCTATCCAGTAATAAATATCCGCAAACCCGGCTCCGGGGAAAAACAAGCCCAGAAGAATTACGGCCATTATCCAGCGGCGCATCATGAACTAAACAGAGTAAAAGACTTAGGTGCTGAGGAGATCAGGGAAGAAGGGATCCACACCCACTCTTAATATTGCACCAGCCGGGCTTCAGGGTGCCAATGGTCTTTGACCGACAATAACCTGGCTCCGCGCCAATATTCCTTGAGTTCCTTCGAGCTGAGAGGCTCCGCGCCATAGCCAATTTCGCGCATCTCGTGTAAAATCTCTGCTGGCACCTGTAATTCACCCAGAGGCAGGTCCTCGACCTCCCGGGGTTTCCCCAATATCAACACCACCGGTCGACCGTAATGGGGTCCCGTCATGGTCCAGGTGATGGTGATCGGATAGCTGATACAGCCGTTTCTATCCAGTGCTTTACAATAACCGTCAAATTCCGAAAACATCGCCTTAACGTCCTTATGAATCAATTGGCGCCTCCTTGGTTGCCTTTTTCCGGCCAGCCGCGGGTTAAATATCAAATACTTCGGGCTTCCAGGCTATCCGGGGAAGAGGCCGAACTCTTTGCCGTTCAAGGTTCAGGCAGCTTTATGGTCTCAACTACGGTCTTCCTTTTTTTAATAGTATACACTACTTTCAAACTTTTTGGTGATTATTCCCACTAGTCGCTAGCGGACGATGTTGGCCCCGCCCCCTTAAACCCCGGCCAAGCCCTTTCAGCTTTTCCGGGTGATCGATCGGACCGCCTCCATAACCCTCTGCGGGTTGGGCCGGTTAAATCGTTCCTGTGGCGGTGAAAACGGCACCGGTATGTCCGGAGCGGCCACTCGTCTGATGGGTGCTTTCAGGTGCTCAAAGGCCTCCTCGGCTACCAGGGCGGCAATTTCCGCTCCGTAACCACAGAACTTGGTGGCATCATGCAGGATAACCAGCCGGCCGGTTTTACGAACCGATTCCAGGAGACCGGCTTTATCCAGCGGTACCAGGCTCCGCAAGTCCAGGACTTCGACGGACAGACCTTCCTCGTCTAATGTCCCGGCCGCCTCCAGGGCTGTATAGACGGCCGATCCATAGCTGACGACGGTGCAATCCCGGCCCGGTCGGACCACTTGCGCTTGACCCAGGGGGATCCGGAAATCTCCTTCTGGGACCTCACCCGGCATCCAGTACAGGCCCATTTCTTCGATCACGATGACCGGATTGGGATCAAACAGGGCACTTAAAAGGAGGCCTTTGGCATCGGCCGGATTAGAAGGATAGACCACCTTCAAACCGGGAATGTGGGCCGCCCAGGCCTCCAGATTATGGGAGTGCTGGCAGCCGGCCGAAAAGGCGATCCCGGCCTTGACCCTCACGGTAAGCGGGAAAGTCGATTTTCCCCCGCTTAAATAGCGCAATTTGGCCGCATGGTTGACAATCATGTCACTGGCCAGGGTGAAGAAAGGGAAGAACATGATCTCCACCACGGGCAGCAGACCCAGGCAGGAAGCCCCCACGGCCAGACCGGCAATGGCGGCTTCACTGACCGGCGTATCTTTTACCCGCCGGGGGCCGTACTTTTGCAACAGGCCGTGGGTAGGCATGTTCGGATCCACATGGATGGATACGCCAACCCCCTCCCCGGCCAGAAAGACCCGTTCATCCAGACCAAGGGCCAGATCCAGTCCCTGATTGATGGCCTGACCAAAAGATATCCGTGCCATGCTAGGCTCCTTTCGCTAGACCCAAACGTCTTCCAGGGCTTCAGCCGGTAAAGGGTAGGGGCTTTGATCGGCAAAAATCAGGGCCTCGTCTATCCGTTCCTGGCATTCCCTCTGGATGGCCTCCAGCCCTTCCTTATCCAGGATGCTGCCGGTGGCCAGGGCTGCCTCGAGTCTCAGAATAGGAGAACGCCGGGCCCAATCCTCCAGTTCCTGCCGGTCTACAGAGTGCTGGTGGTCGTAGTCCCCGTGTCCCCGCATCCGATAGGTATTGGCTTCGATCAAGGCCGGTCCGCCGCCGTTTCGGCAAAAAGCGATCGACTCCCGGGCGACGGTATAAACTTCCAAAACATCGTTGCCATCCACCACCTTTCCCGGAAATCCGTAGGCCAGGGCACGATCGGCTATCCGACCCAGGGAACAATGTTGCGCCAGGCTCTGGGCCCCGGCCCAGCAGTTATTTTCACAGACAAAGAGGACCGGCAGTTTCCAAAGGGCGGCCAGGTTCATGGCTTCGTGGACGCTGCCCTCGGCGGCAGCTCCGTCTCCGAAAAAAACCACGGTGATCAGGGGTTCCTTACGGTACTGCTGGGCAAAGGCGGCTCCCACGGCCAGGGGCGGGCCGGCCCCGACGACGGTGCTGGTCATTAAAATTCTTTTTTCCGGCACGGCCAGGTGCAAAGTTCCGGATTTGCCCTTGTTGACCCCGGTGGCCTTGCCCATGATCTCGGCCAGGAGGGCTCGGGGATCGGCCCCCTTGGCCAGCAAGTGGCCGTGGCTTCGATGATTACTGACCAGGACATCCGCCGGTTCCAGGGCCTGCACGATCCCCACGGCCACGGCTTCCTGTCCAATGGCCAGGATCTGCATCCCCGGCAGGCGATCCTTGACCCGGGAAAGCTCCATCAGCTTTTCTTCGAATTTTCGGATCAGGACCATCTGCCGATACAGGGTTTTGACGATCCCCGCTTCAAAGCCTTTGATGTCCATAACTTTCCTTTCTCAGCTTGGAAAAAGTTAAGAATAAGGTAATAAGCCGTTACTTTTAATAGAATATGAAATAAGAAAAAGGCCCCGTCAATGAGAAAAACTAAGGAAGAGCGACCGTATTCCTCTAGACCCGGAAGAACGCTGGGTCTTTCTCTTTTGGGAATGCTGCTGATAATTTATAGCCGGCTGCTGCAAGTTGACTCTTTCAGGCCCAAGGTGTATTATTTCCAATTAAATATTTTGGATTTTTCCATTGAACCAGTTCAACCGAAGCAGGGGGGTACATCATGGCGAAGGCAGAAGTGTTTGAAGCGAAAAAACCGATACTCGGGATCAACGGACTAGGCCGAATCGGCAAACTGACCCTCTGGCATCACCTGGGGCGCAAATATTTTCAGGAAATCATCGTCAACACCGGGCGGGAAATAGGCACGGGCCTGGAGGCTATCGCCCAGCGGATCGAATATGATTCCACCTACGGTCCCCTGCACCGTTTCCTTTACGGGATCAGAGCCCAACGCTTCATCGAGATCCTGGATGAAAAGGGCGGGAAAATGCGGATCGACGGGATCCCGGTAACGATCCTCCGGGAGTCGCGTAATCCGGCGGAGATCAAATGGCGGGACCAGGGCGTGGATCTGGTGGTGGAAACCACCGGTAAATTCCGGGATCCCACCATCCCCCCGGACGACAAGGGCGGCGCCCTCCGGGGGCACCTGGCGGCCGGGGCCCGGATGGTCATCAATTCTTCGCCCTTCAAAATCAAGAACAAGGCCTTGTCCACACCGGACGACGCCGTCATGCTCGTCTACGGCATCAATCACGCCGCCTTTGACCAAAAGGCCCACCAGGTCCTGTCCGGCGCCTCCTGCACAACCACCTGCCTGGCCCACATGGTCAAACCGCTGCTGGAAAACGAGGCCACCGACAAGATCCTGACCGCCTCCATGTCTACGGTCCATGCCGTCACCAATTCCCAGGCGGTCCTCGATTCCAACCCGAAGGCCGGGGAGAAAGACCTGCGAAAAAACCGCAGCATCCTGAACAATATCATCCTCACCACCACCGGCGCCGCCGACGCCCTGGCGGTGGTCATCCCGGAGGTCAAAAATATCGGCTTCATGGCCGATTCCATCCGGGTGCCCACCAACACGGAATCCCTGATCGTTTTGAACCTCACCTTTCAGAGCAAGATGAACCCGGACGGATCGCCCCTGGAATTGAACACGGACACCATCAACCATATTTACCAGGAGGCGGCCGCAAGGGACCCGGAGAACCTCCTGGTTTTTTCCCTGGACCAGAACGTCTCCAGCGACCTGATCGGGATGGATGCCGCGGTGGTGATCGAGGGGCAGATGAACCATACCCGGACTTCCTTCATCGACATCGACTGCGCCTGGATCCCGGGCCTGCCACCGCAGACCCTCTCCTCCCTGCCGGCGAGTTGCCTGCGGGTGCCGGTGGTCCATGCCAAGCTTTTCGGCTGGTACGACAATGAATACGGAAGCTACACGAACCGCCTGGGGGACCTGACGGTATACGTGCATAAGCAGATGGTGTAAAAATAAAGACGAACATCCAACATCGAACGTTCAACCTCGAATATGGAAAGACCCGGATCCTGGCGGATCCGGGTCTTTCCATTAATAATTAACAATTGATTATTGATAATTAAGTCTTTTCGTCTTTTCCCCCTAAAGCGTCACCTGGTGGGATTCCTGGTCCTCCCGCTCGTGGCGGCCCTGGTAGACGGCGCCGCTCCAGCCGTCGATGGAAATGAAGTCCCCCCCGCAGATGGTTTGGCCGTCCACGGTGCTGTAACCCCTGGTTTCATAGACGCTTAATTTCGTAAACCCCACCACCCCGACCTTGTCCAGTTGGGGGATCGTGACCGCCGCGTGGGAGGTGCTGCCGCCCCGGGCCGTCAGCAGCCCTTCCACCTGCAGCAATACCCCTACGTCGTCCGGAACGGAATCGGGACGGATCAGGATGAGCGGCGTGTCCGGTTCGCTTTGGCGGTACTGGCGGATCTCCTCTTCGGAATACACGGCCCGGCCCGCCAGGGCCCCCCCGCTGACCCCGATGCCGTTTCCCAAGAAACTGTCTTTCAGCTCCGGGGTTTCCTTGAATATGGCCAGCTTGGTGGTTTCCCGCTGGACCATCTCCCGGGTCTGGAGGATATGGAGCCCGTCGGGCGTAGCCTGCTCGAAGGTGAATTCGATCTCCTGGTGATTGAACCGTTTCTCGTAGATGAGGATTTCGCACAGGCGCAGCAGTTGCCGGTAAATCTCCGGGAAATTGGCCTCCAGGGAAATGGTCGTGTCCCTTCTTTCGCTCAGCCGTTGTTTCTCCGTTATGGGGTAGGTGGCCACCAGGCCGGAAACGATGTCGTCCCCTTGGACCCCGAAGATGAAATCGCCGTACAGGTTGATGCCGGCGGCGGAACTTTTCGGGTCCCGGGTAAAAATCACTCCCGAGCCGGACTGGTCGTTCAGGTTGCCGAAAATCATGGTCTGGACGATGACCGCCGTGCCCCACTCGTCGGACAGGTGCATCTGACGGCGGTAAATGCGGGCCTGCGCGGAGTTCCAGGAGTCGATGACCCGCAGAATGGCGTCCTGGAGCTGGTCCCAGGGCCGTTCCGGCACTTCCAGCCCCTGGTCCTCCAGGGCCTGTTTGTAGGCCAGGGCGACCAGCCGCATCTGTTCCGGGGAGAACTGGATCTTGCGGCTGACCCCGTAGCGCTGTTTGAAGGTATTGATCAGGGAATCGAAAAAATTCCGGTCCAGGCCGCGCAGCATGCCGTAACTCTGCAGGTAACGTCGAAAGGAATCCCAGGCCGCCCAGGAAAAGCCCTTTTTCTGGCTTAAGCCCTCGGCGATCCTTTCGTTGATGCCCACGTTCAGGATGGATTGCATCATGCCCGGCAGGGAGATGGTGGCGCCGCTGCGGACGCTCAGCAGGAGCGGATTCTGGGGGTCCCCGAAGTGGCGGCCCACCTTCCTTTCCAGGCGCCGGATCTCCCGGACGATGCGAGCGTTCAGGTCATCGAGGATGTACTGGTAGCCCAGCAGCGCCTCGATCCGGCGGAAGACTTCGGTGGTCAGGACAAAACCGGGGGGGACCGGAAAGCCCATGGCGGCCAGCTCCTTGAGGAAATAGCCCTTGTTGCCGAGCCGGATCTGGTTGTCCAGTTTTTTATCATGCCGGTACAGGGGAGTGATGGCCGTCTCCGGTTCGTAGGTCATGACCAGGTTCAGAATCTGTTTGTTCTCCTTGAATTTTTCCAGTTCGGCCTGGAGGGTGCGTTGAATCCGATTGATGAAGTTGTCCAGCACCTGGAGGCCGAAGGCCGAGGCGATGGCCGTACGGATGAAATTCTCCGCCAACTGATAAAAACGTTCTTCCTCCCGGGCGGCCGCCGTCCGACCCCCGAAGGCTGCGCTGTCCTCCTGCAAGATTTGCCCGATGATCAAGGGTAGGTTGGGGCGGTGCACATCGATATAATATTCCCGGACGAGGCCCTGGATGCCCTTAGAAATGAACTGAAAGATGTCGATATACTGGTCGATGGAAAACTGTTTGATTTCCAGGGCGTGGCTGACGTACTTTACCTTGGCCGAGAGGCCTTCGACGGCCATTCCTTCCAGGTCGAGGGCCTTCACATAGAGCCAGAGGTAACGGTGGATGCGCACCAGGGTGCTTTTGGTGATGAACTTCAGGTTGAGGGACTGGACCAGTTCCTCGAACAAAACGGTGGCCAGGCTCTCCAGCCGCAAGGACAAGCCCAGGGCTTCAAATTTTTTTTCCCGGTACGTGCCGTACATGGAAGGGATGCCGGCGGCGATATGCCGTTTGCGGTAGATGTTTTCCACGTACTCGGTCTTCTCGGGCGAGAGGATCACTTCCTTCAGTTGGGCCAGGAAGTCCAGGATCAAGGTCAGGCTTTTGTCCCGTCTCTTCTTCCGGAGATGGCCTTGGAGGTCCCGGACTTTAACCGGGTCAAAAAGATAAGCATCCTCGAGATCTTTCAGCAGATCGATATGCTGGGGATTGTATTTTTTGTACAGCAGTTGATAGAAACGGATGAGCAGCCGGGCACGCACCCGGTCCTTATCCGGCGGCCCGGCCACCCCCGCGATCTCCTTTTCTATCCGCGGGGCGTCCCAATTCAGAAAACCCCGGGGATCGTCGCGCAACTTGCTCAGCAGGGTGTGGAAGATCGTCTGCAGCCCCCGCGTCTCCCGGGCGCCTGCGGGGGTTTGGGCGTAGACCTCCTCCGGAAGATGGACCTGCAGGAAGGACTTTTTCCCGGTGGACCAATAGCGAAAGGCGTCTTCGAGAAAGGCCACCAGCAGGCTGTTGCTTTCCACGTGGGACTGTTTGCGGAGGAAATGGACGACCGGGTCTTGACGAAAGGCGATCTCGTCCACTTCGGTGGAAATTTCCCGCAGCTCCCCTTCGGCCCCGATTTCGCTGAAGTAGATCGGGAACAGCCGCAGGAGCTGCTTGACCAGGTTGAAGGCCGGACCGATGTCGGCGTTCAGCAGGGCCGAGATGTTCTTCTGGAGCAGATCCGTATCCCGGACGAAGACCCCGCCCAATTTCAGGTTGATGATCAACGCCGAGAGCAGCCTCCGGGTCCAGCGCGGTTTCAGGGCGATGATTTCCAGCCAGGACCGGATGTTCTCGATGTGGGTCGGGTTGACCCGGATCTGCCAGTCCGTGTTGGCGCCGGCGAGCTGCGGGTGCTGAAACCCGAAGGCGATCAGCTCTTCGATCAAGGCATCGGCCAGGGGGTGATAATTCAGGCTGAAAACTTCCCGGGCCACGGTGGTGATGCAGTTCAGGACGGTGCTGCGGTACTGAAAACAGGTGGTGCATTTTTTTAGGAGCTGGAAAACGCTGCGGACGAAAGCGGTCAGGTCCTCCGGCTTTTTTTCCTTAAATACCAGGGCTAGGCAGCGGTTGATCTCGATCAGGGTCCGGCCGTGGATGTCGACCAGGGCCGGGACGTTGATGATATGAAACAGGAAATCCAGTTTGACCAGGTATTCCCGGCCGGAATAGATCGCGGACCGTTCCAGTTCGTCGGCCACCAGCAGGTAGCCTTCGACGATCTGGGCGTAGTCGGGCCGGTCCAGGTAAAGGGCCATCTCCGCCTCTGCCTCCGGGCCGGACCCCGCGGTCGAAATCGGCAGCGCCGCCAACAGGGTGTTCAGCGACTGATGGGTCAGGGGCTTGACCAGGGCGTCGTAGCCGAAGATGGCCGCGGCTTCCTCTCCCTCCCGGGTGAACCAGTCCCGGGGGTCGGGTTGATCCAGCCAGAAGGAATAGGTGGCTTGGAAGGACTGGCGGAGGAAACGCTCCAGGGGCAGGCCGGCCAGCGGCAGCGCCTGTTCCCGGGCCGCCTGCAGGAACTTCTTCCCGTAGGTCGATCCCTTCCGGAAGAGGAAAATCTCCTGCTGTGATAAATCGTTGAGCCGGTCGATGAGTCCGGGAAGGAGGGCCCGGTTCCGCTCCAGCATTCCGCCGCTCTTGGACAGGATCAGGTCCAGAAAATCGAAGAGATAACGGAGGGCCGTTTCCCGGGTCTCTTCCCCGGCCGGGGAACGGATCACGTCGAGGTAGATCTCCAGGAAGGTTTCCAGGGCTGCCCGCCCTTTTTCATGGCGGTTGAAATCGTGGAAGTCCCCCAGGGAAAGGGTGCGCAGTTGTTTCAGCACGACCTCCCAGTTGACGAAAGGGTGGTTTATTTCGGTCAGGAGATCCTGGGTCCGTTTGAAAACGCCGTAGTGCTCCCGGGTGATGTCGAGCAGCAAACGGTATTTTTCCGGTATTTCCACCGTGGCGGCGGTCCGCTCCAGGTTGGCCTGCAAAGCAGTGGAGATGAAAGTTTTTTCAGTGTTGGTCATAGATTTCTAGATGTTAAATTCGAAATCCGAAACTCGAAATCCGAAACAAAAAACAAACACACAAATTCAAATGATCGAAACAAATTCATTTCGGTTTCTGAAGGATAAAATTATATCCGCACGCTAGTTAAACGATAGTAGTTTTTTATATTGAATTTCGAATTTTGGTCATTTGAAAATTGTTTCGAATTTCGGATTTCGAATTTCGAGTTTGGCTTACGTCTACCTCATAATAAACGATAACAGTTCCAGCATCCGGTTGGAGAAGCCCCACTCGTTGTCGTACCAGGAAAGGACCTTGACGATATGGCCGCCGATCACATAGGTATTGGGCAGGTCCACGATCGAGGAATGGGGGTCGCCGTTGAAGTCCTTGGAAACCAGCTCTTCCTCCGAGCAGCGGAGAACGCCCTGTAGCGGTCCGGCGGCGTATTCCCGGAATTTGGCATTGATCTCGTCCTTGCTGGTGGGCCGGGATAAGGTGGCCGTGAAATCGACCAGGGAGACGTTCGGCACGGGCACCCGGATAGCCAGACCGTCCAGACGACCCTTCATCTCCGGGATGACTTCCGCGATGGCCTTGGCGGCTCCGGTGGTAGTGGGGATCATGGACAGGCCGGCCGCCCGGGACCGGCGCAGGTCCTTGTGGGGTTCATCATGGATGACCTGATCGTTGGTATAGGCGTGGATCGTGGTCATCAGGCCGTACTCCACCCCGAATTCCCGCTGCAGGATCCGGACCACCGGGGCCAGGCAGTTGGTGGTGCAGGAACCCATGGAGATGATGTGGTGCTTGGTTTTGTCGTACTGCTCCGGGTTGATGCCGAAGACGATCGTCACATCCGGGTTTTTGGCCGGCGCGGAAATGACCACCTTTCGGGCCCCGGCCAGGAGGTGCTTTTCGGCGCCCGCCCGGTCGGTGAATCTGCCGGTGCTCTCCAGGACTA
>JACRCK010000195.1 GCA_016219065.1 Deltaproteobacteria bacterium
CGGATCATAGATTACCAGGTCGGCCGTGTTGATGGTCCCTTCTCCCAGAGGATGATAAAAAACCTCGGACAGGAGCAGTCGCCCGTCGGGGAGTCTCCGGGCCGAAAGATTGGTCAGTCGTCCGGTCTGAATTTCTCGGAAGGTTTTCCCCGTAATCGGGTCGACCTCCACCAGGGCGGTTTTCCGGTCATAGCCCTTCCTGAGGGCTGTGATGGTCCCCTTTTCGGTCCAGAAATGCGACTCAAAACTGTTCAACTGTTGGTTTTCGGCCAAAACAACCTGGCCTGAAGGAAGACCGGCCGCGAGGGCCTCTTTTTTGATCAGATCCGCTTGGGCCAGGTAGTCGCTTAAAAAATCCTGGTAAAACTGCGGCGGCGATTTCCCGGTCACCTGTTCCAGGGCTTCGGTCGATCCCCCCAAAGGATGCTCGGCCTGGTATTTGCTCATTCGGGCAAAGGCCTCTTGGCCGTAATTGCGATTGAGGTAGTCCACCAGATGGTACCCGGCCAGATAAATCCTTTCGCGGGGGGGTGCATAGGGGGACGGCACCGCGGCCGCATTGAGGTTCCAGAGGCCGGGGCCTTCGGTGAAAGAGCGCATTTCAGCCTTAAAAAGGGGGGATCGTCCACGGCCGCCGTCGGTGAACAGGGTCTCGGTGTTGGTAGTAATACCCTCCGTTACCCATCCCGGTGAAATAATGTTCGCTACGGCCAACCCCTCACCCAGGATGGCGGTCAAACCTCCGTACCAGCCGCGTTTGGTTGTGATATGGACATAGTGGGTATATTCATGGATGAAGGTCTGGTCCATGAGGTCCGATCCCGGACCGAACCCCCGGAGGGAATGGAGCGGCGTTTCAAACAGGGATATCCTGGTGGGGAACAGGGACAGGTAGCCGTTGAAAAGGTCCGTGCCGGGGTCCAAAATGATCGGGCAGGGGCGTGGCTCAACTCCCAGGTATCCGGTGATATCCTGATGGACCTTATCGGCCAGTGTGAGCACACGCTGGGCTACAAGTTCGTGTCCTTTCGGGTAATAAATGATAAAATGGTCCGTCCGGATGGTGTACCATTGTAGGGCCGGGTCATACCGGGCCGACACCTGAAAGGGGAAGAGGAGCAACAGGGCGGCCGTCCCTAGCAGGCAGGTCAGAAATTTGATTTTTGCGGATAACTGGTTAGGCGTCATGGATCCTTTTCCGACTTCCAAGAAACGATAGTCGACGGCCAGGCCATAGTCAAGGCTGTTGTTGCCAACGGATTAAGCAAAATTCAGATGGAATCCCTGCCTTGCAAAATCCTGGCGGATACCGCGCCGAACTGCTAATATTGAAAAATTCGCCGTCAGGCCCTGACCGAACGGCAAGGGAAAGGAGTACCCTGTGGAAAAAATAGAAGTATCCGTCGAGCGGCTCTATTACCCCATGCCCTGTTCGCTGGTGGGGGCCAACGTGGGAGGAAAGGCCAACTTCCTCACCGTGGCCTGGTTCACCATGGCCAATCCCAAGCCGCCCTGCGTGCTGGTGACCCTGAACAAGGCCCACTACACCAACGTGGGCATCCTGGAAAACGGAACCTTCAGCGTCAACATCCCTTCAACCGCTATGGTGGATAAAGTGGATTACTGTGGACTCGTCTCGGGCCGGAAAGTCGACAAGTCGACCCTTTTCGAGACCTTCTACGGGAAGCTGAAAACGGCGCCCATGATCAAGGACTGCCCTTTCAGCGTGGAATGCAAACTGATCCAGACCGTTGATCTACACCAGGAACAGCTTTTCATCGGGGAGATCAAAGCCGCCTACTCGGAAGAGCGGTATCTGACCGACGGGACCCCGGACCTGGAGAAGCTGAATCCGCTCCTGTTGATCCAACCGCGGAAAATGTATGCCGCCGTGGGGCCCGATGTGGCTCCCGCCTGGCAGGTCGGAAAAGGACTCCTCTAGTAGAACCCCTCGTCTTGCGGAAGACGGAAACGGAAAAGCCCAGGTGGTGGAAGGAGCTACGATGAAAAAATCCGTGTTATCCATCCGGCTGGCGGGAATGTTGACTTTTTTGCTTCTCGCCGCCTTCGCCGGTCCGGCGGTCGGCCAGGGCAACAAGACCTACACCCTCGACATGACCAAGTGCTCCGGCTTTACTGCCGAAGATGCCGCCAAAGTCCTCGGGCTGCCGGCCTCGAAACTGGCGGCCAAAACCGAAAAAATGACCCCCACGTTATGGCGGTGTTCCTTCATCACTCCCGACGGCAAAGGATTATCGTTCAGTGTCTCCGTGGCCGCCGACGCCAAAAAGGCCGCTGCCGAGCTGGAACGGCTGCGCAGCAACCTGGAGGTGGCCGCCGAGACGGCCCCCTTCAAGAATAAGCTCCCCAAAGGTGCTTACAGCGAGATCTCCGGTCCGGGATTAGGCGACGAATCGGTCTGGACGGACGTGAACGGCACCTTCACCGTGCGGAAAGGCAATGTGATTATGCAGGTCCTGATGCCGGCGGGTAAAATAGAGCAGGTCAAGGTGGCCCAGGCTTTTTTAGCCAAATTTTGACCCGGAAAACTTGTCGGCGAACTCCTTCTAACCGGTCAAATTATTTTCGGAGAGGTCTTCGAGGAATAGATGCCCGAAGATAAAAATTTCTATAAAGACCTTATCGATAATCTTTATGACGGCGTTTACTTCGTGGACCGGGATCGCGTGATTACCTACTGGAATAAAGGGGCTGAGCGTATTACGGGCTACGCCACCCATCGTGTCCTCGGGCACTCCTGCCGCGACAACCTGCTCAACCACGTTACGGCTGAGGGCATCCCCCTTTGTAACGATCAGTGCCCGTTGGCGGCCTGCCTGGAGGATGGACAGGTTCGCGAGGCGGAAGTTTTTTTGCACCATGCCGAGGGCCACCGCTTGCCTGTGCTGGCCCGCATCTCCCCTTTGCACGACGCCGCAGGAAACATCCAGGGGGCCGTGGAAACCTTCAGCGACAACAGTCGGGCCATGGCCTTCCGCAGACAGTTGGGCGAGCTGCGCCGCACCACCCACACGGATATGCTCACCGGTATTGCCAATCGTCCGTGTCTGGAAGGGCGCCTGCGCGCCGTTACGGCGGAATTCGAACAACGGCAGGGCTCGGTGGGCCTCCTTTTTATCGATATCGATCATTTCAAGCAATTCAACGACACCTATGGACATGACGTGGGCGATAAAATCCTTCGTATGGTTGCGGCCACGCTGCGCCATAATTTACGGGCTTCCGACTTAGTCGGTCGTTGGGGCGGGGAGGAATTTCTGGCCCTCATCTACGAGGTGTCCTCTTTAGAGGACTTGCGCGCCATCTCCGAAAAACAGCGAACGTTGGTCGCCTTTTCCAGTCTTGATTTAGAGGACCAAAGCCTGACAGTTACCATTTCAGTGGGGGCCACCCTTTTACTGCCCCACGACACCCCCGAATCCATTGTCCATCGCGCCGACACATTGATGTATCAGTGCAAACGGGCCGGCCGCAATCGGGTATGTACCGGGTAACCCGGCAGACCGCTCTTCAACAAGGTTTTATCTTGCCAAACCTCCGCTTCAGGAGTTTTCTCAGGAGGGAACGCGCTCCTTCAACCGGGCTTCCCGGTCCGGGGTCAACCTGCTTTCCATTTCCCAGGCCTCCGTGGCGAACCGGTCCTCTTTTTGGTCCAGGAGTTCGAAAGTCCCGGCATCACAGACTAGGACCGGAAAATATCATCGCCGTCCGGTATCATCACGGTCCCACGGCCTGGGCGATGCGCAGGATCCGGTTGTCTTTCAGCCCCAGGAGTTTGGTGACTTCCTTGGTATTGATATAGGCGAAGATGCCGGACCCCAGCCCCAGGGCCGTCGCCTCCAAAAAGAGGTTCTGACCGATGCAGCCGATTTCCAGGTCGGCCCAGCCCAGATCGGCCCCCGAGACCTTTTCCCGGTCGATGATATAAAGCACGATCAGGCCCGCCTGCTTGAACCCGCTCTGAACCGGGATGCGGCTGCGAATATCTTCGGTAAGGACCCGGACCAGCCGGTGGGGCTGGGATTCATACCGGTAAACGCCCTGGGGCAGGGCCACCAGCAGATCTACAGGATAGAGGGCCCGGGCCGAGGGGGCCCAGAGGAGCCTGGAAATTTCCGACAGGGAAAGGGTTCGCCCCGGATCGAAGGAGCGGACCGTTTTGCGCTCCGTCAGGGCCCGTTCCAGTGGAAAGGGATTGTTTTTTTCAAAAGGGGGCAGGGTGAGGAGGTCCTGACCGGAAAAGGGCGGTTCCGCCGCCGCGGCCTCCGGGACCGTATTATTTTCAGGAACTGTTCCTTGCAGCAAAGCCTGGGTCCCCAGGCCAGCAACGAGGGCGCTTTTTAAAAAATAGGCGTCGTTTCATCTACACTCCTTTAGGAACTTCCTCTTCCAACTCGGAATAAATTTTTTCGAAATCCTCGCCATCCAAAGCGGAAGATAATTCCCTGAGCCATTGCCGGATATAGCGGGAATCCATTGGGGGATATTTCAGCAGGATGGTTCTTATGTCCTCCAGGTCCCGGGGACGTCCAGCGATGATCTTATGAACGACCACATCTTCCGGCGAGGCAAAGGATACCTTTTGTTGCCCCATCAGTATTTGCCGGGCTCTCTGAATGGCCTGGGATTCATAGGAGCTATAAGAAAAAATAAAATCCACCCGGATTCCGGTGGTTTTTTCCTGGGTCGGAAGAACCATGGTTTCCCTGGAGAACTTCAATGGATCAGGGGGGAGGGGTACCAGGCCCAGTTCGTGGGTCAGGGAAGCGACTTCTTCAAAGCGATCAACATCAACCCCCAGGGTGATGTCGATATCCCTGGTCAGACGGGGCTCCCCATAAAGCAGTACAGCCTGTCCTCCAATAATCATGTAGGGGAGGCCGCGCCTATGCAAACTTTCCGCCAGCCGGATCAGGAGTTCTTCAAACATGCATTGAGAACACGGGCTATCCGGAGGTCTACTTCGATGCCTTCCAAAGGATTGCGGGGGGGGAGGACCCCCAACGAGACGCCTTCCCGCCAGAGACTGTCCAGCTGCTGGAGTGATTGTTGATGGGATGAAGGACCGCTGTCCCGAATAAAACGATCTTCAAATTCCCTCAACTTGTTTGCGTTTTTTATCATGTCGGTATTTTTTGATTGCTATTAATAATTTATTATACCGGGACCTTTCTGCAGGTTCAACGGATATAATATTGGCCCCCTGAAGCGGGATTCAAACGTTTTTCACCATCAAGACAGATAACGAAACCATCCGCTCCGGGCTCCGGCTCAGGAAAAAATCTTGAACAGTTTCGAGTCACCCTTTTTCTTCTCCAGGGCCTCGAATTGGCGCAGCAACTCTTCCTGCTTCTTGTTCAAGTGTGTGGGGATTTTCACTTCGACCCGGATCAGTTGATCCCCTTTGCCGGAACCGCGCACATGGGGAAATCCCTCGCCCTTGAACTTGTAGATCTGGCCGTGCTGGGTTCCCTTGGTAAGGGAGAGTTTCTTGTTGCCGTTCAGGGTGGGGACTTCCAGTTCGGTCCCCAGGGCGGCCTGGGTCATGGAGATGGGAATGGCGCAGAGCACATCGTCCCCCTCGCGATGGAAGAAATCGTGTTCTTCCACGTACACGACCACGTACAGATCTCCGGCGGGTCCGCCGTACATTCCGGCCTCCCCCTGGCCCCGGAAACGCAGCCGGGAACCGTTGGAAATGCCCGGCGGGATCTTTAAATTCAAGGTCTTGGTTTTTTCAATCCGGCCCTGACCCTGACAACCCCGGCAGGGGTGGGTATTGATGCGGCCCTGCCCATAGCAGCTCGGGCAAGTGGAGCTGATGCGGAAAAAACCCTGGGACTGGATGACCTGCCCCCGGCCCTGGCAGGTGGGACAAATTTCCGGTTGGGTCCCCGGCTCCATACCGGTCCCCTGGCATTCTTCACAGGCCTCCAGCCTGGGGACGCTGATTTCCATCTCCTTGCCCTTGGCCGCCTCCATGAAGGTAACCTTCAGATCATAGCGGAGATCGTCCCCTTCCTGGGGCCGGGGGCCGCTCCGTTGCCCTCCCCGACGGCCGAAACCGAAAAAATCCTCAAAGATATCGCTGAAATTGGAAAAAATATCGTCAAAACCCCTGAAGCCGGAAAAGCCGCTGCTCTGCAGGCCCTCATGTCCGAACCGGTTATACAGGTCCCGCTTCTGAGGATCGTGCAGGACCTCGTAGGCCTCGGCGGCCTCCTTGAAACGCTCCTCCGCCTCTTTATCTCCGGGGTTGCGGTCCGGATGAAATTGCAAGGCCATCTTGCGATAGGCCTTTTTGATTTCCTCTTCCGAAGCCTGCCGGGCGACGCCCAGAACTTCGTAATAATCCCGCTTATGATTTTGGTTGTTTTTTTGATTCATCATGCCGGTAATACTCGTTGATTAGACTTTCTATTTCCTTGACCCGGGCCTCATCGGCCCCGGCCTGGAAGGCCGCCAGGGCCTGTTGGTAACGGCCGGCCACCAGGGCCTTTTCCCCTATTTTTTGCCAATCGGCCGGATCGGGGTTGGTCTTTAACAGTTTGCAGGCCTGCCGATAAAGAAAAGGGTCCCCGTCTTCCAGGCCTTTCTCCCTTAACCGCTCCAGAGCTTCCCGGTCCAGGGTCGCTTCAAAAAACTCGAGGGCCTCCACCGGCCGGTTTTGGTCCAAATATTCTCGGCCCAGTCGCCGGAGCGCTTCCGCGTTGGCCCCGGACTCCTGGATCAGGTCCCTTTTTTTTAAACAGCTCAAAATTCCCTTGGCCATCAAGACCCCTTTTTACCTTCCTCTTTTGGCACTTGGCCCCCCGGTGGGGCCGTTTTCTCTTCCCACTCGGCCATCTCGGAGGGGATTTTTGACTTCCATCCGCTCTCGATGACGACGGCCGAACCATACCGCGAACTGCGGGCATAAAGCCCTTTTTCCGGCGCCTCCGCCCCGAGGATCAAGGTCTCTTCCATTTTTCCACCCCCGGTCGTCAAATGAATCCGGAAACCAGGGACCTGCAGCCCCCAGGCCGGAATTTCTTTTTCTCCCTCGAGGAAAGCCCTAACCTTGACCCCGGTCAGCTCATGAATAAAAGCCGCTACCTTGCTTTGACTGAGGGGTCTGTCCGGGGTCCCTTTTTCATGCCAACCTTTTCCGGTCTTTTCCAGGGCCAGGGTTTTTTGCCCGCTGTGGATCTCCACCTTCTCGACCTGTTCCGGGAGCAGGGTAAAGACCCTCTTCTCCCGCAGGGCCAGCAGATCCCGGTCCAGTTCCTTCAGGGAGAAACCCTCGGCCAGGTAAACGGCCGAAGAACCGGCTACCTGGAAGTAGCGGGCATTCCCCACGGCCGCCTGGGCGCCGATTTTAATTTCCTGGCGCCGGCCCTGGGCCGTAAAGCTGATGATCGTTGGCGGCGGGTTCAAACCGTATTCGGTCAGGTCCTTGCCGGCCGGCTGAAAGGAACGCTCCGCCTTCAAGTTGCTCAACCCCTGCAGCACCCCTTCCAGCACGAGCGGATCCGCGGCCGCCGTCAGGGGCTGGACGATCTCCCAGGTTTTATTTTTTTTGAGTTCAATGACCTCAGCCCCCCGCTGCCAGCGAAGCTCCTGGATCGCTCCGGGGGTCACCTTAAGCAGCGGGGCGGTTTCTTTTTCCGGGGGTTTTTTCAAAAATACAAATTCCGACAGCAGGAAGACGCCGGCCACGACCAGGAGTACAGCCAGATAGACCCAGAGTTTTTTGGCGTTCATCGGGCCTTTTTTCTCTTTTGCCAGACGATCACTCCGGCCATGATCAGGGCCAGGGGCAGGAGGATCATGGGCACCCAGAAGAGGACCTGACCCTGGGTCGCCGTCAGGGACAAGGGCTTTATCGGGCTTTTGGCCGGCCGGATCGCAATCAGTTGGGTCTCTTCCGTCAGGAAATTGACGGTGTTTAAAAAAAGGTCCCCGTTCCCGGCCAGGTTGAAATACCCGTTACTGGCAAAATCCGAATCGCCGAAAAGGGCCAGCCGGCCCGGTTTGGGTTTATTTTCCTCGCTTTTCGCGGCCAGAGGCGGATGCCCGGGTTCCGCGGAGCCGATGGTGGCCAAGGCGGCCAGGACCAGCGGGCCCGGTTTGTCCTGGCCGGAATCGAAGGCGGCTTCTCCTTTTTCCATTCTGGTCCGATTGGTTTCTCCCCAACTGGCCTTGGAACTCTTGACCAGAACATCAAAGGTCATCCCGGGGAGCGGGGAGGCCGTAAGCGTCAGGGACCGGGCCGTGGGAAAGAAGGTCTGCACGTTGAACTTCTGGGTGATGGGGTGCTTGCCGTATTCCCCGGCCAGGGGGATCAGAAAATCGCCGCCGAAGGCCCGGCTGACCCGGTCGATGAGGATATCCGCCTCGGGGGTGATTCCCAGGGCGGTCAACCAGTCCTTCAAACCCGCATCCTGAAAGGGCTCCAGCAGTAGCAGGATGTGCCCTCCCCCGGCCAGATATTTTTTCAGGTCGGCCACTTCCTGGGGGAAAAAGGGCTTCCTGGGACCGGCAATGACCAGGACGGCGGTGTCAGCCGGAAGCCCCGCCCCGGCCAGGAGATTGACCTCTTCCACCTGGTAATTTTCTTTTTCCAGCAGCCCCCGCGCCAAGGACAGGCCTTCCCGCTGGGCCTCCTGACTGCTGCGCTCCCCGTGCCCGGTGCTGAAGACCACCTTCTTCGCCTTCTGCTGCTTCAGGCGCAGCAGGGCGTTGGTGACCCCTTCCTCGTCGGCCGTATTGGCGTTCTGAGTCCGGCCCGCGGATTCCAGGACCAGACTGCCGTAATTGCGGATCCCGTACTGCTGGGCCAGGGCCGGCTGGCGGTCGGGATCGATGAACTGGTAACGGATCCTGGGATTGGCCTGGGTATACAGGTCCAGCAGGTCCTGGGCCCTCTTTTTGTTCTGCTGGGCCTCCTGAAAAAGGCGACGATGCGGACATCCTGGTTGACGCCTTGGACGATTTTGCGGGATTGTTCGGAGAGGGAGAACTTCCGGCTTTCCGTGAGATCCACCCTTCCCGGAAAGCGGTAAACAATCAGGTTGATCCCCACCAGGATGGCGATAAAGATCAGACTGAGCAGGGTCAGGAAGGAGCCCTCTTTCCAGCGGTTTTTCTGTAGCTCGGCCATAAATCGTTGCTGTAAAATCCCGGTTCAGGACCGGATTTTCTGCGAATCCAGGTAGCGCAGCGTGGCAAAAATAAAAAAGGCGCAGAAGGTCAGATAATAGGCGATATCCCGGCTATCCAGGACCCCTTTGGTAAAAGAGTCCAGATGCTCCAGGATGGAAAGGTATTTGACCACCTTTCCGGTTAGCGGACCGGACAGCGAGCCGGCCCAGCCGATGACCCAGAACATCATCAGGGCCCCGAAGCCCAGGACGGCGGCGATGATCTGGTTCTGGGTCAGGGCCGAGACAAACAACCCCAAGGCCACGAAAGCGGCGCAGAGCAGAACCAACCCGCCGTAGCCGGCGAGGACCACGCCCCACTCGAATTCCCCGAAACCGGAAAGGATCAGCAGATAGACCAGGGTAGCGGACAAAAAGATCAGCAGCACCAGCAGGGTGGCCAGAAATTTTCCCAGTAACACCGCCAGGTCCCGAATGGGGTAGGTCAATAACAATTCGAGGGTCCCGTTTTTCTTTTCTTCGGCGATCAAGCGCATGGTCAGCAAAGGCACTATCAACAGCAAGATGATGCTGATATCGTCGAACAGGGGCTTGATCACCATTTCGTTCAGGTTGACCTGGGCGCCCATGATGGGGTTCTGAGCCGCCTGAAAACTGATCAGGCTGAAATAGGCCACGGCTGTATAGAAGAAATATCCGGCGATGACCAAAAATATGGTGCCCACCACGTAAAAAATGGGGGAGGCAAAAAAGGCGTATAATTCTCGTTTAAATACCGCCAGGAAACCGTTCACAGGCTTTCCTTTCCCTCTCCGGCTTCGGCACCGGGGCTTCCCCGGTAACCAAAGCCGGGAAACCGTTCGCAGGCTTTTCCTTCCATCTCCGATTCCGGAGCCTCTTCGGTGACCAGTTGCACGAAGATCTCTTCCAGGCTCAATTCCTGGCTGCGCAGCTCCAGGAGATCCCAGCCCTGCCGGACGATGGCCCGGCTCAGGTCGGCCCGCACCTCCCGGTCCTTTTCCAGCTCCACCCGGTATTCACCTTCCGCCGTCCCGGCCTCGGCCCGGATAACGCCCGACTGGGCCGCCAGCGTTTTCAGGATCTCCTCACCGGGACCGCGGACGAGGAGCTGGACCTTCCGGGAATTCTGCAATTGGGCGGTGAGCCCGGCCACGGTATCGGTGGCCACGATCCGGCCCTGGTTTAGAATGATCACCTTCTGGCAGACCTGGCTGACTTCCGGCAGAATGTGGGAGCTGAGCAGAATGGTCCGCTCCTGTCCCAAGGATTGGATCAACTGCCGGATCTCCACCACCTGGGCCGGATCCAGACCGATGGTCGGCTCATCCAGGATCAGGACCGGGGGGTTGTTCAAGAGGGCCTGGGCCAGTCCGACCCGCTGCCGAAAGCCCTTGGAAAGGTGCCCGATGATGCGCCCCTTAACCGCTTCCAGCGTGCAATCCGCCACCGCTTTGGAGACGGCTGTTTCCGCCGCCGCCCGGGGAAGGCCCTTGGCCTGGGCGGCGAAATAGAGAAAGGACTCCACCGTCATTTCGGTAGAGAGGGGGTTGTTCTCCGGCAGGTAGCCGATCTTTCCCTTCACTTGCAGGGCCTGGCGGGAAATGTCCAGGCCGTCCACTCGGGCGCTCCCGGAAGTAGGTGGGAGAAAGCCGGTCAGGACCTTCATGGTGGTGGTCTTCCCCGCGCCGTTGGGTCCTAAAAAGCCGACAATTTCACCCTGGCCGATTCGAAACGATAAATCCGCAATGGCCGGAACCGGGCCGTAAAATTTTGTCAAATGCTCGACTTCGATCATCTGGGCTGATTTCGCAAACAGGTTTCCTTCTTATCCGGTGACGGGTTGTTTATTCATTAATCATTAATTTTTCTCCTGTCAAGGAAAACTCCCAAGGGCGCGGAGGGGCTTTAATTAATTAATCCATTGTAATAATTAATAAATGTTTACGTCTCGATCATTTAGGGGGTGCTTCCTGCCGGCCGGGGTGGTATAATTAAAAAATAAACAGCTCGGTCTTTTCCGCAATCGGACCCACCATAGAAAGGAGAAAAAGGATGGCCCAAGATCCAGGAATAGGATATCGGGTGGAGGCTACCATTACCGGGGTGAAGGGGAAATGCAGCGCCGCCCATCAAGTGGGCGAAACCTTTGAGATCAGTTGTCACAACCCCGGCGGATTGTGCGGTTTCTTCTATCACGACGTCTTTCCCAATCTGATGACCTTTCAGTTCGGGGGGAACCTGCCCTGGTGGCAGGGTGACTCCGTTGAACTGCAATGCCCCGATTCCTATAACCTCGTTACCATGAAGCTGTCCCGGTCCAAGAGAGATTGAGGCCGCCATGGAACACCAACCTACGGGCGGGGAGGTCTAATGGACGGCAGAAAAAAGGCCGATCTCAAACCGGGGACCCGCGTGCAGGTGGTCCGGAAAGAGGATCAGCGCACCGGGAAACTGACCGCAGGGATCATTCTGGAGATTCTCACCCCTTCGGCCAGCCATCCTCATGGTATCAAAGTACGCCTGGTCAATGGAGTCATTGGCCGGGTCAAAATGGTAATGCCCGAACTTCCCTGAGCGACTCTACCGCGCCTCCGGGAAAAAAATATTCATCACCACAGGAGGAAAAGCCCATGTTCGATCCCACGGAAGTCATTGAAAAGTTGCAGGCCGAGATAGACCGGACGTTGAAGGATGTTTCCCAGGCCAAGGATATCGAAGAGAAATTAAGGCTTAGCGAACTGTTGAACAACCTCACCGATTCCATCGGCGTCTATTTTGATTTTTTAATCTCGGCCATGGATTCGGAAATGGAAATGTGGGACGAGGAGGAGGAAGAAGACCGGGGTTAATACGGAAATAAAAACGAACGTCCAACATCGAATAGGGATGGCAGGCGGCGGTGGAGAGCTGAACCAACGCCGCCTGCCGTGTTTTTTCAACCAAAAAATTCAAATTTTTTGGTTAGGGTTTCATCTTTTCCTGCGCCTGCTTCTTGCATTCGGCGATTAGCTTGTCCTCTGCGGCCACGTCTTCCAGGGTCTTGCCCTTCATGGCGGCCGGCAGCGGTTCCAGGCCGTGCTTGATCCGCACGAACTTGGTGCCGGTCTGATCATAGATGGCCGCGGTCATCACGTCGAACTTGTCGGCGCCGGAAATGTCCTGGACCCGCTCCCGGGCGTGCTGCATTTCGGGCTCGATGACATCGGCTGGCCGGCAGGTGATCGGTTCGGTTCCGCGGGAGTACTTCTTTAAGGCCTTGGCCCGCACCTCCGGATCGGGCTCTGTGGGAGTCTTCCCGTACAGACCATAGAGCACGCCCCGGGTCTCGTTGGTGACCATTTTATATTTGCCGAAGAGCACGTTCAGGACCGCCTGCACCCCCACGATCTGGCTGGTGGGGGTCACCAGGGGCGGGGTGCCCATTTCCTTACGGGTCACCGCGACCTCCTCGTAGACTTCATGGAGCCGATGGAGGGCCTTGGCCTCCTTGAGCTGACTGACCAGATTGCTGATCATCCCGCCCGGCACCTGATGGACCAGCACACCGGTGTCGATGACGCTCATCTGGTTGGGCAGCCAGTAATCCCGGTACTTGGGCGCGATCTTCTCCAACTCCTCGCCCATCTTGAGCATGGCCTTCAGGGACAGACCGGTGTCGCGCGGCGTCCCTTCCAGGGCCACGATGATCGGCTCCACCGCCGGGTGGCTGGTGCGCAGCGCAAAGGGGGCCAGGCAGCAGTCGATGATGTCCACCCCGGCTTCGGCCGCTTTGAGCATGCTCATGGAGGCCATGCCGCTGGTGTAATGGCTGTGCAGGTGGATTGGGGCCCGGCACTGCTTTTTCAGGGCCCGGACCAGTTCATAGGCGTCGTAAGGGGCGATCAGGCCGGCCATGTCCTTGATGCAGATGCTGTCGGCCCCCATGGCTTCCAGCTCGACGGCTTTGGCCAGATAATATTCCAGGTTAAACACTGGACCGCCCATCCGCCGTTCGGTCAGCGAATAGCAGATTGTCCCCTGGAAGTGCTGCTGGTTGGCCTTGATGCGCTCCACCACCGTTTCAAAATTACGGAAATCGTTCAGGGCGTCGAAGGTCCGGAAAACGTTGATGCCGGCCTCGCAGGCCAGGTCCACGAACTCCCGGGCCACATCGTCGGCGTAGTTGCGATAGCCGACCAGGTTCTGACCCCGCAGCAGCATGGCAAAGGGGGTCTGGGGGGCGTATTTGCGGAGCGTCCGCGGACGTTCCCAGGGATCTTCGCCCAAAAAGCGACTCATGGCGTCAAAAGTGGCCCCGCCCCAGACCTCCATGGCCCAAAAGCCGACCTCGTCCATCATCTCGGCCACGGCGATCATGTCCTCGGTGCGCATGCGGGTGGCAAACAGGGACTGGGTCCCGTCGCGCAGGGTCAGGTCCATTACTTTCAAGGGGACAGGATTGCCGCCCCAGTCGAGTTCCAAGCTCATGGTGTTCCTCCTTTGATCTCTTTTTCCTTCAGGAAACCCTTTTGAAACATATTTAAATCAGAGAATCAAGTCAATTAGAAAAGGGGGAACCGTCTTTTAAAACCCGGGGCACTTGGAGTATTGGAGTGCTGGAGTATTGGAGTATTGCTTTAAAACCCTTACTCCAGCACTCCATTACTCCATTACTCCTTTCCCCTTAAGTCTTTTTTCAACACTGTCGATACAGTAAAACGGTCTCAAAAGCTTTTTTTGGAAAGGATCCCGATGGTCGGCAAGTCCAATAAACTGCTTTATACGGTAAATGAGAAGTCTCCCCTGTGGCTCACCCTGGTCATGGGCCTGCAGCACGTCCTGTTGATCTACAGCTCGATCGTCTTTCTGCCGGTGATCATCGGCAAGGCGGCCGGTGCGCCGCTGGAACACATCCTCTTTGCCTCCTTCGCCGCCGGCGTGGCCTCCGGGCTGGTGACCCTGATCCAGGTCTTGCGGCTGGGCCCCATCGGCACGGGTTACACGCTGTTCATGGGCAGTTCGGCCGCCTATCTAGCCGGCAGCATCGCGACCCTCCAGGCCGGGGGGTTTGCTTTATTGGCCACCCTGAGCATCCTGGTCGCCCCCATCGAGTTCCTGATGGCCTATTTCCTGCGCTTTCTGCGCCATATCATTACCCCGGTAGTGGGGGGCGTAATCCTGCTGCTGGTGGTCTTGAGCCTGGTCCCTTTAAGTTTGCACGAATGGATGGGTGAGAAGGGCCAGATTTTTTACGGTTCCTGGCAAAATTTCCTGGCCGGCCTGATCACCCTGTGCGTCCTGCTGGGCCTGTCCCTCTTCGGGAATAAAAATCAGCGGGTCTGGTCCCCCATTCTCGGGCTGGTCGCCGGGCTTTCGGCAGCCTGGGCCTTTGGCTTGTTCCAGGCCGTGAAAGCCGAAATGGATTTCCCCTGGTTCGGTTCCTTCCGCGGGGTCTGGCCCGGCCTAACCCTGGATCTGAGAATGGAGCATCTCCCGGTGATCGGGGCCCTAGCCCTTTTGACCATGATCAACGGAGTTCAGGCCATCGGGAACAGCATGGCCATTCAGCAGATCGCCCACCGCCGGCCCCGGCCGATCGACTACGGCATCGTCCAGGGAACCATGTACGCCGACGCCCTGGGTAATATTTTCAGCGGCATCCTGGGCACGGTGCCCAACGAAACCTATTCGGAAAACATCTCCGTTCAGAAGGTGACCGGGGTGGCCAGCCGCAGCGTGGGCATCTGCGGGGCCCTGCTGCTGATCGCCCTACCCTTCTCCCCCAAGATCAGCCTGTTCCTGGTCAACCTGCCGACGCCGGTTTTCGGCGGCTTTCTGATGGGGCTGGCGGCCATGATGTTGCCCACCGGCCTGGAGCTGGTCTTCTCCCACGGGATCAACCATCGCACCGGCCTGCTGGTGGGCGTTTCGGTCTGCATCGGGTTGGTGGCCGAATCCGGAAAATTTTTTTCCGACCTGTTTCCCATTTCCCTGGGGGTCTTCACGAACAACGGGGTGGCCGCCGGCGGCCTGGCGGTGATCACCCTCAGCCTGCTTTTCCGGCTGACCGAAAGCCGGGGCTATACGGCCAAAGTGCCGTCCGGCCTGGAAAACCTGCCGCTCCTGGCGCAGCATGTTCAGAAGGCCGGGGAGATTCTGGACCTGCCGGCCGAGCAGATCTTACGCCTGGAACTGGCCTGCGAGGAAATATTCCTCCACATCGCCCGGACCGACGGGGAAAACACCCTGGCCCTGCGCATCAAAGAAGTGGAAGAAGAACTGCTGGTGGAAATCATCTACGGCCGGAACCTGGGAGACCTGGCCAGCATCCGCATGCCGGGCAACCTGCTGGTCGCGCCGGAAAAGGACCTGGACAACCTGGGACTGGCCCTGCTCCACCAGGTGGTTCACGACTTCCACCAGGCGGTCATTTCGGGCATCACCTATATCTGGTTCAAGCTGGAATAAAACGGCGTTTTTTAATTCGATGTTGGACGTTCGTCTTTTCGTATTAATCCCCCCACAGGGCCTCCCGCAGGCCCGAGGAACGCCGTATTCGGCGGGCCACGGCCTGGCGGAAAACCGCTTCCCGGCCCCAGATTTCGACCCGTTCCCGGGCCCGGGTGATGCCGGTATAGACCAACTCTCGGGTCAGCACCGGGGTGTCCCGGTCCGGCAGGACCAGGAGCACCCGGTCGAATTCGGAACCCTGGCTCTTGTGCACCGTCAGGGCGTAGACCGTCTCATGCGCTGGCAGGCGCCGGGGCAGGAACTTCCGCCACGGCCCTTTTTCGCCGGGGAACCAGGCCCGGAGTTCCCCCGCGGCCCCCGGGTCCGGCAGGATGACCCCCACGTCGCCGTTGAAAAGCCGCAGGGTATAGTCGTTTTGCGTGATCAGGATCGGCCGGCCTCGATACCAGCGGCCTTCCGGGCGGATGAGTCCCTCCCTTTTCAGGTGTTGCTCCACCAGAACATTCAGGGCCTGGACCCCGTAGGGCCCCTCCCGCAGGGCGCAGAGAATCCGAAAGCCAGTGAGCTGCTTAAATACCTCTTCCGGGTCGCTCCCCTTTAAATAAGACGAAAAGCCTTCCTGGACCCGCTCCCGCAAGGCCCGGGAAAGCCTTTCCGGCGGCGGCAGTTCCCGCCAGCCGATGTCCTCGCCGTCCCGGCCCCTGATCCGGTCCAGGGCGGAATCCGCTGCCCCCGCGTTGATCAGGCGGCTGACGGCGCCGATCCCGCTGTCGGCGCCGAAACGGTAATTCCGGCGCAGGGGAACGATGCAGTCCGGCAACCCCCGCCCCGGCCTTTCCTCTACCGGCCAGGTCATTTCTTTACCGAACACCTCTTGGAGCGTCTGGACCAGGGGCCGGCTGAAACCGTGGGGCCTTCCTGTAGCGCAGATGTCGCCCAGCACCGCCCCGGCCTCGACGGAGGCCAGTTGGTCCTGGTCCCCCAACAGGATCAACCGGGTGCGGTCGGGCAGGGCTGCGGTCAGGCCGGCCAGCAGCGCCAGATCCACCATGGAGGCCTCGTCAACGATTACGGCTTCCGCCTCCAGGGGATTGTCGGCCCCCTGGCGGAAACCGCCCCCCTCCGGCAGAACGCCCAGCAGCCGGTGCAGGGTTTGGGCCTCTTCGGGGAAAAGTGCCTTGACGTTCTCAGCGACTTGCAGGTCTTTTTTTACCCGGGTCAGGGACTCCTGCAACCGGGCCGCCGCCTTGCCCGTGGGGGCCGCCAGGGAGATCCGGAAGGGTGCGTCGGGGTTCAGCTCCAGGAGCAGGGCCAGGATTTTGGCCACCGTGGTCGTTTTTCCCGTTCCGGGCCCGCCCGAGATCACACAAAAAGGTTTCAGGGCCGCTATCAGAGCCGCCGTTTTCTGCCAGTCCGGCCCGGCCGCCCCGGACGGCGGGAACAACCGGTTCAGTTTTTCCTGCAGCCCGGCTGGGTCGAACGAATCGATCCCCTTGGAATCCCGACGCTGAATAAAGGTGATCAGATCCTGTTCATACTTCCAGTACCGGTGCAGATAAAGGCGCCGGCCGCTTAAGATCAAGGGACAAAAATCCCCGGGCCGGCCCACGACCGGGGTATCCTGAAGGAGATCGATCCACTTAGAGGGATAAAAAAGTCCCTCACTCTCCGGAAGGCATTCCGGGAAAGGTGGGCCGGCCGGAAATTCCAGGTCGAGACAGATATGCCCCTGTTCCCGGGCCCAACTGGTCAGGGCATAGGCCAGGGACAGTTCCGGGCGGTCCATTCCCGCTAGGCGGCTCAGAAAGCGGGCGAAGTGCACGTCCAGATCAGAGAAAAAACCCTGGTTCCGGAGGTTATCAAGTTGGTCCAAGACTGGAGGATCCTTTCCTGAAACGATTTCGAGTTGGAGTGGTGGAGTGATGGAGTATTGTTTTAAAGCATCACTCCATTACTCCACTACTCCATTACTCCAAGATAAAAATTAAACAGCGATCAGCTCCCGGCTTAAGGTTTCGATTGCTTCCCGGGAAGGCCGGTCCCGAAAAATCCCGTAAGCCGGGCCCAGAACCGGGTCTACCCCGCGCAGAAATATATAGAAAACCCCTCCGAAATGCCGTTCATAGTCATAGCCGGGGACCCGGTTATTAAGGTATTGATTCAGGGCCAGCACGTAGAGGAGGTACTGCAGGGTATAATGGTGCTCGGCCATGGCCCGAGCCAGCGGTTCGGCCCCATAATTTTCCGGAGCCGCGCCCAGATAATTCGATTTCCAGTCGGCGAGATAAAACCGGCCTTCGTATCGAAAAACCAGGTCTATGAAACCTTTCATAAAACCCTCCAGGGGAGCGAAAGTCAGTTCCTCCAGGGCCAAAGGGGTTTCCTCCGGGCGGTTTTCCGACCGGGCCGTTTTAATCAGCCGGGCCAGCTTTTCCGAAGATATTTTCCGGAGCGGGTAACAGAACTCCAGTTCGTTCAAGCGGTCGGCCGGCGGCACCCGGGAAAGGGTGAATTCCGGATCCTTTGGTTCCAGCGGTATGGTGAGCACCTTGTTCAGGGTTTCGATCAGTACCGGCTCCCAATGCGTTTCAAACCCGAAGGCCTTCAGTCTGGCGCCGATCCCGAAGGAAGTCAGGTCGCTTCCGGCCCGGGTGAAATCCAGCTTTTCCAGCAGGGCGTGCAGAAATATCCCGGCGGCCGCCCCCCGGGGAAAGGCCCCCAGGCCCTGGGGTGCCGTTTCCGGCCGGGCTTCCTGTTCCTGCTCCGCATCGTAATCCGCCTCTTCCCAGACCTGCACCCCGACCTCCCCGGTGCGGGCCTCGGGCTTCCGGGTCAGAAAAGAAAAACTGGCCACCCGCCAATCCCGGGGAACCGGCCCTTTAAATTCCCGAAAAGACAGAGCCGGCGCCGGCGCCGGGCCGTCCTCCAGCACCCGACCGGCCCCTTCCGGCAGGTCAGCCACCTGCACGGCCCCTGCTGCCTCCCGGGCCCACGCTTCGAGAGGGCGGCGGAATTCCCGGTCTCCCTCCGGCGCCGGGCCGCCTGTTTCCTCTCCCGACCGGCCGGTCGGACCGGTTCCATCCACACCCAACAAATAGGCCGGGCCCGATTGGACCGCCCCCCGCACCCGCCCCCAAACCAGGTAACATCCGGTCCGGGCCCGGGTCAGGGCCACGTACAACAGCCGCAGGTTCTCGGCCAGCAATTCCCGCTCCGCCAGGTCGCGCCGGGGATCTCGTTCCGGATTCAAGACGAAATGGAGCCGCCAGCCGTCGGCCTCGTCGTGATACAGGAAGGGCTCTCCGGCGGAAAGGACCCGGCGACTCCATTGAAAAGGGCAAAAAACGATGGGGTATTCCAGCCCCTTGGATTTATGGACGGTTACGATCTTCAGGGCTTCGGCGTCGCTTTCCAGACGGAGCTGGTGTTCTTCCAGACGGAGGGCCTTGGGGTCCCGCTGATGAAACAGCCAGCGGAGCAGCTCCATTCGGCCCAGGCCTTTTTCGACCTCGGCCTGGTGGAGCACTTCCAGCAGGTGCAGCAGGTTGGTCAGCCGGCGTTCACCGTCCGGGAACCTCAGCAGGCGCTCCCGGATCCCCTCCCGGCTCAAGAGGCGTCGGAACAGGTAAAAGCACCCTCCGGCTTCCCAATCCTCGCTGTACTGGCGAAACCGGTCGCCCCAGTCTTCCCAATCCTTTTCCAATCCGGCCAGCCGCTCCAATTCCGGGCCGTTGACCCCCAGCAGGTCGGTCGTCAGGGCATTGCGGATCAAGGTTTCCCGACCCGGTTCGGCCAGCGCCGCCAGCAGGCGGCTCAATTCCAGAGCTTCCGGGCTGTCAAACAAGTTGTCGGTACTGTACAGCACACTGGGAATCCGGAGCCGGCGCAACGTTTCCTGAACCAGACGCGCTTCCCGGTGGGTGCGGACCAGGACGGCCATGTCCCGGGCCCGCAGCGCTTTCCCGCCAAGCAAGGCCTGGCGGCGGCGCCCCAGCCGGAGCAGCCTGGAAATCTCCTTCCCCAGGGCGGCGGCGATCAGCCGGTTCGCCTGGGCTTTGCTCATTTCTTCCCCGGGTTCCCCGTATTTTTCCGCCGGCAGGAACCAGGTCTGGAAAGGGGGGGCTTCCCGCCCGTCGATCACCAGCCGATTCTCCTCTTCCGAAAGGGCTGGACTGGCCGGAAGGAAAGGGATTTCTTCCACCAAAAAGGGGGGGTGTCGTCGGCTGAACAACCGGTTGACCGCCTGGATCAACCCCGGAACCGAGCGCCAGTTCCGGGTCAGGGTATAACGGCTCCCGACTTCCCGGGTGGCCTTTAAATAAGCAAACAGGTCCGCACCGCGGAACCCGTAAATGGCCTGTTTAGGGTCGCCGATCAGGAAAAGAGGGGTTTGCTCCGTGGAAAAGACTTTGGAAAAGATTTCGTATTGGACCGGATCGGTATCCTGAAACTCATCGATCAGAGCGGCTTTAAAGCGGAGACGGAGGGCGGCGGCCAGAACTTCTCCCCCCGAATCCCGCAAGGCGTTTCGCACCCGGGCCAGGAGATCGTCAAAGGACCAGAGGTTCAGCTTTCCTTTCCGGATCGTCAATTCCTCCTGCAGGTGCCTGAAGGCCTGAGCCTTTAAATCGCGCAGGTATTCTTCCAGTCGTTCCTGAAAGGCTTCCGCCTCCTGCCAGAAGCGTTCCCACTCATGGAAAAAGGGGTGTTCCGGCGGCCGTCCCCCTTTACGAACGCTTTCCCGCAGGAACGGGGCCCTGAATTTTCCCAGCCGGGGAGGAAGGGGCAAGTCGGCCCAGGGTCTTTCCAGGTAGGCCCCCAATTCCTTTCCCAGCTCCTCCGGCTGTCTGATTTTATTTTTATTGAGCGCCGGATCACGGAGTTTTTCCAGCACCTCTTCCCGGATCTTCGGCCATTCCCCCCTCAGCTCCTGCCAGTGACGCCGCAACCCCTCCAAGCCGTTCCACCCGGAAGAAGCCGGGACGCCCTCCACGAACAAATCGGGATAAGCGAGCCCTTGCCCCAGGATTTTCATCAGGGCTGCCGGCCCCGCCAGGTTGCGGCTCCGGGCATAGGCGATCCATTCCGGAGGGGCCCCATAGAAATGGCGGCGCCAGAAATCCTGGACAATTTCTTCGATCAGGGCCTGCTGATCGGGGATCAACAGGGTATCGAACAAGGCCCCGCTTTCAAAGGATTTTTCTTCCAGCAGGCGCTGGCAGAAGCCGTGGATGGTGAAGATGGCGGCCTCGTCGAAATGACTGATCGCTTCGTCCAGCAGGCTCAGGGCCCGTTCCGGGCGGCCCAGCCTTTCCGCCAGCCCGACCAGAAAGGGATCCCGGGCTTCCTCCCCGGACAAGACCGACCGGGTCCGCAGCAGCAACCGCCGGATCCGATGCCGCAGCTCTTCGGTGGCCGCCTTGGTATAAGTGACCACCAGGATTTCGTTGACCGACAGTTCCTTTTCCAGAAGGAGCCGCAGAAACAATCGAGACAGGGTATAAGTCTTGCCCGTCCCGGCGCTGGCCTCGATCAGATTGGTCCCGGCCAGGGGGGTCTGCAGCAGGTCAAAAGGCTGGAATCCCGGGTCTGCGGATTCAGGGCCGGCCATGTTCATTTTCCCAGAGGGGCCCCATGACGGTTTCCGCCAGCAGGGTGAAATCCGGCTGCTCGAAAGGATCGGCGGCTCCGAAACAACGGGCCAGGTAGGGATCGGTCAGGTCGCCTCCGTTGAAATCGTTGTCCCAGGCCTGATGGACCAATTCCCGGATTCTGCCGGCAGCCTTTCCGGCCCGGAGGGCTTCCACATAGGCCCAGGAAGCGCGGGGAAACAGGGGCAGAGGCCGGCGGAGCCCCTGCCCGTAGAGCTGGAGCAGGTTTTTTAAACAGGCGGCGGCATCGGGTTCATAGCGGTAGCCCTTTTCCTGATCCTGGCATATCAGGTGGGAAAGACAGGAAGGATCTTCCCGGTCGAGGCAGAAAAGCAGGTGTTGAATCCAGAGCTGGAACCGGTCCTTCCATTTCATCCTGGCATAGCGGTGGTGAACCAAGCCGTTGCCGAAAACTCCCCGGAGCCGGCCGGTAATTTGAAAACCCTCCAGTTCCAGATCGAGGGTTACCGTTTCCGCCGTCCGGTTGCCGGTGACGGCCTTAACCGCTGCGGCAAAGGACCGGGCCTTGCGGCATTCTTCCAGAAAGAAGACCTCCCCCGGGGTTCCCTGGGGAAGCAGTCCCCGGGTTCGGAACCCCTCCAGGCGGTCCTCCAGGGCTTCCCCCTTAAGGGCCCGGTCGGCCATTTCCTGCTGAACCTGATACAACTCCAACCCTTCCAGATCGAAGGGCTCCGTTTCCTCCAGGAGGGCGGACTGGTCCTCCAGAAAAAGCCCCAGCCTTTTCCGAAGCAAATAGCGGGCCGGATTGGAAAAAAAATCGACCAACTGTTCCGGCGCTACCTTTTTCCATTCCGGTCCGGGTTCGGATAGGCGTCCCGGGATGAACTGCCCGGGCGGGCTGGCAGCTTCCTGCAACCGTCGGGCCGCCTCACAATTTTCCCGGGAATAGCTGAACAGCCGCCCGGCCTCGGTAAAATAGTCCGGGTGAAAGGCCTGCAGCCGGTGCTGTCGGATGACCTGCCCGGAGGCGGCCGACCCATCCGGACCTTCAAATCCCTGGTCCACGGTCTCCAGCAGTTCGCTGACCAGCACCGCCGGCGGTCGGAGACTGTTGTCCTGGACGCTCCGTCCCTGGTAACTGATGATCAATTTTTCCCGGGCGGAAACCAGGGCCTCCAAAAACAGATAACGATCATCCTTGCGCCGGGAACGGTCCCCGGGGCGGGGGCGGGTGGCCAGCAGATCGAAACCGAGGGTGCGCGTCGGACGGGGATAGGCGTCGTCATTCATCCCCAACAGGCAGATCACTTTGAAGGGAATGCTGCGCATGGGGAGCAAGGCGCAGAAAGTCAGGCCGCCGGTTAAAAACCCCCCGCCGGTTCCTTCCTGCTCCAGGCGTTTTTTTAGATAATCCCGGATAATGGGCAGTCCGACCTCCCCGCTGAAATCGGCTTGCTGCCGGACCTCGCGCAATTGCTGAAATTGCCGCTGGAGCAGGCCGGCCTCCCTGGCCTGGTGCTCCGCGGGCCGGAAGAAGTCTGTAAGCGTACCGGAAAGGAGATCGGCCCAGGCTTCCAGGTCACGGTTGCGGGAAAGTTCGTCGGCCGATCGGAAAAGTCGTTGGCTGAACTCCAGAAAACGGCCCAGCAGCAGGGCTTCACTCCCGGCAATCCGTTCCTGAGGGAAAATGCCCTGGAAGGTTCTATCCCCTGCGGCCGGCAAGGCATAGCCCAGCAGCAGCCGGTCGAGGCCGTTTTCCCAAGTGTTCTCTCCCAGCGGGGGCAGGCCGAGACCCTCCCGGTATCCCCGGTTGACGCCCCAGCGGATGCGGTTATCCCGGACCCAACGATGGATCGTCGCCAGGTCGTTCCGGGTCAAACCAAAGCGGGCCAGGAGCGCCTCCTCTTCCAGCAAGGCCAAAACCCGGGGGGCTTCCATTCGGGTCAGGGGCATTTCCAGCAGGGACAGGAAAGCCCGAACCAAAGGCATTTCCTGCTGCACCCCCCGGTCGGCGATGGAAAAAGGAATGTTCCGCGGGTCCCCGGGGGGCAGGGAAAAAACGGCCTCGATGAACGGCGCATAGGTCTGAATATCGGGCATCAGCACCAGGATATCCCGGGGTCGCAGCGTCGGATCCTGGGCCAGCAGGTTGAGCAGGAGGTCCTGTAGGATCTCCACCTCCCGCATGGGGCTGTGGGCCACGTGGACCTGCAGGGAGTCATCCTGCGGTTCCAGACGGATCCGGCCTTCCCGGCCGCCGGGTCGCAGATTCAGGATATCGGCTTGGAGCCGGGCCAGCAGGGAAAAAGGAGCCGGTTCTCGAAAGTCATCACGCTGCTCCGGATCGTGATCCAACAACAGATCCAAAAATTCCCGGCCCATCTGTCCCCAGGTCGCCAACAGCGGGTTCCAGGTCTCTCGAGGCCATTCCACGGCCTCGCCCCCCCGGTTCTTCATCTTGCTGCGGAGGCCTTTTTCTTCCCGCCGGGAAAGGATGTCCCCCCAGTACTCCCGGCAGGGATTCAGCAAAAACAAATGGACGGCGCAATGCCGGGCCAGCAGGGATAATACCTCGATATGAAAGGGGGGTAGAGCAGATATCCCGAAAACGCTGACCCGCTGCGGCAGGGGCCCCGGGGTCCTCGCCGGCCGCCGGGAGGCTTTGCGCAGGTCTTGGAGCAACGCCGCCCGGTGCCGGCCTCTTTCCGCCGCCGTCAGTTTCCGCCAGAGCCGGGCCTCCCAATGATCATCCCGCCCCTTTTCCCAATCCATAATCATTTCCGGTCGAAAAAGCAGATACTGGTCGTAAAGAAAGGCCAGACGTCCCGACAGTTGGAATTTTTTCAATTGATCCGGATCAGCGGCCAGGTAACGGGCCAGGTCCATAAAAGCCGGATCCGCCAAACAGCCGGGAAGCAGGTCCATGATCCGCCAGGAAAGCCGTTCCGGATTAAAGGCGGGCGCCTCCCGGCCTTCGTTCAGGAAGGCCGCGAAGACCTGACCCACAAAATGATTCGGGAAGGGAAAGCGGATATTGGCGCAAATACCCTGACGCCGGGCCAACTCCAAGGAGACCCAGCGCTCCATGCCCCGGCTCTGGACCAGGATGATTTCAGGCTCCAGCGGGGAAACCAGCGGCTCACCCAGGACTTCAACCAGGCGGTCGGCGAGAATTTCCAGGCAATTACTAGTATAGAGGACCAGGGGCACGATTCATTCGTTTCGGCAAGCCTGCTCCAGCCAGCGGAGCGCTTCGTGCTCCGAGGAGGTCAAACATTTGAAGATTTCCGGGATCGAATGGGCCGGGACCGGGTGGTTTGTTTTCCAAAGGGATAAAAATAAAGGTTTGCATCCGCCGGACTCTTTTTTAAGGAGAGTGATCAGGCCCGGACGAGCCCGCGCCAGCAACGTTTTTAATCCCAAGGCGAACAGCTCTTCTTCTCCTTCCAGCGGATCCGGTACTTCCTCGGGGCCGATCATCAGAATAATCTGGAGCAGGTCCAGACCGAGCGCTTTCCCCCAGTCCAGACTATCAAACTTCCGGTAGACCTTCCAGGCCCGGCGGGAGAATTCCAGATAGATCTCAGCCAGGGCCAGAAAGCGGACCAGCGCCTCGTCCCGCTCAAACCAGTTGGTATAGGCGGCCTGGCCGCCCCGGACCACCATGCTCCAGGCCTCTTCGGTCCAGCACAAATCGGCGTTCTCCGGCCTGGAAGAAAAAATCTCTCCGGCCAGGTCTTTCACGTCCACCCATTCCACCTGCCGAATTCCCGGAGGGGCTTCTTCCGGCCGGTCCTTTTTTTCGATAAAATTCCGCCACCTTCGGTTCGGCCAGTCATAATAAATCCGATCGTGGGAATAGGCGTAGGGCGGAACCAGCGATCTCAGGAAAAACTTGATCATTTCCAGGGAAAACGGCTGGCAGGCCGCCAGGCCGCCCACAAAAACCAGTTCAGCCTGCTCGGATGGAAGCAGGGTCTTGGCCGGTTCGGGTTGAAAGGATAACAAGCCCTCCCGATAGAGGAGTTCCGCCTGGGAGGGAAAAAGGGAGAGATGGGAAAGGACTTCTTGAACCGTTGTCGGGAAAAGGTTTAGCTGCCCCTGTTCTTCCATGATACTTTCCTTTCGGAGAACCCGCTTTATTTACCGGCTCCCGAACCGGTCAGAGGCACGAAGCGGACCGGAATCACGTTGGTTATTTCAATTTTTCCCCGGCGCTTGGTGATTTTTTTCAACTGCTGAACCCCGGTTCCCACGGGGATTACCAGGCGCCCCCCTTCCTTCAACTGCTGGAGCAGCGGTTCGGGTACATGGTCCGGGGCGGCCGTGACGACGATTCCGTCAAAGGGCGCCGCCTCCGGCCAGCCCCGGTAACCGTCTCCCGTCCGGACCCGGATATTTTTATAACCCATTTCCCGAAGCAAAGCCCCGGCCGAGGCCGCCAGGGAAGGTACTATTTCGATGGTATAGACCTCCGCACCCATTTCCGCCAGAACGGCCGCCTGGTACCCCGATCCGGTTCCTATCTCCAAAATTTTTTCATTTTCTTGCAGATCGAGGAGTTCCGTCATCAGCGCCACGATGTAGGGCTGGGAAATGGTCTGGCCGGCGCCGATGGGCAGCGGGTGATCCTGATAAGCCGCAGTCCGGTACGGCTCGGGAACAAACCGGTGTCGCTCCACCCGTCCCATGGCCGCCAGCACTTTTTTATCTGCAATCCCCCGGGCCCGGATCTGGGTTTCAACCATCCGCTCCCGTTGGCTTTTAAAATCAATAGCGGGGGGCTTACGGGATTCTTGCGCGGTGGCGAAAACAGCCCCCCAAAGGAGCAACCCCAGTATCGAACTGGCCACCTTGTAAGAAAAATGAACCATAATTATTGGCAATAAACACTTTCTGGTGAAAGTTTTACCAAATAATCGTCTGTCCGGTTATCGGAAAAAATCTTAACAGTTTTTTTTTATTAAATCAAGATGGGGGCGCCGGGTGGAAAAATTTCCGGAAGGTTTATCCAAATAGAACTAAAAATTGTTCAGGAGGGGGGAAGGCCGATCGCTACCGATCAGTTGGAAGTATATTGGGAGCGCAGCACTCCCTCCCGGATCGCCAGGCTTTCGTACCTGGAAGTGGTTCCCCGGCGATCGGTTTTTCTGGTAATTACATAATAGGGGGTCGCTGATTCGTTCGCCAGGGTGTCCCGGTTTTCCTTGGCACGGCGGACGGTCGGACCGGCCGAATCGGCGGCGATCTGTATCTGGCGACTTTTCTTGGCTACGTTGTTAGTCTGGCTCAGCAATCCGGCGGACAGGCTTTTATCCGACCACATAGTTAAAATGCATTCCCCCAGGCCGCTGCAATCGTCCCCGGACCAGCCGGTAAAAACCGAACCGGCAGCGGGGGTCACGTTCAGGGTGACCCGGCTCCCCTCATCGTAGATCCCCTGACAATCGGCACCGCAGTTGATGCCCTCTCCGGTCACAGATCCCAGGCCGGAACCTCTTTTACCGACGCTCAATTGGTATTGGGTAACGACGGTTTTATCTACCTCATTGGAATAATCGCTTTCCAACCCTTGGGTATTGTAGGCGGTTACGGAAAAAAAATAGCTGGCTCCCCGATTTAAATTGGTCACGGTAAAGCTGGTCTGGTTCCCCACATCAATGACCGCTTGATAGGCATTGGAGGCCGTGCCCAGATGGATCCGATAACCGGCCAGGTCCGACTCCGTGTTGGGATCCCAGGCCAGGGTGACCTGCTCGGCCTTGACCTCCAAACCGCCGAAGAGGACCGCCGCCAAACCGAAAAGCATTAAGGAAAGGACAAGGGGCCGGAAATGTTTATCGCGGGGGGTTATCCCCTTTAATCTGATCGGCATGATACCTCTCTTTTCGGCCGCTAAGCGAGGAGCATCTCGGAGAGGTACTGCCGTCGCCTGGCAACCCTGCTGCCGTATGATCCGCAAGAACGGACCACTTAGGCCAGTGGCTTTGCGTCCCAACCTTTCGGCTGGTTTGCCTTTTACAGGAAATTTTTTACGGAACTAAACAATCTTGCTTTTTGTTTAATGCAGGGACTATGCCAAAGCAGCCTATATAAAATACATTGAAATAATTAGGAATTTATTTGATCTGGCACTGGGGAGGGTAAAATCGAGGCCCTATTTTAGACAAAATTTGTCAAATGCTTCAAAATTCGGCAGGAAAATACTCGGCTAATTTGGAAATATTTAATGGAGGAGAGAAAATCTGGAGATCGAAGGATTAATACTCAACTCTCAGCCCCGCCCCCCCCTGGAGGGGGCTAATAGTTTCTCCAGCCATTTTACCGGCCCGACCAACAAAATCCCCAGAAGGATAGGGATGACGATATTGAACCAGAGATAAAAATGTTGCGCCTGAAAACCGGGCTGCCCCGGATCACCGTCCGCAGCGATGCGGGCCAGAAATTGAAAAAGTTCCACTGCCACCCTCTCTTTTTTTGGATTTGAAGTTTCACCTTTTATAATATAAACTTCTTTTTATTTAAAATAAATAAACGATCCTGCCCGTGCCTGGCTTCGCCCAAAAACGACGTGAAAAACTGGCTGAAAAATATTTTTAATAAACCTCCGGGTTGCGTTCTGCTGCCCTGGGAGGAGGAGTTCCGGAATTATTATTGTCATTTCCAGGAACTGCTCCGGGTCCGGAAGAAGCTCCTGGATCTGCTGACCCCGGGGCGAGCCGCGAATCTTCAGGTCATCGTCGACCTCAGTCAGCGACTGGTGGATCTGCTGAATAAAATCTTCGACCAAAAGTTGACCGGATTATTGAAGGTCTCGCCACTGTTTCGGGAGGCCCGCACCATCGGGGACATCAAAAATATTTTTCAAACCGCCCTGGCCGCCCCGGACTTTTCCGATTGCCGCCACGTGATGCCGGCCTCCTTCCGCCGTCTCCAACTGGAAACCCTCGAAGATTATCTGTCGTTGATCCATGAGCTCTCCCTGGAGGAGATGTTCAGCCTTTTGGATATTTACGACCTGCGGAAAATCAAAGCGCTCCCGGTGCAAACCGGGTTGCCCATCAAATTGCATGTCATCGATCTGGGAGGCGGGGTCTGCGCTTCCGAAACCAAAATGATTCAGAAAGAGGAAATCCTCTCGGCCCCGATGCAGGCGATGTTCAAGGGTATGTATCACCCCGGGATAAGCTGGTCGGGACCCATCGGCGTCAACCTGAAGGGCTTCATGGTCATCATGGCGCAGAGTTCCAGCCGGCCCGAAGAAGACTTCTGGGATAAGACCTACCTGCTGGCGGCCAGGGATTATATGAACTTCAATTCCCGTTTGGGCTACCACTATACCTCGGTTGCTTCCTTTCTCAGCGACGCCGCGCTCGACAATCATATCCGCTTCACGCTGAAAGGCGGCGCCGCCGACGATGTGCGCCGCGGCCGGAGGGCCCGCTTCATCGGGCAGGTGCTGGAACGGTTGGATTTCGAGGTCCATGTGCATAAAGACCTGATCGAAGGCCGCCTGACCAACGCCGACCGGGCCCAGACCGAAGACCGGCTGGATCTGATCGGACGCCTGATGGGCTGTGTCCGGCAGCGCGATATGGTCATGAACAGCGATTCTACCGTCAACTGGTACGCGGAGGCCTTTTTAAAGGGTAACTATTCCTTCGATCCGGACCAATAAAAAAGGCGCCGCAGGGAAATAAACCTCCCTCAGCGCCTTTTCAGATTCTTCCAAAAACTATTCGGCGGTCTTGGCCACCAGCACCGAACAGGGTGAATGGCTGACCACCTTCAAGGCCGTCCCCCCCACGCTGAACCGGCCGGCGGGTTTGCGACCCCGGCTGCCCAGCACGATCAAATCGAACCGTTCTTCCTCGGCCATCTTGATGATTTCATCGGCGATGTCATTGGAGCTGACCACAAAAGATTTAAAAGAAATCCCGGCCAACAACGACTTGGCCTGCTCGATGGCCTGTTTTGCCGAGGCGTTCAGCTTGCTCTCCAGGGAATCCCGCGCCCTGGCCGTTATCTCCAGATCGATTTCCGGGTAAGCGGGGACTACGGCCAGTAAAGTCACTTCCGCCCCTTTAGCCTTGGC
>JACRCK010000196.1 GCA_016219065.1 Deltaproteobacteria bacterium
AGTTAAATTTATACTGAAGCAGGCCCCTCCGGCACGTTGCCCGGCGGCTTTATGGTCGGCCCTGCCTCCGGAAAGATTTGACCACTCCGGGCCGGGTTAGAATCCAAAAAGTAATATGGAAAACCCTTTGGCCGGGACCTGCTGACTCCGGTAGCCTGAATTTATCAAGGGCTACTATGATGTAGTAGCCGCCCACTCAAAAGGGTGAAGAACCATTATTAATGAACAACAAAAAAAGAACCCGTGGGGGGACCAAACGTAGGTTGGGTAGAGCGAAGCGAAACCCAACGACTCAATGGGTCGAAAACAAGGATAAAGCCATGCGAAAAACTACAGTTCAGTCCTGGGTGCAAATTTTCCTGATCAGCGGCTTGATTGTGTTATTAAGCGGGACCGTCCTCCAAGCCCAGGAGAAGGAGGAGCTTTCAGGTATCCTGGAAAAACTGAAAAACCAGTTCGGGGCCAGCCGGACTTTCAAGGCCGAATATGTCCGGGACCTGCTGCCCAAGGTGTCTTCCGTACTGCCGTCGGCCTCAATGAAGGCTGAAGGCACCCTACTCTTCGCCTCGCCCAACAAGCTGCGCCTGGAGCAGCAAAAACCCCGGCCGGAGCAGTTGATCAGCAACGGCGAGAAGGTCTGGTGGTATATCCCGGCGGAAAAGACCGTCCAGATATTTTCTTTGAAAGACCACGGCCAGCAGGTGAAGCCCATTACCGATTTTTTCTCGGGCCTGGGCGGCCTGGAAAAGCATTTCAACGTCCGCCTGGACAAGACGACCCCGGAGGAGGCCCCTTTTTACAGCCTTACGCTTGCGCCCAAAACCCCCCAACCGGACCTGAATCAGATCACCCTGCGGATCTCCAAGGAAACTCTCCTGCCCCTGGAGTTCACCTTTTTCAACCTGCTGGGGGACGGCACCCGGTTCCGTTTCAGCCAGGTCCAGACCGGGGCCAAGATCCCCGCCACCGCCTTCCAGTTCACCCCGCCCAAGGGGACCCAGGTCATCAACCCGCCGGCGGGGTTGAAGGTTAACTAAGGGAATCCGGAGTCTTGCCGGGGGGCAAAGAGCAGGGTAGGGCCTTTTCGAGGGCAGCACTCAGGAGTTTATTCCGACCTGGGCGAATGATCGCATTAAATGAAAAGGTTCATTAATAATAATAACTTTGACTTTAGGAATTAAAAGCTTATATTTATATAGCGAGTATCATAAAAATTGTTTTCCCAAGAGGATGCGAAATCCTATATTTAACCCTCCCGTTCGTATTCGGACGGGAGGGTTTTTATTTGGGGAAACTACCAATTGGACCGCTTGTTTATCCGAAGCCAGGTCACGGGAATCAAACCAATCAACAGTTTAAGAAAGATGAGGACAGTTAATGGACTACAAAAAGGGTGAAAGGGTAAAGCATCCCAGCCGGCCGGAATGGGGCCCGGGCAAGGTATTGGAGGATAGCCGGGACGACAAGGTGCGCGTATTCTTCAGCGGGGACGGTCGAAAGGTACTTTCCCTGAAATATGTGGAGCCGGTAAAAATTTCCGGGGCGGAAGCCCGGCACCCGATTCTGGATCATTTGTGGATCAAGCAAGATGGCGAGGGCAAGTACCAAAACCCCCAAAAACTAACGGAATTGTTTTTAAAGAACCACCCTGAAGGATTTTACGGGCCGAGTTATCTGAAGACGGAGAGAAATTTAAAGGTGGCGGCTCATACGCTGGCGCTGGATTTATTGGGTCCCGGTCCCATGAATGAGCTCATCAACCAGAAAAATCATGAGGAAATATGCCGACGGGCCTTGAAAGTCGTGCAGGCTACCAAGCTGCTGTTTCTCAATGAAAAAACAGCCCTGCAGGCGGCTTTAAAAGATCCGAAAAACATAGAACTGTTTGCCGAAAGCTTAAATCAACTATTGTACGGGGATACGGAGCTGGAAGCGCGGTTTAAATCGTTTTCTCGGGCCTTGGCGGAAATCAAGATGGCCAAATGGACCATCCTGTCCTATTTCCTTTTTATCTTCTTCCCGGACCGGTTTATTTTTTTAAAGCCCGTCGTCACCCAGCCGGCCGCGGAATTATCGGCCTTCGAAATTAATTACCGCCCGGAATTGAATTGGCAGACCTTTCAATCCGTTTTGGATTTCTCCGAGTACCTGAGGTCTGAGTTGAAGGAGCTCAAACCCAGGGATATGATCGATATCCAATCGTTCATGTGGAGCCTGGGAACTCACAAAAAAAACGCCGACGCGCCCGCGGCTACCCTGCTTCCTTAATCCGCTCGATCCGGGCTCCCAGGGCCGAGAGCTTTTTCTCCAGGGTCTCGTAACCCCGGTCCAGGTGATAGACCCTGGAGATCTCGGTGGTCCCCTCGGCCTTTAGTCCGGCCAGGACCAGGGAGGCGCTGGCCCGCAGGTCGGTAGCCATGACCGGGGCCCCTGTCAGCCGGGGGACGCCCTTGATTACGGCCTGGTGGCCGGAAACCTGGATGTCGGCGCCCATGCGCTTCAGTTCGCTCACGTGCATGAACCGGTTTTCAAAAATCGTCTCCTGGATGATGCTGGTTCCCTGGCCCAGACACATGAGGGTCATGAACTGGGCCTGCATGTCGGTGGGGAAGCCCGGATAGGGGCGCGTGGTGAGGGATACACTCTGGATTTTACGGGGGCCGTGGGCGGTCAGTCCGGCCTTGGTCTGGCTGAATTCCAGCCCCGCCTCCCTGAGTTTGTTCAACTGGGCCTCCAGGCAGGAACCGTCGTAATCGGCCAAGGTTACCGTACCGCCGGTAATGCCGGCGGCCGCCAGGTAGGTGCCGGCCTCGATCCGGTCGGGCATGACCCGGTAGAGGACGGGATTCAGGGCAGGGACTCCTTGGATGGTGATGAGGTCCGTTCCGGCCCCCTCGATGCGGGCCCCCATGGCCCTGAGGCATTTCGCCAGGTCGACTACCTCGGGCTCCCGGGCCGCGTTGGCGATGACGGTTTTACCCTTGGCCAGGACCGCGGCCATGAGGATATTTTCCGTCCCGGTGACCGTGGTCAGGTCGAAAACGATCTCGGCCCCGGTCAATCGGCGGGCCCGAGCCTCTACGTACCCGTGCTTGAGTTCGATCCGCGCCCCCATCTGCTCCAAGGCCTTTAAGTGCAAGTTGATCGGCCGGGCGCCGATGGCGCAGCCACCCGGGAGAGAGACCCGGGCCTTCCCCAGGCGGGCCACCAGAGGACCCAGGACCAGCACCGAAGCCCGCATGGTCTTGACCAGGTCGTAGGGGGCCTCAAAGCCCTTCAGACCGGTGGGATCGATCATTACTTCCGCCGGAGAGCCTTCCTTGAATGAGGCGCCCAGGTGCGCCAGCAGACGTTTGTGGGTTTGAATGTCGCGCAGGGCGGGCAGGTTGATGATGGTGGAGGGGCCATCGGCCAGCAGGGCGGCCGCCATGATGGGCAGGGCCGCGTTTTTGGCCCCGGAGATGGTGACCGTGCCCTTTAAGGCCACGCCGCCTTGGATTCGAATCTTGTCCATGATGATTCCTTATATACCGGAAATTCGGGGTGGGTGCAGTAAATAAAAAACAGCTACATTATTTATGAAGCCTGAAAAATGAATCGTCCGGTTGGTAATTTGAATTTGTATCGGATTTCGGATTTCGGGTTTCGAGTTTCGAATTTAGCCTGGAGTCGGCGTAGAATTACCCATCATCCGGTCAGGGTTTGCGGGCTTTTAAAACTCGGTCTTTCCCGGCCAGGTCGGGAAGGATCCGAACCGGATCGAAGCCGTTTTCTCGGGCCAGATCCGTTACCCGGGAACCTTGAGTCTCCCCGATCTCCATGAGCAGCCAGCCCCCCGGTACTAAATGATCCCGGGCCTGGGCCAGGATGACCCGCACCGCATCCAGACCGTCCGCCCCGCCGTCCAAAGCCTCCAGCGGTTCAAAATCCCGGATCCCCGGATCCAGCCCGGCCAGGTCCGCGGCGGATAGATAGGGCGGATTGGCTGCCAGGAGTTGAATCCAGGGTCGTTTCCGGTTAAAAGGCGCCAGCCAGTCTCCCCGGATGAACCGGATAAAGTGATCGACACCGTGCCTCCGGGCATTGGCCACAGCGGTTTTCAGGGCGGGGGCCGACCGGTCCACGGCGGCCAGGCAACCCCATTGCCGACCATCCGGCAGCAGCGATTTTACCAGGGAGATGATGACCGCCCCGGAACCGGTGCCTAATTCTACGAGGTTGCGCAGGCCCGCGTCGGCCCGGATCAGGGCTAGGGATTCCTCCACCAGCAGCTCCGTTTCCGGACGGGGAATCAGCACCGAGGAGTCTACCTGGAAAGGTAAGGACCAGAATTCCTTTTGACCCACAATATAGGCCACCGGCTCAAAGCCGGCCCTGCGGATCAGCTTTTTCTTGAAAGCCCCCAGTTCCGCGGCCGTAAGGGGCTGATCGTAGTGCAGAAACAGTCCCAGCCGGTCCAGTCCCAGGACCGCGGCCAGGAGCAGTTCCGAACTCAGCCGGGGATCGGGGATCCCTTTCTCCTGCAGATAGTGGTGGGACCAGGTGAGGAGGCGCAAGATGGTCCAGGGTTGGTCCTGGGGAGATGTCGAATTATTGGTCAAAGAATGCTCAAACTCGAAATCCGAATTTCGGATTTTCGGTTAGGAACTTCCGTGGGCCTTGAGCTGCTCGGACTGGTAATGGGTATTCAGGGCATCGATGACTTCGTTCAGTCGGCCTTCCATCACCTGATCCAATTGGTAAAGGGTCAGACCGATGCGGTGATCCGTGAGCCGGTTTTGGGGAAAGTTATAAGTGCGGATCCGTTCGCTCCGATCCCCGGAGCCCACCTGACTCTTCCGATTTACGGCTCTCTCGTCCTGCTGCTCCTTGACTTTCAGATCCAGCAGCCGGGCCCGTAGGATTTTCAACGCCTTGGCCTTGTTCTTGTGCTGGGATTTCTCGTCCTGGCAGGAGACCACCAGCCCGCTGGGCAAGTGGGTGACGCGGACCGCCGAATCGGTGGTGTTGACGCTCTGCCCGCCCGGTCCCGAGGACCGGAAGACGTCCACCCGGAGTTCTTCGGGATCAATGGTCACATCCACCTCTTCGGCTTCCGGCAGCACGGCCACCGTAACGGCCGAGGTATGGAGCCGCCCCTGGGATTCGGTACTGGGGACCCGCTGGACCCGGTGGACGCCGCTTTCATATTTCAACTGGCTGTAGGCCCCCTTTCCTTCGATCAAAGCGATGATTTCCTTGAAGCCGCCCATACCGGTCGGATGATCGCTCATGATCTCCACCCGCCAGTTCATGATTTCGGCAAACTTGGAATACATCCGGAAGAGGTCGGCGGCGAACAGGGCCGCTTCTTCGCCGCCCGTCCCGGCCCGGATTTCCAGGAGGATATTTTTCTCATCGTTGGGGTCTTGGGGCAGGAGGAGCAGCTTGATCTCTTCGTCTACTTGGGCCAGTTGTTCTTTGAGTTCCTGGATTTCACTGCGGGCCAGATCCCGGATCTGGGTGTCCGGATCTTCCAGGAGTTCCTCGTTCTGGTGCAGCTCTTCGGTCAGGGCCTTGAAACGACGGTACTTGGCAATCAGGGGCGACAGGTCGGCATGCTCTTTGGCCAGTTTCTGATAGGCCGCCTGGTTGCGAAAGGTCTCCCCGTCGCCGAGGGATTCCTCGACCTTTAAAAAGCGGTTTTCCACTTCCTGTAGTTTCTCGAGCATTTAAACGACTTGGGTATCGAGGCGCTGGCCCTCCATAGCCAGCACACGGCTCAGGGCTTGGAGGGCAACTTCGATCTGGTCTTCGGTAGGTTCCTGGGTGGTCAGGCGCTGAATCCACAAGCCGGGTAGGATGACCAGGCGGACCCAGGGTAAGTGGGCCTTTCTCCCGGAATATTTAATGGCTTCGTAGGCCAGGCCGGTAATGGGGATCATGAGCGCGATTTTGAACAGTACGTAAACCAAGTTTTTACCCCAGCCGGGCAGGGTGGCGAGCTTGGGCAAAAAAGGAAAAAGCAGGGAGAAGGTCAGGATGCTGATAATCAGTACCAGGAGGATGAACGAGGTCCCGCAGCGGGGATGAAGGGTGGAATGGCGGCGGGCATTGGCCACGGTCAATTCCTCTCCGGCCTCATAGGTAAAAATGGATTTGTGTTCGGCCCCGTGGTACTGGAAAATACGGCGGATGTCCCGGAAACGGGAAATGATCCAGATATAGGCGATAAAGAAGAAGATCTTGATCAGCCCGTCGATCAGGTGAAAGGTCAGAGACTCCACGCCGAAGGTAAAGGAGGTGATCGTCCCCAGCCAGGCGCTGATCCAGTGCGGCAGGGCGACAAAAAGCCCCATCCCGATCAACAAGGCCAGGCTCAAGGTCAGGAACATGGTCCAGCCGCCGATCTCTTTTTCCCCTTCGTTTTCCTCCAGGGCCTGGTTGGCGGAAAAACTGAGGGCCTGGAAGCCCTGGATCAGGGTCTCGATCAGGGTCAGCGTTCCCCGCAGGACCGGCCATTTGAGAAATTTCAACCGGTCGGACCAGGGACGGAGGATGTCTTCCTTGAAGGCGATTTCCCCGTTGGGTTTGCGGACCACTACCGCCAGCGATTTGGGGGCCTTCATCATCACCCCCTCGATTACCGCCTGTCCTCCTACCTGTACCATAAGTTGCTTTCCTAAAAATCAGGCGTTCTTATTCTGCAGGGCCTTTACCTTGGCATATTTTTTCTGGAATCGTTCCACCCGGCCGGCGGAATCGATCAGCTTTTGCTTCCCGGTAAAAAAGGGATGACACTGGGAACAGATCTCGACCCGAATCTCTTTCTGGGTGGACCCGGTGGGCAGTTCCGCTCCACAGGCGCAGCGGACGGTGGTCTGATGATAGGGGGGATGGATTTTCTCTTTCATGGCCTGTTTTCTCCTGTTTCGGTTACTTGTTCATCAAACTTAAAAATTCGGCGTTATGCTTGGTCCCTTCCATCTTTTCCAGCAGGAATTCCATACTGTCCACAGGGGTCAGCGGGGCCAGTAGTTTGCGCAGGATCCAGACGCGGTTCAGTTCATCCTGGGGGAGCAGCAGCTCCTCTTTCCGGGTGCCGGAACGGTTGATGTCGATGGCCGGGAAGATCCGCTTGTCGCTCAATTTCCGGTCCAGATGGATTTCCATGTTTCCGGTGCCCTTGAATTCTTCAAAAATGACTTCATCCATGCGGCTGCCCGTATCGACCAGGGCCGTGGCCATGATGGTCAGGCTGCCCCCCTCCTCAATGTTGCGGGCCGCCCCGAAGAAACGTTTGGGACGGTGGAGGGCGTTGGAATCCACCCCGCCGGAGAGGATCTTGCCGCTGGGCGGGACCACGGTATTGTAAGCCCTGGCCAGGCGGGTAATGCTGTCCAACAGGATCACCACGTCCCGCTTGTGTTCCACCAGGCGTTTGGCCTTCTCAATCACCATCTCCGCCACTTGAATATGCCGCTGCGCCGGTTCGTCGAAAGTCGAACTGATGACCTCCGCTTTGACCGAGCGCTGCATGTCGGTGACTTCTTCCGGCCGTTCGTCGATAAGCAGCACGATTAAAATAATATCTTTAAAATTTTTAGCAATACTGTTGGCGATATTCTGCAGGAGCATGGTCTTGCCGCTCCGGGGCGGCGAAACGATCAGTCCTCGCTGGCCTTTCCCGATGGGGGTCAGCAGGTCCATGATCCGCACGGAATAGTTTTTGGATTCGTCGGTCTCGAGCTTGATGCGCTCGTTCGGATACAGCGGGGTCAGGTTGTCGAAAAGGATCTTATCCCGGGCCAGTTCCGGATCTTCGTAGTTGATGGCCTCCACCTTGAGCAGGGCGCAGTAGCGTTCATTGTCCTTGGGCGGCCGGATCTGGCCGGCCGTGACATCGCCGGTCCTCAAATTGAAGCGTCGTATCTGGGAGGGAGAAACATAGATATCGTCCGGCCCGGGCAGGTAGTTATAATCCGGGGCCCGGAGAAAACCGAAACCATCGGGAAGTATTTCCAGGACCCCCTCCCCGTAAATGAGGCCGTTTTTTTCCGTCTGGGCCTGAAGAATGGCGAAAATGAGTTCCTGTTTCCTCATCCCGCTGGCCCCCTCTACGTTTAATTCACGGGCCATCGAGGTCAATTCATTGATCTTTCTTTCTTTGAGTTCCGCTAAGTTCATTTCTCCCTCAATATTGAGTATTGCCGGTACTGTTGGGTTGGATAGGTCCAAAAGATTGTTTTACGATTGCGAGTTAGGAAACACCCGGAGGGGGTGCTTCGGATCAATTCCTGAAATTGATGATAGAATTCAAAAAGATTGGATTGAATTAATGAGATTTGCCGGAAATTTTTCGGGTTACACTACCTTATCTGGGGGGGCGGACAGCGTAAGGACCCTCTTCTCCTTTCCGATTCCCTTCAGAAGATAGATCATCCATTAGAGGTTGTCAAGATTTTTTTAAAAGGTCAATAACTTGGATCACATCGGCGGGGAGTGGGGCTTCGAAAGCCAACCGTTCAAAGGTTCGGGGATGGACAAAGGACAACCGGGCGGCATGGAGCATTTGGCGGGAGGCCAGGGATAGAACCTCGGCCGCCCGGGGCTGCCGGCTACCCGGCCGGCCTTTGGCCGGGCCATACAAGCTGTCGCCCAGGACTGGCAGACCGACGGCAGACAGGTGAACCCGGATCTGGTGCGTCCTCCCGGTTTTTATCCGCACCCGGAGCCGGGAAAAACCCGCCGGATACATTTCCTCGATTTCCCATTCGGTCAAAGCCGGTTTTCCCCGCGCCTCCGTGATGGCCATTTTTTTTCGGTGGACGGGGTGCCGGCCGATGGGCCGATCGATCCGACCTTGCCTTTGAGCGGGGTACCCCCAGACCAGGGCCTGGTATTCCTTGATAACTTCCCCTGACTGAAATTGCTGAATAAGGGACCTATGGGTCTGGTCGTTCTTAGCCACTACCAGCAGACCCGAGGTTTCTTTGTCCAGTCGATGGACGATACCGGGACGCAGGACACCCCCGATCCCGGAGAGGTCGCGGCAGTGGTGCAACAGGGCCTGGACTAGCGTTCCGGAGTAATTTCCCGGAGCGGGGTGGACCACCAGCCCGGCCGGCTTGTCGATGACCAGCAGGTCCCGGTCTTCCTGGAGGATCGTCAGCGGTATCGGCTCGGGTTCCAGGGCCAGGGGCACCGCCGTTTTCGGGTCCACGCTGACCCGGTCCCCCTCTTTTAACCGGTAGCCGGCCTTGACGGGGAACCCGTTGACGGTAACCCGCTCCTCCTCGATCCATTTTTGAATCTGAGTCCGGGACCCCGTTACTCCCTGTTCGGCTAAAAAAAGATCCAGCCGCTGGCGGGCGGCCGTCTCCTGGACGGTGAAAAGCTCCATAGAGGTTACTGCGAAAAGAGAATGCAAAATGCAAAATTATGAAAAAAAAATCCTGTTTTCATGGTTCCCGTATTGCCGATAACAGGCCTTCGGCTCGCAGCGCTGCTTTAAAGAATTAACAATTGATTATTGATAATTTGTTTTTTGGTCCTTTATCCTCTGACCTCCGTAAAGATCATCCTCCCGGTTCCGGTCTGCAGCACGCTGGTTACGGTAACGTCAATAACCTGGCCGATATGCCGCCGCGCGTTTTCCACGACCACCATGGTTCCGTCATCGAGATAGGCGATACCCTGTCCCGGTGTTTTTCCCTCCCGGATGATCTGGACATTCAAGACCTCCCCCGGCAGGACGGCCGGTTTAAGGGCGTTGGCCAGTTTGTTGAGATTCAGTACTTTAATTCCCTGCAGTTCGGCGACCTTGTTGAGGTTGAAATCGTTGGTGATGATCAAGCCGCCCAATTCCAAGGCCAGATCCACCAGTTTGGCGTCCACGTTATCTTTGGGAGGATCCCGATCGACGATCCGCACGTTCAGTTCGGGATGTTTTTGAAGCTTTTCGATGATATCCAGACCCCGGCGGCCACGGGTTTTTTTCAGCGGATCGCCCGAGTCGGCGATGTGATGGAGTTCCTGCAGGATGAACTGGGGAATAACAAAGGTTCCGGGCAACAGGCCGGTTTCGCTGAGATCGGCAATCCGCCCGTCGATAATGACGCTGGTGTCCAGCAGATAAAGCCAGGGCTTTTCCATAAGGGTGGAGACGCCTGATGGAGATTCCAGCCCCCGGGACCATTCGTCTGATTTTTTCCCGCCCAGAACCAGCCCCCAATAAGAAAGAAGGATACTCAGGATAAAGAGCGTCAAATTCCAGTAGGCCGGATCGAAGAGGAAGGGAGAAAACAGAACGATCAGCAGACGGGCCAGCACCAGCCCGACCAACAGCCCCAAGACGCCCCCCCCAATGGCCCGCAGCGAAATTTTGCGAAAATAGCGTTCCAGCGCCAAACCCAGAAGCAGGAAGCCCAAACCCAAGGCCAATCCGCCCAACCGGGCCCAAACGAGACCGATCCTGTTCGTCAGCAGCATATCGCCCGCCCAATAACCGGCGAACAGACAGCCCAGACTGAACACGATCATCAAAATATAATATCCCATGGGGTACCTTTTTTTCTAATCCGGGAAGACGTTAGGCCTAACCCCCCAGTCGGATCGAAACGATTGGAATTTTTTGTGTTAAATTTAAAAGCCGTGGATTAAACCCCGGGAAATCGCTAGACGTGGAAGATCGGGGCTTGATGAAAGCAAGGGTTTTCGATTCCCCGATGGACCTAGCGGCCCAGCCGGGAGCACCTGACGAGATTTCGAAATCGGATCGTTCGGTTAAAGGAATGGCGGACTTGCTGAGAAATTAGTTTTTAAATATCCGCTGAATGTCTTTTTCGACTCGGTCCTCCTGGATCTTTTTAGCAATGGATATTTCCTTGACCAGGAGATTTTTGGCCGTATCCAGCATTTTTCGCTCGCCGAAAGAGAGTTCCTTGTCCAGCTTGAGGAGAAAAAGGTCCCGTAGTACCTGGGCCACTTCGTAGACGGAGCCCGTTTTGATCTTTTCCATGTATTCCCGGTAACGACGGTTCCAGGTCTGGTTGTCGAATTCGATATTTTTCTCTTTTAAGATTTTGAAAATCCTGGGAACCTCCTCTTCCCGGACGATTTCCCGCAACCCGACATGTTCGGCGTTCTGGGTCGGGATCATGATGATCATGTTGTTTTCCAAAATCCTCATGATATAAAAGGATTGATCCTGACCATAAAGCGCTTTGGCTTCAATGGACTCTATCCGGCCTACTCCGTGAGCCGGGTAAACCGCAAGATCTCCTACTTTAAAAATCATGAACCAACCTCCTTATATATTTTGGGCTATTTGATTATAGCATGGGTTGTTCCTAAAACCAAAATAAAAATATACTATTAAATATCAATTAGTTATATTGATAGAGCCTGTAAATCCGGCCTTTTTCTTCAGCGCCTGAGCAGAGAAAGGCTTTCCAGGTGATAGGTTTGGGGAAAAAAATCCAGCGGTTGGGTCCACTCCAGCCGCCAGCCTGCTCTCAGCAACAGGCTCAAATCCCGAAACAGGGTCATCGGTTCACAGGAGACATAAAAAATTCCTTTGGCCCTCAATTCGGCCAAAACCGGGATGATGGTTCCGGCCCCGGAGCGGGGGGGATCCAGCAATACCCAGTCCGGCCGCTCGCCGCTACGGATCAGCCGGGACAACCCCTCCCGGGCGGTGGCCCGAATAAAGCGGCAGCGGCTTCCCGAATTTATTTGTTGATTCCAGATCGCATTTTCAACCGCCGGGGCAAAAGATTCGACCCCAGTGACGGCAGCGGTTCCGAAAGACAGGGGGATGGAAAAGTTCCCCTGCCCGCAAAAAAGGTCCCAGATGCGGTCCTGGGAAGTCAGGAGCGGGAGGCCCCGGAGCAGGGCGATCAGACGCCGATTTTGGAAAAGGTTAACCTGGGAAAAGACCTGGGGGAAAACAGCCAGGGAGATCTCCTGCTGGGGCCAGGCCGGCCCGAGAGGTACCCGGTAAAGCGCGGCGTGCCGTTCCGGAGAAAAAAGATCAGAACCGGTTAAGGGGCCTTCCGACCGATCCTGGAAGAAAACCGTTTCAATCTCTTTCTTTTTTTTGAGGTCCCGGGCCATCCGGATTTTTTGGGCGGTTGACAGAGAGAGCCAGCCCGAGATCAGCAGGGTGGCTCCTCTGTTTTCACCCAATAACCGGATTTCCAGATCGGCCGGCTCCGGGAAGGGAGGGCGGCCCGCCAGCCAGGGCCTGAGAAAGTCCAAGATATCATTGATCTGCGGGTCGGCCAGCAGACAACGGTCGATGGGTATGATCCGGTGGCTGCGGAGCTGATAAAATCCGAGCACTGGGCGGCCGGGGCCACCCAGCTTCAGCCGCAGACGCTGCCGGTAGTGGAAGCGCTGGGGTGCTTCCAGCAGGGGCAGCAGGGGGAGATCCGGCTGTTTCAGGGCATGGACCATGGCGGTCCGAAAATTTTCGACCTTGCAACGGTCCTGGGCTTCAGCCGGCAGGTGTTGCACCTGGCAGCCCCCGCAGCGTTCAAAGTGGGGGCAGGGGGGAGCGACGCGTTCCGGCGAGGGGTCGAGGATCCGCACCAGCCGGCCCCGGGAGTAATTTTTTTTCTCCTCGGTCAGCTCAATTTCTACGGTTTCGCCGGGCAGGGCGCCGGGGACGAAAACCACCCGGCCGGACAAATGTCCGAGACCTTCGGCCTGCAGGGTCAGGGTAGCGATGGTCAGGACAGCCATGTCAGAACCCGACGATCCAGATCCAGACCGGAAGGTTGGCTAGGGAAAGAAGGGTGCTCCACATGACAATGGAAGCCGCCAGCTTCGGGTCCCCTTCCAGTTCCACGGCCATGATGTAAGTGACGACCGCTGTGGGGCAGGCCAGCAGCAGCACGGTGATACGATAATCCAGCCCGGAGACGCCGCAGGCCCGCAGCAGGATGAGGCCCAGGAAGGGCAGCAGGAGCAGCTTCAACAGCACCGCCAGGGCGGCCAACAGCCGTTCGTTCCGTATTCCTGCAAAGGACAGGCTCCCACCCAGAGAAATCAGCGCCAGGGGCAGGGAAAGGCTGGAAACGAGCCGCAACGTTCCGGCGATCAGGGCCGGGATCGACAGGGAAAAAAAAGAAAAGAGCAGACCTCCAAAGGAGGCCAGAATCAAGGGATTGAAAAAAATGGAGGCGACCGGGATTCTGTGCCGGGTTTGGTGCCGCCCCCCCGCCCCGGGCAAAGCCAGGATGCTGAAAAAATTCATAAAAGGGATCATGAAACCGGCCAAGACCCCGGCCTTGCTCAAGCCGGTCGTGCCGTAGACATTGGAGGCCACGGCCAGACCGATGTAAGCCAGATTTCCCCTGAAGGCCCCCTGGTTGAAGGAACCGACCGCCGCCGGTCGCAGCCGGAAGATTTTACCGGCGGCCCAAATGGCCAGCCACAAAACCCCCATGGCCGTATAGGCTACAGCCACCGGCCGGGGATTGAAGCTGGTCTGGAAAGAGGAACGGGCAATTTCCCAGAAAACCAAAACCGGCAAAAGGACCTGATAGACCAGCCGGTTAAGCACTTGAACGAAAAGTTCATCAAAAAAACCGGCTTTTTTTAAAAAAAAACCGAGGAAGATGACTATGAAAATTGGCAGGATCAAGTTGACCAGGTGCATGGGGATCGTTAGGCCGGCCTTGGCTTTCCTGTTATTGGAGTAAGGGAGTGCTGGAGTAATGGGCTTTAAAGCAATACTCCACCACTCCATTACTCCAAAATTTTAACAGAGGCATTACTATAAAAGGAACCGGCGCTCTTTTCCAGGGAGAAATGTTCCGCCGAATTATTCATTGACCGGTTTCGATTAAATATGGTATGAAATCAATAAAACAAGCCCTTTTCGGGCCGTTCCCATCTTAAAATCAAGAATGAAGAGCACGGATTCTCAAATTATCGGCCACCCGGACCGCAGCGGTCCTTTTCAACAATTTCTTAAAGTGCTTGCCTTGAGCCGCGATCCGGTCATCATCTCGGGGCCGATCGGTTCCGGGAAGAAGAGAACGGCTCGGTTTTTAATCGAAAATAACCCCAACTTTTCCGGACCGGTTTCCATGATCAACGGGGTTCAGTTTTCGGAGGACCTCTGGCGCCGGACCTTGGCCGGGCTGGGGGATGACGGGATCCTGGTGCTGGAAAATATCCAATGCCTTCCCCCGCTGCTGCAAGACCGGTTCCGGGTGTGGCTGGCGGGCCGTGGAGGCCTGTTTTCCGAAACCCAGGGCCCACCTCCCCGGGGACGTATTCTGGCCACTGCGACCGGCACTCAGGATTTATGGGGGGAATTGCTGTATCATTTCTCCTTTCACCTCCAGCTTCCGGCCTTGAATGAAGTCATCGAGGACATCCCTTATCATCTGGCCAATTTCCTGCGGGAAAAACCCATCCGCTACATCCGCTACTTTTTTCTATTGAAAACGTTCCAGCATCAATGGGGCGGAAATCTACTGGAACTCGAGCACTACCTGAACCAGGCTCTGGCCTATTACCAATCCAAGACTCTGACCGCGGGGTCCGGCGGCGGGGAAGAGGTGTTCGGTGAAAAAAGCCTGCGATTTTATCAGGATGTCTTTAAAGGGGAATGGTGGTATTATCCCTATCGCTTCCCGCCGGGTTTTGACCGGGAGCTGCCGGTCATTTTAAACCAAACCGCTTTCAGGAAAGAGCTGATCGACCAGGGATTGGTGATCCCCCTGTTAAAAGAAGAAACCGGATTTCTGGTGCTGGATTTAAAAGATCCGGAATTTGAAAACAAGGCCAACCAGATCCACCGGTTATTTGTAAAATATCGGGATGATCAAAGGGCCGGTGTCGAAAAGGGAGCATAGGACGAGGCGATGACAAAAAAGGGCAACGGAAACGGCAACGGAAACGGACGTTCCATGGAGGGGATCTATTCCTTTTATTCCCCCTTCTATGATCTGATATTCGGCAAGGTCCTGGAGGCCGGACGCCGAGTGGCCCTCACCTACCTGGACCATTCCACCAAGAAAAAAGTCCTGGAGGTGGGGATCGGGACCGGCCTGACCCTGCGCCATTACCCCAAGGACTGCCACATCGTGGGCATTGATATTTCCGCCAAGATGATCGATCGGGCCAGAGAAAGGGTAGCCCGCATGGGCAACGGTCATAAGATCGACCTGGAAGTCATGGACGCCTGCCATATGACCTTTGCGGATGATTCCTTCGATGCCGTGATCTCCCCCTATGTGATCACTACGGTGGGGGACCCCACCCAGTTTTGCCGGGAAATGCTCCGGGTCTGCAAACCGGGAGGGCAAATCATCATCGTCAACCACTCCAAGGATCCCAACCGGTTGTTCGGGAAACTGGGAGCCGTGGCCTCTCCCTTTTTCGCCCGGATCGGTTTCGTCACCGATCTGGATGTGGTGGACCTCGTTAAACATACCGCTATCGAAGTCCGGCAGGTCATCGACTGCAATTTCTTCAACCTCCACAAAGTCATCCTGGGCCATAAGCCCCAAACCTAAGGACGCCTGATTTTCAAAGTGCCGAAGAAAATTTCCAAAAAAGAAGCCGAGGCCCTGGGAAAAAAACTGGCCTATAAAACCCGGCTGGTCTGGGATGTCCTGAAGCCCCGGGAAGAAAAGAAACTTTGGGACCTGGCCGAGGATTACAAGGCTTTTTTGAATGCCGCCAAGACCGAAAGGGAATCCGTCACGGAGATTGCCCGGCGTTTGGAGCAGGCCGGGTTCAAAACCACGGCCAGTCCCCGACCGGGAAACAGGGTCTACCAGGTCTTTCGCGACAAAGTCCTGGCCCTGGCGGTTTTAGGGAAGGAACCCTTAAGCGCCGGGCTCCGCCTGATCGCTTCCCATATCGATGCCCCCCGCCTGGATCTGAAGCAGAACCCCCTCTATGAAGAAGTGGAACTGGCCATGATGAAAACCCACTATTACGGGGGCATAAAAAAATACCAGTGGCTGGCCCGCCCGCTGGCCCTGCACGGCACGATCTTCAAACGAGACGGTGAAAAAATCGAATTGGCCATCGGCGAAAGACCGGAAGACCCGGTGTTCACCGTGGCGGATTTGCTGCCCCATCTGGCCCGGAAGGTTCAGATGGAAAAAAAGCTCTCCGAGGCCGTTGAAGGGGAAAAACTGAATATCCTGATGGGCAGTCTGCCCCTGGGACCCCGGGAGGTCAAGGACCGTTTCAAGCTGGCCATTTTGAAGACGCTCTATGACCGCTATCAACTGGTGGAAGAGGACCTGGTCAGCGCCGAACTGGAAGTGGTCCCCGCGGATGCGGCCCGGGATGTGGGTCTGGACCGCAGCTTGGTCGGGGCTTATGGCCACGATGATCGGGCCAGCGCCTTCAGCAGCCTGGCGGCGGTTTTAGACCTGCCGACCCCCCAGAAAAACCTGGTCCTGCTGTTCTTTGACAAGGAGGAGATCGGCAGCGAAGGAAATACCAGCGCCCGGGCGCAGATCCTGGAGACCTTTCTCCAGAGCCTGTTTAGGCTCAAGGGCGAGTCGTTTTCCTCCGAGGGGCTGGTCCGGACCCTGGAAAAAACCCGGGCCATCTCAGCGGATGTAGCCGGCGCCCTGGACCCCGATTACCAGGAAGTCCACGAGAAACGGAACGCGCCGCGCCTGGGCTACGGCCTCGCGCTGACCAAGTTTACCGGGTCGGGAGGGAAATACGGCTCCAGCGATGCCCATGCCGAATATCTTTTCTGGATCCGCCAAGTCTTCAATCAGCAGGATGTGGTCTGGCAGACCGGGGAGCTGGGCAAGGTGGATGAGGGGGGAGGCGGCACGATCGCCAAATTTCTGGCGGCCCTGGGTCTGGAGATCGTGGACTGTGGGACGCCCGTCCTGTCCATGCATTCCCCCTTCGAACTGCTCAGCAAGGCGGACCTGTTCATGACCTACAAGGGGTTCAAGGCTTTTCTGGCGGCACCTTAAAAAAGGAGTATTGGAGTAATGGAGTGCTGGAGTAATGGTTTTTTACCCAAACCTCCAATACTCCATCACTCCCATCAAAAAAGAATCCCCAGGCAATCCTGGAGCGATGAAATCCCGATCAATTCCAAGGTCGGTTTGACCGGGAGTTTTTCCAGGTTGTTTCTGGGAAGCAGGCAGCGCGTAAACCCCAATTTCCCCGCCTCCTTGACCCGAATGTCCGCCTGACTGACCCCCCGGACTTCACCGGTCAGGCCCACTTCCCCGAAAATGATCGTGTTGGATGGGATGGGTCGGTCCAGAAAACTGGAGGCCAGGGCGGCGGCGATCCCCAGGTCCACGGCCGGTTCTTCCAGTCGGACGCCGCCGGCCACGTTGACGAAGATATCCTGTCCGGAAATAGGCAACCCGGCCTTTTTCTCCAACACGGCCAGCAGGAGGGAAACCCGGTTGGCGTCGACCCCCATGGAGGTCCGGCGCGGGACCCCGAAATTGGAGGGGCTGACCAGGGCCTGCAGTTCCACCAGGATGGGGCGGGTGCCCTCCAGGCTGGGGACCACCACCGATCCGGACACGTCGCAAGGGCGCTCGGCCAGGAAGAGGGAAGAGGGGTCCTGGATTTCCGCCAGTCCGGCGTCTTTCATCTCGAACACCCCGATTTCGTTGGTCGAACCGAAGCGGTTTTTGACCGCCCGGAGAATGCGGTAGGAATGACCCCGTTCCCCCTCGAAATAAAGCACCGTATCCACCATGTGTTCCAGGACACGGGGACCGGCCAGAAGGCCTTCCTTGGTAACATGGCCCACCAGGAAAAGGGAAGTGACGGTCTTTTTCGCCCAGAGGATCAGCCGGCCGGCCGTTTCCCTGACCTGGGAGACGCTGCCCGGCGCGGAACTCAAGTCCCCGGAAAAAATGGTCTGGATGGAATCGATGGCCAGAAAACGGGGTTTCAGGGTTTTCAGGGTCTTGAAGATGTTCTCCAAGGCGGTTTCGGCCAGGATCTGGACCCGACTGTCCCCCACCCCCAGGCGTTCCCCGCGCATCTTGATCTGGCGGGCCGATTCCTCTCCTGAGATATACAAGGCCAGGGCCCCGTCCTGACTCAAGGCATGCAGCGTCTGGAGCAGGAGCGTAGACTTGCCGATCCCCGGATCGCCTCCGATCAGGACCGCCGAGCCGGGGACCACGCCGCCCCCCAATACCCGGTCCAGTTCCAGGACCCCGGTGGTAAACCGCTGTTCGGCCTGGGTGGAAATTTCCCGGAGGGGCTGGGGGGCCTCAGCGCCCAGGGAACCGTCATCCCAGGGCCCCAGACCGGGCCGGGCATAGGACCGGGTTTCCTCCACCAGACTGTTCCAGTTGCTGCAATCCGGGCAGCGCCCCAGCCACTTGGGGCTCTGGGACCCACAGGATTGGCAGACGAAAACGGTTTTTTCTGCTTTGCCGGACATGAAGGCTGGACCTTTTTGGCTGCAAGGTTACAATTTCGCCAATATAGCGTTTCGCTGGTTTGAAGGCAATTTAATATTGATAAAAAGTTTGACATTTTAAATAAATCATTTATATTTATTCATTTAAGTAAGCGGGCATAGCTCAGCTGGTAGAGTACAAGCTTCCCAAGCTTGGTGTCGCGGGTTCGAATCCCGTTGCCCGCTCCAGGTATACTAAGGCTCAGGTAGTTCCCTTTTCGAGGTGGGCCTTCCCTTTTCGGTAAAGCGGCCGGATCGGGAAAGGGTCAGGTCTTCGGATTGCGGATTGTTGATATGCTGGTGGCGGTATCGTTCCGCAATATCAATGGATTTTTCTGCAAAGGGAAGTGGGCCTCGGCCCACTTTTTTTATTTCGGGCGGCGAAAACCTGTTTCCAGCAGCCGGCTTGCTTCTGGACACGGCTTTCGCCGGAAAATAGGGATCATGCCCCAGTTACCTGAAAACGTCCTGCCCCGCATCCGGGAGCTGGCTGAAATTCTCTTAAAGGAGTCCGGTCTGGAACTGGTGGACCTGGAGTTTCGTCGGGAGGGGCGGGGCTGGGTCCTGCGCCTTTTTATCGACAAACCCGGAGGCGTCACCCTGGATGACTGCGCCGCGGTTAGCCGGGAACTGGGGGACCAGATCGAGGTGGAGGACTTGATCCCCTTGAGTTATACCCTGGAAGTGTCCTCGCCGGGACTGGACCGGCCGCTGAAAAAAGAGGAGGATTTCCTGAAACAGATCGGGAAGCTGATTCAGCTCACCACTTCCGTTCCCCTGGCCGGGCAAAGTTTTTTCAAAGGCAAATTGCTGGATTACGAAAAAGACGGCCTCCTGCACCTGGCCGATAAAAAGAAAATCTGGGAGATCCCGGTTTCCCTCATTGCCAATGCCCGTCTGGTCTTTGAGGGTTGAACGTTAAGGAGAACAACCTATGGGTCTGATTCAAAGAAAAGAGAAGGATTTAACCGCCGGTTTGGCCTTGGATCTTAAAAGGGTTATCGACCAAGTCAGCCGGGATCGGGGGATCGACAAACAAATCCTGATCGGCACCCTGGTGGATGCCATCCGTCAGGCGGCCAAAAAGAAATTAGGGCTCAAAAGGGAGATCGAAGTCAATTATAACGAGGACCTGGGGGAAATCGAGGTCTTCGAGTTTAAAGAGGTGGTGGAGAAGGTCAAAGACCCGGAAGCCCAGATCACGATCGAAGAAGGCCGAAAGCTGGACCCCGAATGTGAAGTCGGCGACAGCCTGGGCATCAAGATGGAAACCAGCTCCTTCGGCCGGATCGCCGCCCAGTCGGCCAAGCAGGTCATTATCCAGCGCATGAAGGACGCGGAGCGCGACATCGTCTTTGAAGACTACAAGGACCGTAAAGGGGAAGTGATCAACGGCATCATCCAGCGTTTCGACAAGGGTGCGGCCATCATCAACCTCGGACGGACCGAGGCCGTTCTGCCGGTGACCGAGCAGATCCCCACCGAGACCTATAAACAGGGCGACCGCCTGCGGGCTTATATCCTGGAGGTCAAAAAAATCAGCAAAGGACCGCAGATCATCCTCTCCCGGACCCATCCCATGTTTTTGGCCGCCTTGTTCGAGACCGAGGTGCCCGAGATCGCCGAAAAAATCGTCCGGATTGTCCACGTGGTCCGGGAGCCGGGTAGCCGTTCCAAGATCGCCGTCATGAGCGAAGACCGAGCAGTGGACCCCGTGGGGGCCTGTGTCGGCATGAAGGGCAACCGGGTGCAGAACGTGGTTCAGGAACTGCGCGGCGAGAAGATCGACATCATTCCCTGGAATCCGGATCCGGCCAAGTTTATCTGCAACGCCCTGGCCCCGGCGGAAATCATCCGGGTCATCATCGACGAAGTCAATCGCTCCATGGAGGTGGTGGTTCCGGACGAGCAGTTGTCGCTGGCCATCGGCAAGCGGGGGCAGAATGTCCGTCTGGCCTCCCGTTTGACCGGGTGGAAAATCGATGTGAAGAGCGAGTCCAAATACGATAAATCCATGCGGGACGGTTACCAATCCCTGCTGCAGATTACCGGGGTCGGTGAGGCCACGGCCGACGCGCTATATAAACAGGGCTTTCAGTCGGCCCAGGAGGTCATCGAGGCCAGTCTGGAAGAGCTGCTGCAGATTCCGGGGCTGAGTCAGAAAAAAGCCGAAAAGCTGCTGGAGTCGGCCAGCGCTTTCCTGAACTTGGAAAAACAGAAAGACGTCTTGGATAAACAGCGGGAGGAGGAAACCCGCTTGCAACAGCAGGAGGCGGCGGGCGAGGTGGAACCCGTGGAGTCCGCAGGGGGAGACGCTCCCGCCAGCACGGAGCCGGAGGACCAGGAATAAGTGGCCCCGGGGGTCGGAGAGCGGAGTTGCCGGGTCTGCCGTCGGAAAGCCGATAAAAAGGCCCTTCTGCGGCTGGTAATCCGCGAAGGAAACAGGATCGAAGCCGATCCCGGGCAGACCGCGCCGGGGCGGGGCTGGTATCTTTGCCGGACAGAACAATGTTTATCCATTTTGAACAATCCCAAAATGCTGCGCAAGGTCTTCGGTCGGCCGATCCAGGCCGGAACGGCCGTGATCGGCAACGCTCAATAATCCGCCGGTAGGGGGTAGGAATGGTCAAAGTACGCGTTCACGAATTAGCCAAAGAACTGCAGATCGAAAATAAGGCCCTGGTCGATACGATTCGCGAGCTGGGAATCGAGGTCAAGACCTCTTCCTCGACGCTTACCGATGAGGAGGTTTCTTTGATTAAGGGTCACCTGGAGGGGACCAAGTCCCTGGTGGTGGAAGAACAACGGATTAAATCTACCGTTATCCGGCGGCGGAAGAAGATCGTGGAGGTCACCCCCGAACCGGAACGGGTCCTAAAGTCGCCGGTTACGCCGGTCGGCGGAGTTCCGGAACCCCCCCTCCCGGCCCCGGAACCCATTATCCCGGTGGTATCCGAACCTCCGGTTGCTCCAGCCCCCTTCTCGGAAGAAGTCCTGCAGCCGGAATCGGCTCCGGTAGAACCGGTAGGTACCGTTTCCCCGGAGGTGCCGGCGGAAACATTGCCGGCGGAGGCGGCTCAGCCGGAATTGCCGGTCGAAGCGATGAAGCCGGCCCCGGCAGCCCCCCCGAAACTGGTCAAACCGCCCAGACCCACCAAGATGACGCCGGCCAGGGTGATTCGCCCGGCCCCGGCTCCCACCCCGCCTCCACCGCCGGCGCCGGCTCCCGCCCCGGCCACCCCGGCGGCCAAAGCCGCCCCGACCCCGATCAAGGCCGTTGAGGAAAAGAAGGAAGAACCGGGTAAAAAGGAAAAAGGCGCCCCCAAAAAACCCCTCAAACCGGGCCGCGCGGCCGCGGAGCCCGAACCCGCCCGGGGCAAAGTATTTAAAAAAAGAAAAGAGGTCCTGGAACGGGAGGAATTGTATGAAAACGGCGTCCGGGAAGGTCGGGTTTTCAAAGCCATGAGGGCCGGTAAATTAACGGCTAAGAAATTCAAAAAAACCGAAATCACCACGCCCAAAGCCATTAAACGCCGTCTAAAGATTCCGGAGACCATCCTGGTGGGGGAACTGGCGAAACGCATGGGCATCAAGGGCAGCGATCTGATCCGTAAATTGATCGCCCTGGGATTGATGGTGAACTTGAACCAATCCGTCGATTTCGACGTGGTCGCCTTGGTGGCCGGGGAATTCGGCTATGAAATCGAGAAGATTTCTTTTGAGGAAGAGGAACTGTTGAAGCTGCGCATCGACCAACCCGAGGAGCTGCAGCCCCGTCCTCCGGTGGTGACCATCATGGGGCATGTCGATCACGGGAAGACTTCCCTGCTGGACCTGATCCGGAAAACCAACGTCACCCAGGGAGAAGCCGGGGGCATCACCCAGCACATCGGTGCCTATCACGTCAAATTGGACCGGGGGGATATCGTCTTTCTGGATACGCCGGGCCATGAGGCTTTTACGGCCATGCGCGCCCGGGGGGCCCAGATCACCGACATCGTGGTCCTGGTGGTGGCGGCCGACGACGGCGTCATGCAGCAGACCAAAGAGGCGATCGACCACTCCCGGGCGGCCGGCGTACCGATCATCGTGGCCGTGAACAAGATCGACAAACCGGGGGCCAACGTCGAACGAATCAAAAGACAACTGGCGGAAAACGGCCTGGCACCCGAGGACTGGGGGGGGGACACCATTTTCGCCGAGGTCTCCGCCAAGACCGGCCAGGGGGTGGACAACCTGCTGGAAATGATCCTCTTGCAGGCGGAAGTCCTGGAGTTGAAGGCCAACCCGACCAAACCGGCCGTGGGCCGGGTGGTGGAAGCCCGGCTGGATAAAGGGCGCGGTCCGGTAGCTACGGTGCTCATCCAGGGCGGGACCCTGAAGGCCGGCGATCCCTTCGTCTGCGGCATCCAGTTCGGGAAAGTCCGGGCCTTGTACGATGATTGGGGCCAGAAGGTGGACCAGGCCCCGCCCTCCACACCGGTGGAAGTTCACGGTTTCAGCGGGGTGCCCATGGCTGGAGAGGAGTTCCTGGTTTTGGAGGACGAACGTACGGCCAAACAGGTCAGCGCCCACCGGCTGCAGAAGAAGCGGGAGGCCGAACTGTCCAAAACCAGTAAGATCACCCTGGAAAAGCTGTATGAGCAAATTCAGGAGGGTCAGGTCAAAGAACTCAACATTATCCTCAAGGCCGACGTTCAGGGGTCGGTCGAGGCCGTTACCGAGTCTCTGCAGAAGCTGAGCACTCCGGAAGTGAAGGTGAATTTCATTCACGCCTCCACCGGGGCCATCACCGAGACCGATATCATGCTGGGCTCGGCTTCCAAGGCCATCATTATCGGTTTCAATGTGCGGCCGAACAACAAAGCCCAGGAATTGGCCGAGCAGGAACAGGTGGAGGTCCGCTTTTACGACATTATCTACCAACTGGTTTCGGAAGTCAAAGACGCCATGGCCGGCATGCTCGAACCGATTCACAAAGATGTGGTCAACGGCCACGCCGAAGTGCGCCAGGTGTTTCACATCCCCAAGGTGGGCACCGTGGCCGGGTGCGGCGTCCTGGACGGCAAAATCGACCGCGCCTCCAAAGCGCGGCTGCTCCGGGACAGCGTGGTCATCTTTGACGGGCGCCTCTCCTCCCTGAAACGATTCAAGGACGATGTGCGGGAAGTGGTCGCCGGATACGAATGCGGGTTGAGCCTGGAAGGTTACAACGACATCAAGCTCGGGGATGTCATCGAATCGTACTATGTGGAGGAGATTAAAGCGACCCTGTAAAGGTCGGCTTGCCGGACCGGCTCCAGCCGGACGGGTGTAAGGAAGAGGAACCGGACCCATGGTGGTTGGAGTAATGGACATGCTGTTGTGGCTGCCGGAAGCCCATTCGCTGAAAGACAAACGGCAGGTGGTCAAGAGCCTCAAAGACCGTATCCGGAACCACTTTAACGTGTCCGTGGCCGAAGTAGGCGACCAGCAACTGTGGCAAAAGGCCCACCTGGGAGTCTGCACCGTCAGTGTCGACCGCCGGGACGCCAATGCCCGGCTGGATCAGGTAGCCAATTTTGTGGAACGGCTGCAACTAACGTCCGATATGGACATCCGAATAGAAATGATCAATCTGTAATCATGCCGCGATTAACGAAATCCGGTACGAACCGGCCCCAGAGAACCGTTCAGGTGGGAGGTTTGATCCAGCAGGAGATCTCCGATCTACTGCTGCGCAAGCTGAAGGACCCGCGCCTGGAGATGGTCACGATAACCGGCGTGGAGGTTGCCCCGGATTTGAAGCTGGCCCGGGTCTATTTCAGCCGCTACGGCAGCCCGGAGGAAGTCCGGAAGACGGCGGACGGACTGGTCAAGGCCGCCGGCTTCATCAAGCGGGAACTGGGCGCCCGACTTAAGCTCCGCTTTGTCCCGGAATTGCAGTTTATCCATGACACGTCCTACGAATACGGCGATCGGATCGAATCCCTGCTGAAAACGCTGCAAACGGATGAAGAATGATGGGGGTTTCGGTGCCGGAAACTGCCGGCGCTTATTGGCTGGAAGCCATCCACCCGCCCGCTGCTACGTTGTGGGAGGGCCTTTGGGTGTTGGACAAACCCCAGGGGTTGACTTCCAACCGGGTGCTGCAACGGCTGCGGAAGGCCTCCGGCCGACTGAAAATGGGTTACCTGGGAACGCTGGATCCTTTGGCCACCGGCGTATTGCCGATCGGCGTCGGCTGGGCCACGAAATTGCTTCCCTTTATCCCGGACAACCCCAAGGAATATCGGGCGGAGATGACCCTGGGACTGACGACCGACACCCAGGACATCACCGGAAACGTTTTGTCCCGATCGGACCAACCGGTGCCCGGGCGCCCGGCCCTGGAGGAAGCCTGCCGTTTTTTTTTGGGCAGCCAACTCCAGACCCCGCCGGCCTATTCGGCGTTGAAGTACCGGGGGAAGCCCCTGTACCGCTGGGCCCGGGAGGGAAACCCGGTGATCAAACCGCCTCGTCCCATAGCGATTGCGGCGATCCGGATAACGGCGGTCAGTGGCCAAACCGTTTCCCTGACGGTCACCTGCTCTCCGGGGACCTATATCCGGACGCTTTGTGCGGACATCGGCGAGCGGCTGGGCTGCGGGGCTACCCTGAGCGCCCTGGAGCGGTTGCGGAGCGGGCCTTTTACCCTGGAAAAGGCCCTGACCCCGGAAGCCCTGGAAACGGCCGTCGGGCACGGTGAGCCGG
>JACRCK010000197.1 GCA_016219065.1 Deltaproteobacteria bacterium
GGCGTCCTTGATGCTGTTCACGGCCATCAGGACCACCTCTTCGGGATCGTGCGAATGGGAGATGGCCTGGGTCACTTTCAGGATGGTATCATAGTTCAAGATGTGCCTTTTCATAGCTCCTCCTTCCTGTCTGAACAGGACGATTGAATGGGGTGGAAGAAAAAGACGTGGTTCCTGTACACCATAAAAGGTTATTCTTTATTGTAGTTCCGCTTCACCGGTAGTCAATATAAAAAAATCGCTTGACAGCAACGGGGGTCCTGTCTGTACATAAAATAAAAAAAAGAACATTCAACATCGAACGTCCAACATCGAATGTGGAAGGAAGAAAAGATGGCTCTTAAGACCGGAAAAGAATATCTCCAATCGATTGAATCCCTGGGCCTGGAGGCCCACATCCTGGGCCAAAAGACGGGGGACCTGCCGGAACACGGCCTGGTGGAACCCTCGCGCCGGGCCGTAGCCTTCACTTACGACGGCGCCCACGACCCCGCGACCCGGGAACTGTTCTGTGTGCTGTCCCCCTTGACCGATGAACCGGTCAACCGCTTCACCCACCTCCACCAGAGCCGGGAGGACCTGATCAACAAGGTCAAGCTCCAGCGTTACTGCGGCCACCAGACCGCCTGCTGTTTCCAGCGCTGCGTGGGGCTCGATGCCGCCAACGCCATTTTCAGCACCACCTTTGAATGCGACCGGAAACACGGGACCTCCTACCACCAGCGGTTCCGGGACTACTGGAAATGGATCCAGCAGTCGGACCTGCTGGTGGACGGGGCCATGACCGACCCCAAGGGAGACCGGGGGAAACGCCCCAAGGATCAGCGGGACCCCGACCTGTTCTTACGGGTCAAGGAACAACGGCCCGACGGGGTGGTGATCAGCGGGGCCAAGCTGCACCAGACCGGGATGCTCAATTCCCACGAGGTCCTGGTCATGCCGACCCTGACCCTGCGGCCCGGCGAGGAAAGCTGGGCCGTCTGCTGCGCCGTCCCCACCACGGCCAAAGGGATCCGCCACATTTACGGCCGGCAGGCCAGCGACACCCGGAAGCTGGAACTCTTTTCGCTGGACGTGGGCAACCCCACCTTCGGCGGTCAGGAGGTGATGACCGTTTTCGAAGACGTCTTCGTTCCCCAGGAGCGGATCTTTCTGAAAGGCGAGGTGGATTTTTCCGGTATCCTGGTGGAGCGCTTCGCCTCCTATCATCGCCAGAGCTACGGCGGCTGCAAGGTCGGGGTGGGCGATGTCCTCATCGGGGCCACGGCCTTGATCGCCCGGCTGAACGGCGCCGCCGAGGCCAGCCACATCAAGGATAAAATCGTGGAGATGATTCACCTCAACGAGACGATCTACGCCTGCGGCCTGGCCTGTTCCGCCGCCGGCGAGGCGACCCCGGCCGGCAACTTTCAGGTGAATCTGCTGCTGGCCAATGTCTGCAAGCTGAACGTCACCCGTTTCCCCTACGAACTGGCCCGACTGGCCACCGATATCGCCGGAGGGCTCCTGGGCACCATGCCTTCAGCTGCCGACCTGGAGGACCCCGTGGCCGGTCCTTACATCCGGAAATACCTGGCCGCTTCGCCGGACGGATCGGTCATCGACCGGATGAAGGTGCTGCGCCTGATTGAGAATTTGGTGGCCGGGGCCGGCGCAGTGGGTTATCTCATCGAGTCGATGCACGGGGCCGGTCCGCCCATGGCCCAGCGCATCATGATCGGCCGCCAGGCCGATCTGGAAGGCAAGATCAATCGGGTGAAAGACCTGCTGAAACTGAGCTGATTCTCAACGGGGTTCAAGGATTGATGGTCTCGCAAAAAGGTGTCATTGCGAGCGGAGCGAAGCAATCCCCCAGCGCAACTAGCTGATCCCTGGGGATTGCTTCGTCGCTTCACTCCTCGCAATGACTGCCTTGAAAACTTTTTGCGAAATCATCAAGGATTCGAAGAGTTGCGGGGGAAAGAAAGAAGAATTTTCTCCCGGCAGTTTTTCCCTTGAAGCCTGGAAGCCTTGAATCCTGCCGTAAAAGGCTTACTTTACTGAAAAGCTGACCTGGTCGAGAACCCGGTTTTCCCGGTCCACGATGGAAAGGACATGGCTTCCCCGCTCCGGCTTCCAGAGCCACAGCGGTTCGGTAACGCCGGTCTTCCGCTCGTTCAAAACCCATTCCCCCTGAGCCGTCTCCGGTTGAAACCGCAGGGGCACTCGCTGGCGGCCTTCGGGGATTTCCGGGTCCAGGCGGAACTGTGTTTCCGGAGGCGGATAGACGATGCGGGGCCTCTCGTGGAGGGTGTCCCGTCGGACCGGCGCCACCGGTTGCCGGCCTTGAATAAACCAGTCCGCCCGCCGCGGCTCCAGTTCCGGCTGAAAGGAAACCTCGGCCCGGACCACCCCGGCGGGGGCCCGGGGCGGCCGGGAGGGTCGCCGGGCATGGAGGAGGTTCATCAGGTCCAGCCAGATGGGGGCCGCGCCGGACACGCCGCTCACGTTGCGCATGGGCTCGCCGGAAAAATTTCCCACCCAGACTCCCACCGTATAATCTTCTGAAAAACCTAGGCACCAGTTGTCCCGCATGTCCTTGCTGGTTCCGGTCTTGACGGCCGTCCAGAAACGGGTGGCCAGAGGACTCTCCAGCCCGAAAGTGGTCCGGCGGGCCTCCCGATCGGCCAGGATATCGGCGACAATAGCCGCCGCCCGCGGGTCCATAACCGGCACCGCCTTTCCAGTCGCTTCCTCGGGCCGCAGGGTCGGGATGCTCCAGCCCCCTTGGTTGGCCAGGGTCCGGTAGGCGTTGGCCAGTTCCCAGAGGGTGACCTCGGCCGACCCGAGGGCCAGGGAATAACCGTAGTAGTCTTCGTCTTCCGCCAGGCTCTCGAAGCCCAGGTCCTTTAAACGGGTAAGAAAAGGTTCCAGGCCGACCAGGAGCAATGTCCGGACCGCCGGAATATTGATCGAGGACGAAAGGGCCGTCCGGACAGTGACGGTCCCCCGGAAAAGGCGGTCATAATTCTGGGGGACATACAGCCCCGTGGCAGTGGGCACCTGGAGCGGGGTATCGTCGAGCAGGGAGGCCGAAGTCAAGAGGCCCCGTTCAATGGCCAGGGCGTATAAAAAAGGTTTGAGCGTCGACCCGGCCTGACGGCGGGCCAGGACCCCGTCGGTCCAGGGGGCGCTGGCAGCCGGCCCGCTGTTGCCCACGTAGGCCAGGACCTCGCCGGTCCGGTTTTCCAGGATCAGCACGGCCCCGTCGAATACCCGGCTTGCTTTCAAGCCCTCGAGATGGCGGGCCATGGTCTCCAGGGCCGCCCGCTGCAGCCGCCCGTCCAGGGTGGAGCGGCAGGAGGCCTCTCCCGCTTTCAGCAGCCTCCGGGCCGCCTGGGGCGCCAGGGCGATGGCCGGCCGGATACGGTAAGGCAGCCGGAGATTTTCCTCGGCCAGGGTTTTCAGGTCTCGGGAAGGAACGTTCGCGCTCTGGGACCGACCCAGCCGGACAGCCTGCTGTACGACGGTTTCGATGGAGGCATTGGGCGCCGTGATCAGGGCGGCGAGAAGCAGGGATTCCGTTTCGGTCAATCCGTCGGGGGTCTTGTCGAAGAGCCCCCGGGAGGCCGCGGCGATCCCCTGCAATTCCGACCGGTAGGAGACCAGATTGAGGTAGGCTTCCAGGACCTGTTCCTTGGACCAATTCCGTTCCAGGGCCCGGGCGGCCCGTATCTGGGCCCATTTTTGCGCCCAGGTCCTGCGCCCTTCCCGGGGTTTGAGCCTTTTATCGAGCAGGCCGATCGTCTGCATGGTGATCGTACTGGCCCCGCGGCTTTTTTTCGAAAAGGGCACCCGCAGGGCGGAGGCGGCCAGGGCCGGCCAGTCCACCCCTCCATGCTTATAAAACCGCCGGTCCTCGGCCCGGATGACCGCCTCCAGCAAGGCCGGGGAAATCGCTTTCAGCTCCACCCATTCCAGGCGCCGGCCCTGCCGATCGATCCGCATTTCATGCAGGACTCGACCCTGGCGGTCCAGGAGCCGGGCCTCCGATGACCTATGATCGGCCTTGACCTTTTCGAAGGACGAGGGAATCCGCGGATCCGCGAGGGTAAGCAGCAGCGCCGCCGGAACCAGAAACAGTATCAGACCCAGCCCGATAGCCACCCATTTGACCACACTTTTAAACGATGTGTTTCTCAACTTCCGCGACATCCCCTGCCCATTGGAAAGACAGAGATCAGAGGACAGAGATCAGAGATCAGATAAAAGCAAAAAACTGAAATCTCCGCCCCCTGTTCTCCCCCCTCTGTCCCCGACCTCTGATCTCCGTCCTCCGTCCTCCGTCCTCTGTCCTCTGTCCTCTGTCCTCTGTCCTCTGTCCTCTGTCCTCTGCTCTCCGTTCTCTGTCCCCTGACCTCTGTCTTTATTTCCTTACTTCCATTTTAGGATTCGGCAATTCCCCGAACATCTCCGGTGAATAGAGGGCCTCGACCCGGGTCTCGGGCAGATAAAAGGCGCCTTCGTTGTTCAGCCGCAGGGTATATTCCAACGACCATTTCCCTTTCGGCACGTATTGGTAGTAGACCCGCAAGGCCTCGAAAGACCGTTCCCGATAGGTCTCCCAGGCCCCTCCCCGCCGGTCTTCGTCTTCCGCCAGCAGGTTCGAGTCTCCGGCCAGGCCGCCCCCCAGGATCCGGGACCCGGCCGGGATGGGATCGTTGACCACCACCCAGGTCCGGTCCGCCTGGGCCTCCAGATCGAGACGCACCCGGAGGACGTCGCCTCGGCTCCAGACGCCTTTAACCTTTTGTTCCACCGGGGTAATGGTTTTCCGGATGCCGTAACCGCTGGAAAGAGGTTGCGTAAGCGGGACGGCGGCCAGGCTTTGAACTGTGGCCCAGGGGCTGCCGCCGCCCCGGTGGGTCAGCTCCAGCGTTTCTTTCCCCGACGGCCAGGGGAAAAGCCACTCCCGGCCGGCCGGTTTCCCGGCCCAGTCCTGGGCTTCCGTTTTCCGGCCGATTACCGCTTCGGTGCTGCCGGTGACCGGGACCTGCTCATAACGGGCCCCGAACTTTTCCAGGGCCTGGAGGCCCCAGGCATTGGCCAGGGTCGCGTCCCAATGGCCTCTTCTCATCCGCTCCAGCAGGCCCCGGGCCAGGCGGGGATGGTCCTCCTGCCAGCCCTCCAGGGGCAGGGTGGTCAGCAGCACCCGGACGGCGTTGGTATCCGGTGTAGCCATAAGCCACCAGAGGTTATCCGTCTTTTCCGTGGCGAGGGCCAGCATGGTCCCCTGGAGGTTCAAGCGGGAACGCAAAACCGTCTCGGCTTCCTTCAGTTTTTTCGACCGGTCGGGGACCGCCGGCAGCCGCTGCAGGATGTTCATCCAGTCCAGAACCGACGAAGTGGGCCAGCGCGGCGGTTCAATGACCAGGGTGCCCAGCGTTTTAGGATCGGCTTGTCCGTACCGGGACAGGGCTTCCAGGGCAGTCAACTTCCGCAAGGGCAGATCGGCCGCGGGCGGCAGGGCCTGACGGATCACCCGGCCCTCCACGAATTCCTTCAGGCCCTGGAGCAGCGAAGTCTTCAAGGGTTCGGGGATTTCCTTACCGGCTTCCTGGCTGATGGCCAGGAGGTAGGCGGTCATGATTTCACTGCCCTGGCGCATTTCGGGAAAATATTTGGCCAACCCCTTTTCGTCCAGGTAAGCGGGCAGATCTTCCAGAATGGATTTCCAGAGGGCCGGCTCACCCAGTACTAGGGCCTTCGAAACCCGCTGTTCCAGGCAACTGTAGGGATAGCGTTTGAAGTATTCAACCACCCCTCCCAGGCCCTCGGCAATCTTCGGCCGCAGCATCAGGCGCACCCCTCCCCGGCCGGGCAGGGCCCCGGCGGGCCGCTCCAGTTCCAGACGGACCGGCGCTTCCAGACGGCGGAGCGTTGCCTGGAAAGTCCGGACCGGAACGGCCGGAATGACTTTCTGGGAAACCTTGATCCGGTCCCGGGCCTGACCTGCCGCTTCCCTGACCCAAACCTCGTATTCCAGTTTCTCCAAGCCCAGGGGCGCCGTCATTTCCCAACCGGTGTCCCGGGCCTCGCCGGCCGGGATCGTTTCCAGAACGGGCTGCCGCTCCTCCCTTTTTTTTCCGGCGTTCACGACCAGTCCGGCCTCTACCTTCATTTCCCGGGAAGAGGCGTTGCGCAAGGTAAAACCGGCCTGGAAACGGTCCCCTTCCCGGACCAGCGGTGGAATCCCGGAAAGGACCATGAGGTCCTGGGTGGTGCGGATGGCGGTCTCGCCGGTGCCGAACAGCCCTTCCCCGGAGTTGACCACGGCCACTATCCGGAAGGAAGTCAGGGAGTCGTTCAGCGGGAAACGGATGATCGCCTCCCCGTTTTCATCCAGGGGAACCGACCCTTTCCAGAACAGGAGGGTGTCGAACAATTCCCGGGTAAACTGCCGCCCCCCGCCGCCCCCCTGGGGCCGGGCCTTGCGCCCGAAATGGCGCTTGCCCACCACCATCATCTGGGCCGTGGCGGTCTGGACCTCGCACCCGGCCCGCTTCATCATGGCCTCGAGGAGCTTCCAGCTCTCGTTGGGCTTCAGCTCGAGCAGGCCTTCGTCGACCACGGCCACCGCCGCTTCGCTGCCCCGGGGGGGCGCCGCCCCGGAGGCGGTCTGCACCTTGATTCGGGCGACCGCGGTCTCGCGGACCTTATAGGTCGCCTGTTCCGGCCGCACCTCCACCCGCAGTTCATGAGCCCTCCAGCCGACACGGATTTCGGTCAGGCCCAGCTTGTAGGCCGGCTTGCCCGGATCGAAGGTGGCTGTGGGCCGGGTTTCCGGAATCCGACCCCGGACCGTCAGGGCCGACACGAACACATTGGGCGCGTAATGCTCCTGCACCGGTATCTCCACCAGGGGATCGGCCCGGGTTATTTTTTTGACCATCGCCTCCAAAACGCCTTCCCGTTCCACCGTGATCAGGGCCGTAGCTTCCCGAAAAGGCAAGCGGACCTGAAAACGGGCCTTTTCGCCCGGTTCCCATTGTCTCTTTTCCGGGATCAGATCGATGCGGTCGTCGTTATGGGCCTCGAACCAGGCATCCTCCTCTCCCGGGATCCAGGCCGTCCAGTGGGCCAGGGAGGGCCGCCCTTTTTCGTCGGCCGCTTCCGCCTGGATAAGCAACGAACCGGCGACCGCGGACGGCCCTTCACAGTACAACACTCCCCGTTCATCCGTCCGTCCCCCACAGTGGGCACCGGCCTCGACGATTTCGGACAGGTTTTCATAGGCATAAAAACCGCCGGCCAGCCGCTTGCGATGAGAAAAAAACTTCCGCTCGAAAAGGCGCGTCTGCACCAGGGTCCCCGGCCGCGGCCGTCCGTTCAGGTCCAGGATCACGACCTGATAGCTGAGGGCTGTTCGGGACGGCTCCCGGGTCCCGGCTTGGATGCCGGCCAGGAGCCCGGAAGGATAAAGGGGGATCCGGGAAGCCGCGGTCTGAACCTCGCCGTTGGGATCCCGGAATTCGAGTTCGATCCCCAGGTCCTGGGGGGAGGTGACGGCCGGGATTTCAGACAGTTTCACCCGGGCCCCGCCCTCATTATCCAGGGTCTTCTCCAGGGTCGATAGTACTTTCCGCTTTTCTCCGGAACGGCGGCCTTCTGCTCCTGCTTCCCCTTCCTCTTCCAGTTCTCCCGAAGTGAAGGTTTCCAGGCCGGCTTTAACCCCGCCGTTCGCGAATTCGATCTCCTCATAATCCGGAAAGAATACCGTCCGGGGTTGCAGGTCCGTCCGGATCGTTACCGGCAAACGGGCGGCCCCGCCGCCGGAAAGATGGCTCACCGCCAGATCGACTTCGATTTCCGCAGCCTGGATAACCGGTTCCCGGGGTCCCTGAATGACCGCCTTCATCAAGGGAACACGGAATTCCTCGACCCGGAAAGAACCGCTCCGGAGGCGGCGGCCCGACCCGGGCCGGGAGGGATCGGTGGCGGCGGCCAGGAAGACTTCGTACGTGCCCAACTTGGCCTGCTGGGGAATCTTGAAGACGCACTCGGAGGTCCCGTTGGCCCGCCACTTCAAGGGCAACGTATAGGCTTGGTGGCCGCCCAGGTGTTCCAGGATCACTTCCTTCCATTTCCCGGTATCGGCCGCAAGGGCAAGACCCCGAGGGGTGCGGCTGCGGATCAAGTGCTTCATGTGGACCTGATCCCCGGCCCGTAAAAGGGTCCGGTCGAAAACCGTGTGGGCCAGCAGCTTCCGGTCTTCGCCGCTGTGATCGCTGGGAAGATTGAAGCGCCAGGGTTCGATGCCCTGGTTCCAACTGGAATGGGTCAGGGTGAGGTCCCCGCCGGCCCGGGCAAACACGAAAAGTCCGCTCCGGATCCCCGACAAGGCCGGGGTGTATTCCTCCAGTTCCTGCTTGTCGGGGCAGCGCCGCAGGCTCTCCTCCGTGGGCAGGGCGGTCCGGACGTAAGCCAGACCGTTTTCATCGGTCTTTCCCTGCCAGAGGCTCCGTCCCGTGCAATCCCGGATGGTTACGGCAGCCTCTTTCACCGGTTGCCCTTGGTCCAGCGTGGTCACCCAGACCAAAGAAGAGGCCCCGCCCCACTTGAAATGGGCGGCCAGGTTGGTGACCAGGACCCCGGCCGGCACGTACAGGGGCGCGGGTTTGGCCAGCAGGCGGGAGCCTAAAATCTCGCTTTCCAGTTCCAGGGCATAAAACCCGGGCTCCTGGAAGGGGATCCCGATCACCTCAAATTCCCGGGGGCTTTCGGTCTTGGGAATGGTCAGCCGGGTAAAGTGGTCCCGGCCTTTAAAGACGGAGTTTTTTCTTTTGGCGGTCCGCAGGATATTCAACCAGTCGATGATCTTGCGTTCGTCCTGAACCCCCAACTGCTGGACCTTCCCCGTAATCGGCCCAGCCCCGTCCCGGGCCGCTGCCGCCGCTGCATCGGTAGGGGCCGGCCTCTCCACGCCTTCTTTCCGGACGGCCGGATCGGTTCCCTTTTCAGTCCAGGCGCCCTCGGGGGCCCCCGGTTTCCGGTCCGGGCCGGTCATCCAGGCCTTGATTTCCGCCTCCAGGTTCCTGACGGTTAGGGGCAGCAGGCCTCCGGCGGCGGCTTCGACGATCCCGAAGCGGGAAGGGAACTTGGCCAGGGCCGGATAGAGGTCGGTTTTGACGGTCAACGGGAATTGCCGGCGGTTGGCCAGGGTCCGGCCTGAATCGTCTTTCAGGTCATTGGGCAGATGGAGGGTGAGGGACTGATTTTCCGGAAAGGGACCGGCAAAGACGACCCGCTCCACAAACGATCCTGGCCGCCCTTCCGCCTGCGCCTGCCAGATCTTTCCGGTGGGGCTCTTCAGCGTAATCCGAGCGGCGGCCTCCCAAGCCACCGGGGCCGTAAAGAACAGTTTCAGGGGCAGCAGGGGAATGAACCCCGCTTTGGGCTTCTCCTTGCTGCCGGTTAATTTAGCCGCAAAAGACGGCCGGGTCTTAAAAGCGATCACCTGGTCGGCGGTAGTGGCGATACCGCCGACCGACCGGATCCCCCGTCCCCAGACGATCTTGACCCGGGCTTCCGGTGGAAAAGTCTGCCGGCATTGGCCGACCAGGGTGGCAACCCCTTCTTCTTTGTATTTTAATTCCTTAAACAGTTTTTCCCTTTCCGGCCCCCGGATAATCCGCAGGCCCACGCGCTCCGGGATCCCCTCGACGGCGCAATAGGCCTGTTGCAACACCGAGGCCTCTTCCGGTTCGGCGTCCAGGGACAGGATAAACACCTGTCTTTCATCGATCCGCCCCGCGCCCTCCTCCGGCCGGGAACCCCGGATCGACGGTCCGCCCGTGTTGAAGGAAAACCGCTGCGGACCTTCCAGAACGGTACCGGCCAGGCTCTTCCAGTTCGGCTTTATTTGAAAGTGGCAGACCAGGCCGGCGGGCAGGTCGGCTTCGAAGTCATAAACCCAGTTCCGGTCGTCCATCCACCGGCCGCGCCCTTTGGCGGCGCAATCGACAATAAAGGGATCCTCCAGAAAAGGATCGCCGAAGGCGGCCAGGGGTTCGGAAAACCGCGCCGTTACCTGCCGCACGTCCTTGACCGTTCCCTGGGGGGAAAAGAGCGTGACCCGGGCCGGGTGGCCCGGGGAAGCCCAAAGAAAACAAACCGCCAGTCCGACCAGAAGGATCAACCGTCTTTTCATGGACACCTCGCCCTGTTTAATTTTTTATGGGGATGACGGGCTGATTCTAATCGGAAAATCGGGCCGGGTCCAAGAAAAATCCGTGTTGACAAATTTTTCGGGAAAATGGTAAAAGTTCACTATGCTATATTATATTTTGTATATAGAACTTCCATGAAAACCGGATACAGCACGAATGTTCCGGCCGTGGAACAGGCCGCCCGCCTGCTTCTGGCTTTGTCCCGCCAGGTCCCGGCTAAAATGAACCTTACCGACCTCTGCCGGAAAGTGGGCATTCACAAAAGCAAGGGCTACGCCGTCCTGAACACTTTGCAGGCCTTTGGTTTCATCCAGCGGGACGGGGACGGGAAGCGTTACGGACTCGGGCCCGGCCTGATCGCGCTGGGGCGTAGCGCTCTGGACAATCTGAATTTCAAGGAAGTGGTCGATCCCTTCCTGGCCGGACTCGCCCAGGAAACCGGCAGCCCGGCCTTTTTCGGAGTGCTGGCCGACCAACAGGTTTTTGTCATTGCTAAAAACGAGGGAGACGGCCGGTTCGGCCTGACCATCCGCCTGGGTCAGCGCTACCCCGTAAGCCACGGGGCTCACGGCAAGGCCATCGCGGCCTTTCTCCCGGAAGCCGAACGAAAGACCCTGCTGGATCAGGAGAAACTTTTTTTTCACGGGGATCCAGCGCGACTGGACCGGCGCCGGCTCGAGCGGGAACTGTCCCGCTGCCGCCGGGAGGGCTATGCCGAAGACCCCGGTGACATGCATCCTCAAATCCAGGCCCTGGCGGCGCCTGTTTTCAGCTCTGGTGGCCGACTGACCGGGGTGTTGTTTGTAACCGGCCTGATTCCCAAAAACCGGATGAAGCCCTTCGGCCGGAAGGTTGCGGAAAACGCGCGGGCCGTGAGCCGTCTGCTGGGGGCGGAGGTGGAGGAAGCGTCCTGAAAAGTAAAGGACGGTGCTGGTTGCCGGCTTAGGACTGAGCGGTTGTCCGCCGACCTAGGGGAACGGTTTTTCCCGGAAGAGGTTGTCCGGGTAAAAATGGAATTTCCGTCTTCGTCTGCGTGGGTCCGCGGCTAAAAAAGAAAGGAAATCACATGGAATACAGCTTTTCCAACGCGGCCCGGGAAATGGCGGTCTACGGCTTTGATCGGGTCGTCAAAAGCCACTGCCGGAATTGCCACGGCGGCTGCGGGGTCCTGGTCTACGTCCAGGGCGGGCGCATCGCCAAGATCGCCGGGGACCCGGACTGCCCCATCAACCACGGCACCCTCTGCAGCAAAGGGCTGGCCTCGACCCAACTGGTTTATCACCCGGACCGGCTCACCTATCCGGTCAAGAGGCTGGGGCCCAAGGGCAGCGGCCGCTGGGAGCGTATCTCCTGGGACGAAGCCCTGGACACGATCGCCGGGCGGATCCTCGGGTACAAGGAACATTTCGGCGCCGAGTCGGTCGTCTTCGGGTACGGAACCGGTCGGGAAAACGAGGCGGCCATCTACCGGATCGCCAATCTGCTCGGCTCCCCCAACGTGCTGACGGCCGGCCACTTCTGCTACGGACCCCGGATCGCCACCTCCATCCTCACCTGCGGGACCAACCCCATCGTCGATTACGAAAACCGCCCCCAATGCCTGCTGGTCTGGGGCAACAACGTGGTGATCAGCAACCCGGACTGCTACAAAGGGGAACCCTTTTCCGTGGCCGTCGAGGCCGGGGCCAGACTGATCGTGGTCGATCCCCGTCTGACCCGGGCCGCCGCCCGGGCCGACGTCTGGCTGCCTCTGCGGCCGGGCACGGATACGGCCCTGGCCCTGGGTCTGGCCTGGGTCATCATCCACGAAAATTTGTACGACCGGGAGTTCGTGGAACAGTATACCCATGGCTGGGAGGAATTCGTGCAGCGGGTCAACGAATACCCGCCGGACCGAGTGGAGCGGATCACCTGGGTCCCGGCGGAAAAAATCCGGGAGGCGGCCCGGCTCTTTGCCCGAACCAAGCCGGCGGCCATCCAGTGGGGGGTGGCCATCGAACAGCAGAATACCTGCGCCGACAACGACCGGATCCTGATGTGTCTCATGGGCCTCACCGGAAACATCGACGTCCCCGGCGGCCAGGTCCTCTTCCGGACCCCGCCCATCGTCAACGTGGGGAAATTCGGGGCCCACGCCCTGCTGACCAAGGAACAGGCCGCCAAGCGTCTGGGCGGAGAGCGCTTTCCGCTGGCCGGCCGCTTCGCCATCATCCAGCCCAAGGCGGTCTGGGACGCCATCCTGGAAGAGCAGCCTTACCCGGTCAAGATGCTTTTTTTTATCAGCTCCAACCCCCTCATCACCCGGGCCAATGCCCGGGAAGTCCACCGGGCCCTGGAAAAGGTCGATTTCATGGCCGTGGCCGATTTCTTTATGACCCCCACGGCCGAGCTGGCCGACATCGTCCTCCCCGCCGCCACCTGGCTGGAGATGGATTACATCGGCGACTTCTGGAAGCGCCACGGGCGCCTGCTTCCCCGGCGCAAGGTGGTCCAGATCGGGGAGTGCCGCTCCGATCACGAGATGCTCAACGACCTGGCCCACCGCATCGGCCAGGGGGAATACTGGTGGGACACCTTCGAGGGAGGCCTGGACTATATCCTGAAGCCCCTGGGCCTCACCTGGCAGGAATTTAAAAAGATGGACTGCCTCCGCGGGGAAGTGCGCTACCAAAAATACAAACAGGGGGGTTTTTCCACGCCCACGGGCAAGTTCGAGCTTTACTGCACCTCCCTGGAGCGGATGGGCTGCGATCCCCTGCCCCGGTTCCGGGAACCGCCTGAAAGTCCGGTCAGCACGCCGGACCTCTACCGGGATTACCCTTACATCCTGATCACCGGGGCCCGACAGCCGGGTTTCTTCCATACCGAAAATCGGCAGGTCCCCTGGCTGCGGGAGTTGCACCGGGACCCGCAGGTGGAGATCCACCCAGAGGCCGCGGCCCGGGAAGGCATCCAAGAAGGAGACTGGGTGATCATCGAATCCCCCCGGGGCAAGGTTCGGCAGCGGGCCAGGCTCTTTGCCGGGATGGACCCCCGGATCGTGGCCGCCCAGCACGGCTGGTGGTTTCCGGAAAAAGAGGATCCCGGCCACGGCTGGGATGAAGCCAATATCAACATCCTGACCGACAACGCCTACGAATCCATGGACCCGGCCATGGGGGCCACCAGCATCCGGACGCTGCTGTGTAAAATCTATCCGGAAAAACAGCACCTTTAAACATGACGGCGTACCGTGAAAATTTTTCCTTAGCCCTCAGGCTCGGGTGATAACCAGAAAAGCATGAAAATACGAGTACTTATTAGGCAGGTCATTGCGAGCAGAGCGAAGCAATCCCTCGGATAAGCTTCGTGGAAACTCCGAGCTGCGATAGGGATTGCTTCGCTTCGCTCGCAATGACAAAAGTCTTTTAACCAGCAACCGGTAGCCATTTTATTTCATATTAAATTCGATGTTCGACATTCGTTTTTTTAATCTTAGGAGAGAAATCTTATGAGCAATTTTCGCATAGCCATCGATCATTCCGCCTGCTGGGGCTGCCGGACCTGCGAAGTGGCCTGCAAGCAGGAGAACCGGGCCCCCGACGGCGTTCGCCTGATCGCGGTGACCGAAGACGGACCCCGGTTAGCGGAAGGAAAACCCGAATTCAGCTACCGGGTCAACCTCTGCCGCCACTGTGACGACCCGCCCTGTGTGGAAGCCTGCCCGGTGGAAGTCATTACCCGGCGCGGAGACGGCCTGGTCATCCTGGATACAGGGACCTGCACCGGCTGCTCTCTCTGCGTGGAGGCCTGTCCCTACCAGGCCATTGACTTCGACGAACGGGAAGGCAAGGCCTACAAGTGCAACCTCTGCGTCCACCGGGTGGATCAGGGCTTGATCCCCGCCTGCGCAGACAACGTCTGTGAAGGCCACTGTATCTACTTCGGTCCGAAAGACCGGCTGGAACAGATGATGGCGGAAAAGACGTTGCTAAAAGAAAGGCTGACTGCCGATCCGCGGCGGTGAGTATTTTTTTAGCCGCAGACCCACACGGACCACAGGGGATAGCGCCTGCGGCGAAACTATCAAAAAAATAAATCGGGGTACTTTATGAGTCATTCTTTCATCCACATCGGCGAGATGCTGGCCCGGAACGGCCGCAGGTTCCCGAATGACGTGGCCCTGGTGGAGCAAAACCCCGCCGAAAACAAGCGGACGGAAATAACCTGGCAGGAGTTCGATCGGCGGGCCGCCCGCTTTTCCGATTTTCTCCGGCAAAGGGGCATCGGGAAAGGCGATCGCGTCGTCCATCTCCTGCATAATTCCATAGACTGGCTGATCGCCTATTTCGGCATCATCCGCACCGGAGCCTGGGTCGTTCCCCTTAACTTCCGGTTTACCACGGAGGATATCCGCTATTGTACCACTGTGGCGGAACCCAAGGCCGTGCTGTTTGGGGAGGAGTTCAGCGAGCGCCTCGATCCCCTTTGGAGGTCCATAAAAACCGCGGAAACTTTTATCGCCGCCGGTGAAGTCATCCCGACCTATGCCGTCTCCTTCGCCGAGGCCCTGCAAAGCGGCTCGCCGGATCCCATCCCTGTGGATATCGGTCCGGAAGATCCTTGCGGACTGTATTTTACTTCTGGCACGACCGGCCGCCCCAAGCCGATTCTGTTGACCCACCAGAACCTGGCCTGCGCGGCCATCACCGAGAAGATCCATCACGATCAGATCAAAGACGACAATTTCGTTATCATCCCCCCACTCTACCATACCGGGGCCATGATGCACTGGCTGGGCAGCCTGATCGTGGGCGGCCGGGCCGTGATCCTGAAAGGGGTTACCCCCCGCTGGATCCTGGAGACCATGAGCCGGGAACAAGGCACGATCCTCTGGCTGCTCGTGCCCTGGGCCTTGGATATCCTGGTGGAACTGGACAGCGGGAAACTGAAACTAAGCGCTTATGATCTTTCCTCCTGGCGGCTGATGCACATGGGGGCCATGCCCATCCCGCCTGACCTGATCCGGCGCTGGAAAACCTATTTTCCGGAAATGCAGTACGACACCACCTACGGGTTAAGCGAGGCCACGGGTCCGAATTGCTTTCATCTGGGCATCGAAAATACCCATAAAGTGGGGGCCATCGGCCGCGCCGGATTCAACTGGGAAATGCGCATCGTCGATGATTACGGGAAAGAAGTCGCTTCCGGGGAGGTGGGAGAACTCACCGTGCGGGGCGGCGGGGTGATGAAGGAATATTACCGGAACCCCGAAGCCACGGCCCAGACGCTGCGGGACGGCTGGCTCTTCACCGGGGACATGGCCCGCCAGGACGAAGACGGCTTCGTCTACCTGGTGGACCGCAAAAAGGATGTCATCATCTGCGGGGGCGAAAACGTCTTTCCCGTGGAGGTCGAGAACCACCTCCACACCCACCCCCAGGTCAAAGACGCGGCCGTCATCGGCTATCCTGATGAACGGCTGGGTGAAATCGTGGCGGCGGTCATCGAAGTTATCCCGGGCGGCCGCTTGAGCGAGGAAGAGGTCCGGACCTTTTGTGAGACGCTCCCCCGGTACAAACGCCCACGGAAAGTCTTCTTCAGCGAAATCCCCCGCAATCCCACAGGAAAAATCCTGAAAACCACCCTCCGGGCCCGGTATATCGGGGATTTAAATGCCGAATAAAAAATTTGCAGGGCTAATCAGGCTTTTGGCGAAACCATCCAGTTTACTGAATCGGCTCGACCTAATCCGGTGAGTGGTAACTTTGGTAGTTGTAAGGGTTGTCAAATCCGATTTTTCGATAGACCGGCTCCCCCAGGACCGAGGCCTGCAGGTTGGCAAAAGTGCAGCCCCTTTTCTTCCCGGCCACCAGCGCTTCGACGGTTATCGCTTTCCCGAAACCGCGGTTTCTGAATTGATCCAGAGCGGCAACCCAGTAGATCCCCGCCACAGGTCCGGTCTTGATCAACATGGATGTGCAGGCCGGCTGGTTGTCGGCATAGCCGACGAACATTTCGGCATCGGGCAGATTCAATACCCGTTCCGTGATAACGGCCGGACCGGAACCCGCGGGCAGGGAATAACTTTTTTCAACGACCTCCTGAAAATGGGCCAATTCCCCGGTATTGGAAACCCGCCGAATGTCCAGATCCTTCCGGAAAATATTTTTATCCGGAAGATCCGACAGGGTCATCACCACTTCGGGGCGGCTTTCCTTATACCCCCGTTCAGCCAGCAATGGTAAAAAGTCCTTTTCCAGACCGTATTTAAACGCGATGCGGAAAGGCAATTTCCCGGATTCAAAAAACCGCTCGCCTTGCTGCAACAGCTTCAGCGGCTTCGAGGTCCGCTCCTTCACGAAGATGACGTTAAACTCCCGGCTGGGGAAATGGGTGTTGAAGACGCTGAATTTGAAGCTGTTAAAGAATTCACCGGAGATGGTGTTGGAGATCAACAATCCCATACAAATTACATAATTGGTATCGGCTAAATCCTGTTTGGTTCTATCCAGATCCATGGTTTGGCTCCATAGAAATTTTCTTTCGTCCGGCTATCCCAATTTCAAGCAATCCTACAAATGAACGATCGAATTATCAAGATAATTTATATGATATTACAGCCTTGCCGGCTCGATGGTTGAACAGGATGTTCCTTCTGACCCGCGCACGGCGGTGACCTTCCAGGACCGAATAGGAAATTGAAGCCGGCCTTCCTTGACATCCGCCCTATTTAGATTTATAAACAACTATCTAAATTTTCCAAAAAGGAGTGTACGAATTTATGAAAATCGCTTTTCCTGTTCAAGAAGATCGCGGGCTGGAGAGTCCGGTATACGGTCACTTCGGCTCTGCTCCGCATTTTGTGGTTCTGGACGATGCTACCGGCGCTTTGGAGGCCATTGGGAATAATGACGCTCACCATGCTCATGGTCAGTGCCAGCCCATCAAAGCCCTGGGAGGAACGGCCGTGGACCTGGTCGTGGTCGGCGGCATCGGCGGAGGTGCCTTGATGAAGCTGCAAGGATTGGGCGTCCGGGTTTTTCGGGCCGTGGAAGGAAGCGTGCAGGATAATCTGAACCTCTTGAAGTCCGGGCGGTTGCCTGAATTTCAGGCGAACATGACCTGCGCCGGCCATCAAGGCGGACTCGACTGCCACCACTAATAAAAAAATGCGCTACGGCCGCTTTTTTTTATGTAATAAACGATCATAAAATATTTAGTTGCGGGAGATTACGATCAATAAAGGCACAAAGGTACACAGATATGGAACAAGATATACAAATTCCAATTGATACAAGCGAACTGGCCACGGTCAGGGAAATGCTGCTGAGTTCGGGGTATGATGAAAAGGCGATCAACTATTACCTGACCCGGCCAAATCAGGGGCCCCTGGAAAACGCCGATCACGTTACGGAATTGACCGGGCCCTGCGGTGACACCATGAAGTGTTACATAAAGGTCGACCAGGGCCTGATACAGGATGCCAAGTTTCAGGTGCTGGGCTGCCCCGGCGCCATCTCGGCGGCCATGGCCCTGGCGGATCTGGTCCGGGGGAAAGATCTGTCTTGCGCCCTGGAAGTAAAGGACGGGGACGTCTTCCGGGAACTGGTGCAGATCCCCGACCAGAAACAGCACTGCATCCGCCTGGCGGTCAAGACCCTGGCCAAGGCCATCGAGGAATATCGGGAAAAGAAGTAATAACTCAGACAGGATTGACAATCATATAAAAGACGAACGTCCAACATCGAACATTGAACATCGAACATCCAATTTTAAGGCGTAGGGCTGGCATCTCGCTCCGACCCTACGAAAAACTGTTCGCGAAGCGATGAATGGTTTGGCTTTGCGGTCCCGCCGCAGGCGGGATCCCCGCAAAGCTAAAAAATATTTTCTCTGTGTCCTCTGCGCCTCTGTGGTGAACAGCTTTGTCTTTAGGAATTTCAGATCAGGAAGGATCAGCCATGCCCTTATATGATTTTCTTTGTTTGGATTGCAGCAAGGTAAGCGAAACGCTGATAAGCAGCAGCAGCGACCTGCCGGTTTGCCCGGCCTGCGGCAGCAATAACATGAAACGAATGCTCTCGGCCCCCTCCTCCCTCTCCGGCGTGGCCCGCCATGGAATGCCGGGAGCCGGTGACACGTCCTGTTGCGGAACGACTCCCGGGCAGGCCGCCGGCTGCGCGGGTCCCGGAAGCTGTTGCGGCCACCGGCATTAAGTCGGGGCTATTTGGGCTCGGATGGCTCGGCGAGCCGTCCCTACCCTCCTCACCCTTAGCTGAGTTGGGAATCCGAACCGGTTTTCAGGTAGGGCGTGTTCGCCGAACGCGCCGCCTCTCGGCTTCCCCATCCTGCGACTAGCTACCCTGCCATAGACCGGACGGCTCGGCGAGCCGTCCCTACCGTTGCACATCACTCATCGACGAGGGCTTCCTCCCGGGTTTTGGAAAAGGCCGGGATAAAAACCAGGAGCATGGTCAAGAGGGCTATGACCAGTAAGGTGGCGCTGATCGGCCGCCGCAGAAAAACCATCGGGTCCCCCCGGGACATGAGCATGGCCCGCCTTAGGTACTCTTCCATCAGCGGGCCCAGGATGAAGGCCAGTAACATGGGCGCCGGCTCGCAATCGAGCTTGCTGAAGACGTAGCCCAACAGACCGAAGAGGGCCATGAGATAAATATCGAATTCGCTGTTGTTCAGGCTGAACACCCCAATGGCGCAGAAAGCCAGGATGGCCGGATAGAGGAACCGGTAGGGCACCATGATAATGCGCACCCAGAGCCCGATCAGCGGCAGGTTGAGAATGACCAGAAAAAGGTTTCCGATCCACATGGAAACGATGATGCCCCAGAACAGCGCCGGCTGCTCGCTGATGACCGAAGGTCCGGGCTGAATGCCCTGGATGATCATGGCCCCGACCATGAGGGCCATCACCGGATTGGAGGGGATGCCTAAGGTCAACATCGGTATAAACGAGGTTTGCGCCCCGGCATTATTGGCTGATTCGGGAGCCGCCACCCCTTCGATGGCCCCCCGGCCGAACTGCTTGGAGTTCTTGGAGATTTTCTTCTCCAGGGAATAGGCCGCAAAGGCGCCCAGGATGGAGCCGCTGCCCGGCAGGATGCCCAGGAAGGAACCGAGCGCGGTCCCCCGCAGAATCGGCCCGGTCATGCGTTTCCAATCCCTGCGGGTGGGCATTAGACTGGTGATCTTCTTGGTGATCAGCCCGGAGCGCTCGCCGCCACCCTCCAGGTTGCGGATAATCTCGCTCAGGCCGAACATACCCATGGCTACCACCACAAAACCGATGCCGTCGGCCAGTTGGGGCAGGCCGAAGGTGAACCGCTGGCCGCCCGAGGTGACATCCGAACCGACCAGTCCCAGCAGCAGGCCCACGACGACCATGCCGATCGCGTGGAGCAGCGATCCGTGGGCCAGGACGACCGAGGCGACCAGGCCGAGGACCATGAGCGAGAAATAATCGGCCGGCCCGAACTTGAGCGCCACCTCCGCCAGGGGCGGGGCGAACAGGGCCAGCAGGAGGGTCGCCACTGTGCCGGCAAAAAAGGAGCCGATGGCGGCCGTGGCCAGAGCGACACCGGCCCGCCCCTGCAGCGCCATCTGATACCCGTCCAGGGCGGTGACCACCGAAGCCGCTTCACCCGGAAGATTGACCAGAATGGAGGTGGTCGATCCGCCGTATTGGGAACCGTAGTAGATGCCCGCAAGCATGATCAAGGCCGAAACGGGCGGCAAAACAAAAGTCATGGGCAGGAGCATGGAGATGGTGGCGGTCGGCCCCAGACCGGGCAGCACGCCGATCAAGGTGCCGAGGAAGACTCCCACCAGACAATACAGCAGGTTGATCGGGGTGAGGGCGACTCCCAGACCCAAGCCGAGGTTGGAAATCAGTTCCATAGGACTCCTTGTAGGTTCAAATTCGAAATCGACTCGACTGAGCTCGTCGCAGGCCGAAATCCGGAACCAGCCAATTAAGCGGACTGAAAAGCATCAGTAGGGACGATGCGGTTCGGAGCAAGCTTCCGGGGGATTCACCCACCCCCTACCCCCTCCCGTCAAGGGAGGGGGAGCTAGGTGGTGAGAAGGTCGCTACCCGCCGAACCACGAACCCCATATGGGCAACGGAACCCCCAGCCCCTTCAGAAACACCAATCCGCAAAAGACGGTCAGCCCGGCCGCCAGGACCAGGGCGGAACCCCAGCGGAACTCGCGGCTGGCATAGGAACTGACCAGCACCAGCAGGGGCAGGGCCACGATCAAGCCGACCCCTCGGACCAGAAGACCGAACAGAAACGTGGGGACGACGACCAGCACCAGTCCCTTCACCGCAAAAGTGCCGATCGGGGTGCCCGGCTGAATAAACGAACGGATCAGGGAGATGAGTCCGATGCCTATCAATAAGAAACAGAGCACCAGCGGGAAGTAGGCCGGACCCATCCGAAGGGCGGTTCCAATTTTATAATCGCCGAGGATGGCGATCAGAACGGCTCCCGTCCCGATCGCCACATAGATTAACCCCGTCAGAAAATCTTTGATGCTGCGGATGGGGGAAGCCAACGGGCCGGCCCCTTAGTCGGCGTAAACGCCGGCATTTTTGATGACCGGCGCCCATTTGTCCACTTCGGCTTTAAGGTGGGCACGCAGGGCCTCGGGAGTCGCGCGCTTTTCGGTTACCGGTTCGGTGCCCAAATCGGCAAAACGCTGTTTGACCGTGGCGTCCTTCAAGGCATCCTGGAGGGCCTTGACCAGCTTGTCGATAATCGGTTTCGGTGTGCCCTTGGGGGCATACAGGGCGTGCCAGATGGACACCTCAAAGTTGGGGAGGCCGGATTCGTTCAAGGTGGGAATGTCGGGCAGAGAAGGCACCCGTGTTTTGGTGGTAACGCCGTAGACCTTGATTTTCCCGCTTCGGATCTGGCTGGTGGTGTTGGTGGTCTGGTCACACATGAAATCCACCTGGCCGCCCAGCAGGTCGTTCATGGCCGGGCCCGTCCCCTTGTAGGGAATGGTGGTCAAATCCGTCTGAATGGCGGACATGAAAAGCATGCCGCAAAGGTGTGAGGCGGCACCCAGTCCGGCGTTGGCGTAGGTGACCTTGTCCTTATTGGCCTTCACATAGGCGATCAGTTCCTTAAGGTTTTTGGGCGGAAAATCCTTGCGGGCCACCAGAGTCATGGGAACTTCGTTTACCAGCCCGATGGGCTCGAAGTCAGTGAAAACATTATAAGATAGCTTGCGGTAGAGGGCGGGGGCGGTGGATTGGCCGATATGGTGCAGGAAAATGGTGTAACCGTCCGGCGCCGACCGGGCCACCCGGGCCGCCGCGATGGTGCCGCCGGCTCCGGCGACGTTTTCAATGATAAGCTGCGACTTCAGGGAATCACCCATGGCCTTGGCGACCAGCCGGCCCACGGTATCCGTAGGACCTCCGGCCGAATAAGGGATGATCATAGTAATCACTTTGGTGGGATACTGCTGGCCGAACGCCGGCCCGGCGACGAGCAGGACCAGGCCCATGAAGATGGATAGAAAAATTCTGCCGATCATGACTTACCTCCCTGATTTTTTTTACCCCTTTTTGGGATTCCGGAAAATATAAAGTAATAAAAAGAAAGGGTCAATGAGAAACGTTCGGGAGGAGGCTTGAATCCGGGAGTTTTTCGGACGAAGCATGAAAATTTTTTCCGCATTCGATGTTGGACGTTCGTCTTTATTTTCGTATTAACCGATCATAGGGTCTCCCACAACTCCCAGAACCGGGGAAAGGATTTCGCCACGCAGCCCTCGTTCTGAACCCGGATCCCCGGGACCTTCAGCCCTACCACGGCCAGGCTCATGGCCAGGCGGTGATCGTCATGGGGATCACAGACGGCTCCATGCAAGGGGACCAATCCTTCGATAATCAGCCCATCGGGCAGCTCCTCGATCCGGGCCCCCAACCGGGACCATTCCTCCCAGAGGGCGTGCAGCCGGTCGCTTTCTTTGTACCTCAGGTGGGGAACATTGCGGATGACCGTTTTCCCCCGGGCAAACAGGGCTACGGCGGCCAGCGTCGGCACCATGTCCGGCAGCCGGCTCATATCGGCCTCCAGGCCCACCAGGGCCTGGCCCTGAACGGTCACCCGCCGTTCCCCTTTCTTAATGGAGCAGCCCATCCTTTCCAGGATTTCCAGAAGGGCCAGATCGCCCTGCCTGGAGGTCGCCGCCCAAATATTTTCCGTGGTTACGGTTCCACCGGTTACGGCCGCGGCCGCCCAGAAATAGGAGGCGCTGGAGGCGTCCCCCTCCACCCGGAAGTCCACGGGACGGTAACCCGGTCCCGGCGAAACCTTGAAAAGGCGCGCGCCCACCCGCCGGACCCCGACCCCGAAACGCTCCATCACCTCCAGGGTCAATTCCACGTAGGGACCCGAGACCAGCTCGCCCTCCACTTCGATCTCCACTGCCGTATCGGCACAAGGGGCGGCCAGCAGCAGCGAGGAGAGATACTGGCTGCTTTCCCGGCCGGTCAACCGCGCCTGACCCCCCTTGATCCCCTCCGACCGGATCCGCACCGGCGGAAAGGACTCTTGCTCCGCCGAGATCTGCTGCACTCCCAAACTGTGCAAGGCCCGAACGAGTTCGCCGACCGGCCTTTCCCGGAGACGGGGTGCGCCGGTCAAAACCGTTTCGCCCCGGGCCAGGCAGGCCGTAGCGAGCAGCAGGCGCAGGGAAGTCCCGGAGTTGCCCAAAAACAGAGTGCGCGTGCCGCGGGAAGCGGGAAAGCGCCCTCCCCTCCCGACGACGATAAAAGTTCCCTCTTCGTCCCTGATTTCTATTCCCAAGTCTCGCAGGGCCTGGAGGGTATAAAGCGTATCCTCGCTTTCCAACAGGTTGGTGATCCGGCTCTCCCCCGAGGCCAGGGCGGCGGCAATCAGCGCCCGGTGGCTGAGGCTCTTGGATCCGGGAATAGCTACGGAGGCATTGACGGCTTTTCGCGGTTTAATTTCGATCACATTCAATCTCCAATAAAGGATAGGCTACCCTTACTGTTCAGAAGTTCACCGAATAAGTTGGGAATCCTTTAAATCCCCCCCACCCCCCTTTGTTAAAGGGGGAGCACGGGAGATTTGTCCGGCGGGCCGATTGCTTTACTTATTTCAGGGCCGCTGTTACCGCCTGGCTCATGGCGGAGAAGGGGGGCTCCAAGCCGGTCCATAATCGGAACTGCTCCGCCCCCTGGTGCATAAACATGGTCAAGCCGCTGATGGGGATGCAGCCCCGTTCCCGAGCCAGGCGCAGGAGGCGCGTTTCCAGGGGGTTGTAGATAACGTCCATGACCACCATCCCTTTTTTCAGGTCTTTGGGTTTAAGGAGGCAATCATCCGGCCGGGGAAACATGCCCACCGGGGTGGTCTGCACCAACAGATCGGGCTGCACCTTTCCGATTTCTTCCAGAGAAACGCAGGGGCAATCCAGGAAATCGGCCAGCGCTTTCCCTTTTTCCTGCGATCGGTTGGCCAGGGTCAGCCGCACCCCCTGTTCCTTTAAAAGAAAACCGATGGCCCGGGCCGCCCCGCCGGCGCCGACGATCAGGCCCCTCTTGCCGGCGAGTTCCGTTTTTTCATGTAAGGCCTTTAAAGCGCCCAGGGCATCCGTATTGCTGCCGATCAATCGGCCCTCCCGGTTGCTGATGGTGTTGACGGCCCCGATTTTTTCGGCCAGCTCATCCACTTCGTCGAGCAGGGGGATGACCGCCGTTTTATGGGGGATGGTGACGCTCAGACCCCGGATCCCCAAGGCCCGCATCCCGGCCAGGGCCCCGCGGAGGTCCCCGGTTTCAAAGGCCAGGTACACGGCGTTGAGGCCGACGGCCTGGAAGGCGGCATTATGCAGCACCGGACTCAGCGTGTGTCCCAAAGGATAGCCGATGACGCCGTAGAGTTGGGTTTGCCGATCGATCATTTGAATTTGTTTCGAATTTCGAATTTCGGGTTTCGAATTTAGCTTAATTCTCCCCGGTTAATTGTTAAAGATGTTTAATATCCTCTTCATCTCCCGGGCCGGGATCTGCCCCGGGGCGGATTCCTCCCCTTCCTCCAGGGCGGCGAAAGTCAGATAACCGCCCAGGGCCGGCGAGGCGATCCGGCTGATCCGGCCCGGGGGTCCCAGGCAGAAGGCAATAATTCCCAGGCCTTTCTGCCGGGCTTCGGGGATCAGCCGCAGGACCCGGAGGTTGTCCTCGACCGACCGGGCCCGGGTGACGATTTTTACCAGGGAGGCGCCCACCTCCGCCATTTCCAGCAGCAGCTTTCTAAGGGCTGTCCAGGAAGGGGTTCCCTCCAGCAGGTGAATCGAAACGATCATGCGCTCGGGGCCGGGATTTACGAGAAACCCTTCCCGAAAACGGGGAGGGAGATCGAATTCCACATCCACCAGTTGGGCGCCGGCCGCCAGTCCCTGATTTAGGGAACGCTTCCGGATTTCATAGTTATCCGATCCTGCCCCGCCCTGCCGCGCGGAACGGTAAGTGGCGATCACCGGTTTGGCGGCGGCCCGGATCATTTCCTCCAGCCGGCAGTCCTGTAAAAGATCCAGACGGAACTCCAGCAGGTCCGCCAATTCATTGGCCCGTTTGATTTTTTCGACGGCCCTTTCCGTAGCGGGGGCGGCGATGGGTACACAGATCCTCACGTAATGTTCTCTCTTAACTTGTCCAAAAACCGCTGCATCTCTTCGGTGTCCCGTTCCCGGATGATATGGGTCAGGAAGGACAGTTGGGAATTGATGAGTTCGATCTGCCGGATGGTGGCCGGGTTGAATAAGATCTCGGTCAGCAATTGATCGTCCTCCGCAAACAAGCCCCGGGCGGTGTCCATATGCCGGCGGAAGGTCGTCCCGGGGGCCTCCTGCTTTTTCATGCAGGCGGCAAAGACCAGGGTCGAGGCGAAAGGAACGGACAGGGAGTAAGCGATGGTTTCATCGTGTTCCTCGAAGGAATATTCGTGGACGTGGAGCCGCAGGTCCTGAAAAAAATTCCGAAAGAATTCCTTGCCCACCGGATCGGATTCCCGGATAAGAATGGCGTTTTCCCGCTCCAGGTGGCGCACGTCGGCAAAGGTCGGCCCGAACATGGGGTGGGTGGAGACGAAACGCCGGTTCAGGCCGGCATACAGTTCTTTCAGGCCGATCTTGACCGAGGCGATATCGGCCAGCAGACAGTCTTCCGGAAGATAAGGCAGGGCCTCTTCGAAGGCCTGCCGGGTATGGACCAGATTGACGGCGTTGATCATCATTTCCGGGGCCAAGTCCCGGATCTCCGCCAGCTCCGAAATTTTATGGGCCCGAAAAAAATACTGCAGCTTATGGGGGTCCCGGTCAAAGACCGCCACGTCGTGGTCCAGACAAAGGGCCTCCACCAGCCAGGAGCCCATGCGCCCGGCCCCCAGGACAAAAATTTTCATGACACCCTCTTTTCCAGGTAACAGCCCAGCAGCTTGAAGCGGGTCGATATCCCCTTGATTTCCTCGATGGCCTCCCGGACCTGCGGGTCCCGGAGCGACCCCATAAAATCCAGAAAGAAAGCGTAGGCGCCCGGTTCTTCCGGAACCGACTCGATGCGGGTCAGATTCAGGCCCTGCCGGGCAAAGACTTCCAGGACCCGGAAAAGGGTCCCGGCCTTGTGGGCGGTGGAAAAAAGGACCGAACACTTATCCCCTTCTTCCTGGACCTCGCCCCGGGAAAGGACCAGAAAACGGGTCAGGTTCCTTTCGTGGTCTTCGATCCCCTCCTTGATGATTTCCAGGTCGTACAACTTGGCACAGATCGCGCTGCCGATGGCCGCCGCCCCGGCCGGCCGGCTATCCGCCACCATCCGGGCCGCCCCGGCCGTATCATGGTAGCGGACCGGCTCCAGTTTATTCCGGGCCAGAAAATGACGGCATTGGGCCAGGGCCTGGGGATGGGAATAGACCCGGCGGATTTCCCGATGGTCCGTATCCGGCGGAGCCAGCAGGCAGTGGCGGACGGGGAGTTCCACCGCCCCCGACACCCGGAGTTCCGTTCCGATGAGCAGGTCGTTTACCGGGCCCACCATCCCGCCCAGGGTATTTTCCACCGGGACCAGGCCGTAGTCGAACAGACCGCCCTCCACCCCTTCGAAGAGCTCGGTAAATTCCGGGCAGGGGATCGGAACCAGCCGGGGGTCCCAGGCCCGGGCGGCGACTTCGCTGTAGGCTCCGTGTTCGCCCTGAAAGGCGATCAGTTCCCGGTTTTTTTGCTGGAGCGTCTTGCTTTCCTGGATAATGTTCCCATAGATCCGCTCGATGAATTCCGGATGGATCAACTCGGTGGCGTTGCCCCGGATCCGCTCCAGGACCTGCCGTTCCCTGGCGGGGTCCTCGATCCTTTCCTTCAGCTTGCGGACCATCAGGGCCTGCTCCATCCGGTCGTTCAACAGTTTCAAGATCCGGGCATCGAGGCGATCGATGTTTTTTCTAATTTCTTCTATAGTCATGGTATATTACCTCGTTTTCTATTAAACCCCCAGGCGCGGGACGAGCACCCGCGCAGCATGAAAATTTTGACCGCATTCGACGTTGGACGTTCGATGTTCGATGTTGGATGTTCATCTTTATTTTCGTACTAACCCCCCGCATTCCGGGAAAGATACCCTTCCAATTCCTCGAGCGTCATCTCTTCCACCACAGCCCGGCCCAAGCCCTGCAACAAAACAAAATGGACCGTTTCCCCGGCCCGCTTTTTGTCTTTCCGCAAGCCTGCCCGCAGCTTCTCTGGGGGACAAGGGATTTGCAGGGGCAGTCCCAGGGCCGCAAGCAGCTTTTCCATCCGGACCCGGTCGGCTCCCGCCAGATAACCCTTCCGTTCGGAAATCATGGCCGCCAGCACCATGCCGGCGCCGACCGCTTCTCCGTGGGAAACTCCGGTGGCCCTTTCCAGGGCGTGGCCGAAGGTGTGTCCGAAATTGAGCAGCCGCCTTTCCCCCCGCTCGCGCTCATCCCGGTTGACGATGGCGGATTTGATCGCCAGGGAATCGCCGACCAGCCTGGCCAGTACCTCCGGCCGGAGTTCCAGGGCCCCCCGGACGTTTTCTTCCAGGAAAGCGAACAGACCGGCATCGCAGATCAGGGCGTGTTTGACCACCTCCGCCATCCCGGAGAGGATTTCCCGGCGGGGCAGGGTCCGCAGCAGCTCCGGATCACAGATCACGAAAGCGGGTTGACTGAACACGCCGATCATATTTTTATAGCCTTCCCAGTTGACGCCGTTTTTCCCGCCCACCGCGGCGTCCACCTGGGCCAGCAAGGTGGAGGCCACGAAGGCGCAAGGCAGGCCCCGCAGGTAGGTCGCAGCGGCAAAACCGGTGACATCGCAGACGATCCCGCCGCCGATGCCCACGAGGAAAGCGGTGCGGTCGGCTTCGGAGCGGATCAGGGCCTCATAAATCTTCCCCACCGTCTCGAGGTTTTTTATCCCCTCCCCCGTACCGATCTCGATGACCTCCGCCGGCGGGAAAAACCGGCCATAGGCCTGCCGGACGTTGGCATCGGTGATGATCACGGTTTTGCCCGGGGGGAGATAGCGGGACAGGTTCCGGAAACTCTCCCCGATCCGGACGATCGAATTCCCCATCTTCCCCTGAACGGTCAATACCGGCATCGGGTTGCCTAGCGGCCCGCCAGGGCCAGCGGCGGGCGCCCGGCTTCCACTACGGGGCCCACGCCCAGCGCCTCTTTCAGGTTCCGCAGTTTGTCCATCAGGTTGCTGAACAACAGAGGCGACATAGCCTGGTCCTTGTCGCACAGGGCTTCGGCCGGATTGTAGTGGACTTCCACGATGATCCCGTCGGCCCCGGCCGCCAGGGAGGCCAGGCTCATGGGCTCGATCAGGCTCAGTCGGCCGGTCCCGTGGGAAGGATCGACGATGATGGGCAGATGGGAAAGCTCCTTGACGGCCGGGACGATGCTCAGGTCCAGCGTGTTGCGGGTATAGGTTTCGAAGGTCCGGATCCCGCGCTCGCAGAGGATGACCTGGGGGTTCCCGCCGGCCAGGATATACTCGGCGCAGCTCAGCCATTCCTTCAGCGTGGAGTACATCCCCCGTTTCAGGAGCACCGGTTTGTTCATCTTGCCTACTTCCTTGAGCAGCGAAAAATTCTGCATGTTGCGGGTCCCGATCTGGAGGACATCGGCATACTCGCTGACCCAGGAAACATCCCGGGGATCGGTCACTTCGGTAACCACCGGCAGGCCGGTTTCCTGACGGGCCTTTTCCAAAATCTTCAAGCCTTTGAGCCCCAGACCCTGGAAGTCATAGGGGGAAGTCCGGGGTTTGAAGGCGCCGCCCCGGAGCATGTTGGCCCCGGCCTTTTTTACCGCCCGGGCGGTCTCCAGGGCCTGCTGCTCGCTTTCCACGCTGCAGGGTCCGGCGATGACGACGAAGTCTTCTCCGACTCGGACAGAGCCGACGGTGACGACCGTCCGTTTATCGGGATGGCCGTTTTTAACGCTGAGTTTGAGCTGATTCATGGGCTTCTCCTCTTTATTTGCCTTTTTCTTTTTTCGCTCCCTGGAAGGTCGCTCGAAAAATATGATTTGTTTAGGCCGGCCATCTAAAATCCCCCTAAATCACCTTGGCTAAAGGGGGACTTAAACTCCCCCCCTTAGAAAAAGGGGGGCTGGGGGGGATTTTCAGGCTCTGGGTCTCAGCCACCAGCCAAGGTCGTGGCCAATAAAAAAGGCCGGGGGCTTCGATCCCGCCCACGGCCTGTGAAGATTCCTGCACTTTGCCGGGGCGGACCTGTCCAGTTATAAAAGTAATACCAGTAATAGTTGCTGAAAAAATTTCTCACGTCGGTTTCCTGATCAGTAGTTGTCCGCGTTAGTCTGCGGTGGAAAAAAGTTTTTCGTTTCCTATGGCCCGGAAGCGCAGCAGATGATCCGCCAGCACCAGCCTGACCATCGCTTCCAGGACCGGGACCACCCGGGGGACGGCGGAAATATCGTAGCGGCCCTCCAGGTTGATTTTACAGGGCTGCCCTTCCCGGGTAATGGTCTCCTGTTCCCGCTTGATGGAAGGGATGGGCTTGACCGCCGCCCGCAGCACGATTTCATCGCCGTTGGAAATCCCCCCCAGAATTCCCCCCGCCCGGTTCGTCCGAAAACCCTGCGGGGTCAGGGGATCGTTGTTTTCCGACCCGCTAAGCCGAGCCGCGGCGAACCCGGCTCCGATTTCAACTCCTTTGACCGCGCCCACCGACATGACGGCCCGGGCCAGGTCGGCGTCCAGCTTGTCGAACACCGGCTCACCCAACCCGGCGGGACAACCCGCTACCCGGACCTCGACGATTCCTCCCAGGGAATCGTGTTCCTCCCGGGCCTTTTTCAAGGCCCCTTCCATCTCCGCCGCTGCCTCAGGATCAGGGCAGAAAAAGGGATTGTTTTCGGCGGCCCCCGGAATATTTTTACGGGCCTGGATACCGCCCATTTCCAGGGTTTGGGCCGTCACTTGAATCCCCACCGGCTCCAAAATCTTTTGGGCCACTACGCCGGCCGCCACCCGGGCCGCGGTTTCCCGGGCCGACGATCTCCCGCCGCCCCGGAAATCGAAGTGGCCGTATTTCCGGAAAAAGCTGTAGTCGGCGTGACCGGGCCGAAAGGCAGTACGCAGGATTTCATAGGGCCGGCTGTCGGCGTCCCGGTTGTGGATAAAAAGGGCTATCGGGGCGCCGGTGGTTCGGCCTTCGAAAACCCCGGAGAGGATTTCCACCCGGTCCTCTTCCCGGCGCGGCGTATCGAGGGCGGTCCGGCCGGGCCGGCGTCGGGTCATGGCCGGGACGAAGTCCTCCGCCACCAGGGCGATCCGGGATGGACAGCCGTCGATCACCGCCCCGATTCCTGGACCATGGGATTCCCCGAAAGTGGTCACCTTAAACAGGGTTCCAAAAGCATTACCGCCCATGAGACCGGCCCCCTTTCCGTTCCAGGGCGTCCAAAATCTTTTCAACCACCTCGCCGGCGGTCCGATCGGAGGTATCCACCCGTAAAGACGAAACCCTCTCGTATTGTCCTTTCCGGGTTTCCATGATCCGCGGCATTTCCTCCTGGGGATCTTCGCCGGTCAGGGAGGGCCGGATCTTGCCGGATCGCTGCTCCTCTTTCAGGCGCCCTTTTAAAACGTTCGACCGGCCGTCCAGCCAGACCACGAAGCTCCGCTCGGCCAGGTTCCGGGCGTTGTCGGGGTCCTCTACCGCCCCGCCGCCGGTAGCGATGACCTGCCGGTCTTTCGCCGCCACCGCTGCGACCGCCTCCTTCTCGAGAACTCTAAAAATTTCCCAGCCCCGGGCGGACACCAGGTCTGCAATGGGTGTACCGGCCATGGTTTCAACCAGGGTGTCCGTGTCCTGGAACACCTTTCCGGTCTTTTCGGCCAATAGCCGTCCCACTGTGGTTTTTCCCGAACAACGGGGTCCGATCAAGACGATATTCATGATTTAAATTCCGTTTTTTCCAAAAAAAAAGCCGTGAGCTTTCAGTCTGCTCACGGCTTTTGAATTTCGAAGTGCATGAAATCAATCCATGGGCAGACCGGTCCCCCGCCAAGTATAATAAAAAAAGTAATAGTCTTGCACGGATTGATAAGTGAACATGATTAATTGGTAACCCATCGGCTAAGTATTGTCAATCTTTTTTTGATTTCGATTTCAGGCCTTCAGGATGGCCAGGTTCTGGGGTTCGGAAAGGATCAGATCGAATAAATCTTTTTTCACCATGGACAAAGTGGCTTCCAGGGAAAGATAGGATTTCATCAATATTCCCTTACGGATTATCAGATAGGTAATTTTCCAATCCCGATCGATATGCAGGATTTTAACTATTTCTTTCACTTTTTTCATGGACTCCTCCTTTCAAAACTGGATTTCCAGGTCCGGTCCATTCCGAAAAAATTTCGGAGTAAATTTTCCCAATAACTGTCCGCCTGTTGGAATTGATAAATAAGCAATCCGAATGCCACCTCAAAAAAAATTTAAGCAACCTGTTGTAATTAATGGTAAATAAAAAATTTACCCCAATTTCCAGATATAACGAAAACGATTAATTGGACAAAAAACCATACAACCTTATTTATTTAATCACTTGCGGTTTTTAATAATTGGGGTACGATAAATAAAACGGAAATCATTAAATAAACAGGAGGGATTCATGTCCGCGTCCGCAAAAAAGTTATCGGAAACCCTGAACAAACAGATCCATTTGACCACGCTGCCGGTCGGGGTGAAACTGGCCCGGAAAGGCGACACCGCTCCGGAAAAAATCCGTTATCCGCTGCAGGACCTGGGGCACCGGCTGACCGTTTGCCAGGGGATGACGGCCGTCCGGACGCTGGGTTGGACGGTAGGGTTTAAAAAAGAGGACCACGGCTGTCCACTGCCGAATGTCTTTTTAGGCCTGGTGGCCCCGGACATCTTTCTGGAAGGCGCCATTGCCGGTCCTTACCAGAATGACCCCGAGTTTGCCAAGGTCATGGAAGCCACCTACCCGAGGTGGCCTTTCGGGGAACCGCGGGAAGTCTGGTTATCCCCCCTGGGCAAATGGGAGCAGGCTCCCGACCTGGCAGTGATCTACGGCAACCCGGCCCAGATCCTGAGCTTGATCCAGGCCGCCAATTTCGGGAAGGGCACCGGCCTGAAATCCGCCAGCACGGGGAGGCTGGGCTGTTCCCTCTGGCTGGCCGGCGTGGTCCAGACCGGGGAATCGACTTATATGGTCCCCGGACCCGGGGAAAGGGTCTTTGCCGGGACTCAGGATCACGAAATGACCTTTGCCATCCCTTTCCGGGACTTCGAGCGGATTACGGAAGGGCTGGAATACATCGGCCGGAAGGGGGCCTACCGCTATCCGGTCCCGAACCTCTCCGCCCTTTCGGAGCCCAAGATTCCCCGGGACTATTTTCAAATAGATTCGGGCCAGCCCTCTACCTGATCGACCCAAGGGGCCCACTCTCGACCACTTGCGGATCAATGAAGGAACAATGTTAAGGGAGGAACTTATGCTAACGCGCTGGTTCTGTCTGCTCATCCTCATCGGCCTGGCCACAACGACTGTGGACGGGTCCCATCCAGCCTGGGCTCAGAACAGGGAAATAAAGGAATTCAGAGTTTCCAGTCTGGGCTATTTGCGCTTAGCGGTGCCCGACGGCTGGAAGGCGGAATTTCAGCGCCCGATCACCGAAGAGGCTCCCACCATCATTTTTTTGCCGCCCAAGGGGGACGCCTTTAAATTATTATTGACCGTCCAGTGGGACGGTAAGGTTGACCCCGACTTCAACTCGTCCTCCCGCATAAAGGCTTTACTGGAAAAAGAATGGCAGGAAATGGCCCCTTCCATCAAGGAAACCCGGCTTGAAGCCAAGGCCATTCAAGGCACGTTCGCCAAAGGATTTTATTTTCTGGCTACGGATAAAGAACCCCAACCCGGCGATTATGAATACCTGCTGCGGGCCGGAGCAGGATTTGGCAAGCTGCTTTTAAGCGCTACCCTGGTATTTCAGGAAAAGAATTCCCCGGTGGTTTTAGATACCGTCCACCTCCTGGGGTCGGCCAGCCTGGTTGCCAATTGATCCCCCCTGGATCGAAAACGCCCCCTCACCATGGAAATGATTCGAAACCTCCATGCCGGTTTGGGCGTTTCCGCGGAAGTGTTGATCCAGCCTTACCGGACGGTGAAGGCTGCGGCCTAGCCGGTGTGTGGATCACGCCGTGGCCCCCGAACGGGTCCGGAAGGGGTTGGCCCGGCACCCGCTACCGGTGATGGTTCTGGCCCGCCTGGCCGTGGAAAAATCAGCAAGGGAGTCATTGCGAGGAGTGAAGCGACGAAGCAATCCCCCGGAATCAGATAGCTGGTGTGGGGGGTTGCTTCCTTCCCCGCGCAATGACGTGTTTTTGACTTTGAGACTTTCCTATCCCCAAGCCTGCAACTCTATAATGTTGCCTTCCGGGTCGGCGCCATAGACAAAGGTTAAAAGCCCCGTCCCTTCTACCTCCGCGGTGACAATTTCGCCCACCTTTCTGCCACCATGCCTCAAGATCCGAGCCAAGGTTTGCTCGACAGCATCGACCTCAAAGGCCAGGTGCCTGATCCCTTCCCGGTTGGCGACGGTTGGAGATCTCGGCAAGTTCTCGGAATACTGGTAAATTTCGAGCGTCGGTCCTTCTTCCCCGTATCCGGGAAGTCGCAAATGCATGCCCGAGAATTGGGCATTGGCCACGCCCGTCCCTTTGCTCAGCCATTCACCGCTCAAAATGCGTTCGGGTGGGACGGAGACACAGCCAAACACCTCTTCATAGAATCGAGCGAGCCGGCGCCAATCCGCTGCGACTATATGTGTGTGTTTAAATTTCGTTGTCATTTGTTAGTGGTTCACACTAAGCCACGCGGAGCTTTTTTCCCTTATAGTTGAACGCATTGTCAAACGCTTTGTAGAACGAGTCAGATTCAATAGGGATCTCAACGCCTCTTTTACTGAAGCAGAATCACGAAATGTCTTGGCAATATCAGGCTCAAGAATAACCATGTTCGATCCCCCGTCACTCAATCTCCAATAATATTAACTTCGAAAGGCTTTGGAATAGTCGAGGTCGTATTTGGGACGCAACTCATCCACAGTTTATTTCTTCTTAGTTTTCATGTTTTTTTAGAATGATAAATGAAAGATTTCCGGTTTTCTCCTGGAAGGAACCATTCGGGCGGATCCAAGATAGGCCTTGGCAATGAAAGCCGCATCGGCGTTTGCTTCCTCAAGGCAGGCCTCAAGATAGGCCGCCATTTCCTCGGGCGTACGGAGATGTTCGGAAACATCGTATTTCGTTGTCTTAGTCTTTGCCATTAGGCACTCCTATACTTGGCAAACGCTTCAGTCTTACGAATCTCGGCCATAGTTTATTTTGTAGCCTTTTGGCTACATGGCGTCAAGGTAAAAAATGTAATTTGCGTTATCTAAACAGGCAGGGCTCGAAGAAAATTGGCGGCGTCGATTACGTGCACGTCTCCGGCCTGTCCGGGTCGATCCAGATTCAGAACCACCTGGATCTTATAGGGCGCCCGCAAACGTTCGGCGAAATAAGTCAGAGCCGGAGAAGGCTTTTCCGATGATAGTTTGGCCTCGAGCAGGACCCAGGGTTTTCGATCCAGGGTCAGGAGGAAATCCACTTCGCGTTTTTCCCGATCGCGCAGATAATGCAGTTCAAGGGACGGGAGACCCCAGTCTTGGGTAAAATGAACCCATTTGAGCAGATGGCTCGCCAGGAGATTTTCAAAGCGCGGGCCTTCCTCCACTATTTCCGACCAGTCCCACAGATAGATTTTCGGTTCTTTGCGCAGAGCGCGGGGCAGCTTGCCGGCGAAGGGCCTGATCAAATAAATGAAGTACAGACGCTGCAATTGGTCAGTCCATTGGCGGACGGACTCGACGGCCACCTGTAAATCTTCCCGGAGGGCGTTATAGGACAGCACTCCCCCGGCCCGGAGCACCAGGAGTTCCACCAATTCCTCCACCTGGGACAGCATGCGGATACGCGCCAGATCGCGCAGGTCCTCTTTGATGATCAGGTTTCGCCTCTCCCTTACCCAGAGGCGATGCCTACGTTCGTTTTGATCCAGGAAAGGTTCCGGAAATCCCCCCCAACGAAGAAGGTCCCGGAGTTTTTTTCTTATGGTTACGGGGGCGGTCCCTGTAATTCTCAAAATGTTGTCCATCGTCCGCTGCGGAGATTCTTCCACAGCGCTGTCGCCGGGAGCGAAAATTTCCTTGAGAGAAAACGGATGCAGGCGGTATTGATGATAGCGGCCGAGCAGGCTGTCCCCTCCCCGCTGATATACATCCAACCGCCCGCTCCCGGTTACCATTAAATCGATTCTTTCGGCTCGCGTTTCCCAAAGCCCCTTGATAAAGTTCTTCCACCGTGGATATTTATGTATTTCGTCCAGAACCGCCAGCGGCCTCTTGTCCGCCGCCTTCGGTCGGAAAGCATCGATGAACCCATAAGGTTCCCTCACGAATTCACGACGCCAGGCCAGGTCGTCCCAGTTCCGGTAAAGATCCGTCGATCTCCGCTGAGTGAGCAGTGACCGGGCCAACGTCGTCTTACCCACCTGCCGAGGACCGACGACGAAGGCGATCTTCCGGTGCGGGAAATGTTCCTTTTCCAGGAGAAGTTCCAGGGACCTCTGCATATGACAATTTTCTATCATAATAGAATATTGTCAAGACAATTTTCTATGTACCTGGATAAATGTTATGTGGCTGGATAATGATCTTCCCGGAAAGCACCTTTGCGGTTTTTCCTTCTTAGACGCTTCTTTGGGGGGGCAAAAGGTCCTATTAGGGAAAGCCGGAATCATTTTAGTTCACGGAGCCCGACCCCTCCCCGCCATACTTAACCGTTAGCTTGCCTTGTATGAGCGGAAGTTCAGGATTTCCAGTCACCTGGAAATAATCGATCAACGGCTCCAGTGTCTCCGAAACCTAGGGACCTTCCTCTGTCCCTATCCCTTCTCCCGGCTCCAGATCAGTCCTCCGTCCTTATAGACTTCCCGGATCCGATGAAAAGGGATGGTGACCACCTCCCCGTCAGGGGTATGCAGATCAAACGAGAAGCTGTTTCCCGGCTCGAAGTGGAGTTCCCGCAGGGGAATCCGGATTAGTTTTCGTTCGAGGTGATCGAAGTAGCCGATCTCGAAGCGGCCTCTCCCGAAGTCCTTATCCCAGCGGATCCTGCTTAGAAGCTCGTGTATCGGTATCATGATTTCCGTACCTTGAAGACGGCTCTGATTGACTGCATCGCCGGCTCATTGAAAAGGCTTTTCTTCAAGCTTTGGATAAACTAATATAAAGGCTATGAGTAAAACCGTTTCCCTGGAAGCCCATAAACTGAGAAAAGCTGCCCAGCGGGGCTTCCGGGAATGGCGTCGGCTCTTCCCGGGTCCTCCGGACCTGGATGAGAACACCCGGATTCAGGATTTGCCCGACCCGCTGCTTCTGCATCTTTGTGAAGACATCCCCCAAAGCCGGGTCTTGATCTATGATTTGTTGATGGGCGCCTACGGCCTGGGGAGCGGTTATGATTTCGAGTCCCAGGCGCCGGAGCAGATCGGGGCCTTGCTGGATCCTTTTTTCCTGATCACCGACCAGATCCGCTTTGATTGCCTGCGCCGCCTGGACTGGGCCTATCCCTCCCCGGCCTCGGTTCTGCCGCTGATCGAACTGGTCCTGCAAATCCGCCACCGGATTTCCCTGGATTTTCTGGGAACGCCCGAGCTGAAACCGGCCCATCCGGCCTACTCTTTATTAAAGAAGCCCGGCCTCCTGGAACAGGCCGTCTTCCTCCGCCGTCTTCTTCCGGAGGCGGTGAAAGAATTCCGGGAACGGATTCAGAAAAAGGAATCATGAAAAATTCCCTGTTTCAAACCTCAAAATAATGTTTTGCCGCTATTTGCCTCACACCTCATAAAAGATATCATAATTCAGTTGAAGTTCGGCCGCAGCAAGGATCACCGGCTTGGCCGCGTTCGATTTCAAGGATACCATGGAGACACACTTTTAAAGGAGGAGATGAGATGAGTTTTTGGGCTGAAGTAAAAAAAGACCTGCAAAAGGGAGTCAAGGGAAGCCTGGAAGCGGTTGGCGCCGGGGCTGCTAAAATCCAGATTATGGCCGCCCATCTGACCGAGGAAGGGGAAAAACGACTCAAGGTTCACGAACTCAAGCAAAAGGTGAGCGAAGAGATCGCGGAGCTCGGCGGCCATATTTACGAACTCAAAGACAAGCTGACTCCGCCGTTGAGCGGGGGTAAGATTAAAACGTCTTTGGAAAAAATCAGGAAGCTGGAAGATGAAATAAAGGAGATCGAGGGCAAAGCCGAAAAAACGGTCAAGAAGCTTACCAGGAAAATCAAGTCCGTTGCCAAATAGATTCGATCCAGCCCAAGCCGAAGACAATCCATTGTCAATTATTAACGAAATACCTTACGGGAGGACCGAAATGGTCCCGGCGGGTCCTTCCGTAACCTCCCCGATGACGGCGGCCGCCACCACCCCTTTGGCCTGTAAACGTTCCATCAGGTCGGCGGTGCGGTCGGCGGCGATGGCGATCAACAGCCCTCCAGAAGTCTGGGCATCGGACAGGATATCCAGCAGCGTGGCCGGGATTCCCGGGTCCACCTCCAGAGACTTTCGGCAATAGTTACGGTTGGCGTAGGTTCCGGCCGGAATCAGCCCCATTTCGGCATACTCCCGGGCGTAGGGAATAATGGGGACCTGGGAGGCCTGGATGATCATTCCGCAGCGGCTGCCGACCGCCATTTCCAGGGCGTGTCCCAGGAGCCCGAAGCCGGTGATGTCGGTGCAGGACCGGGCGCCTGCTTCCTCCATTGCCTCCGCCCCTTTCCGGTTCAATTCCACCATTACCGCGATCATGGTCTCTTCGGCCTCGGCCGAGGCAAACTTCCCCTTGAGCGCTGTGGCGATAATCCCGGTACCGATGGGCTTGGTCAAGACCAGGCGGTCTCCGGGCCGGGCGCCGGCGTTGGTCATGACCCGATCCGGATGGACGATCCCGGTGACCGATAAGCCGTATTTCAATTCGGTATCGTCGATGCTGTGCCCGCCCACCAGCAGGGCACCGGCTTCATGGATTTTTTCCAGCCCGCCCTTGAGTATTTCCTTCAGGATGGCCTTATCCAGGGTTTTTTTCGGGAAACCCACGATGTTCATGGCCGTGAGCGGCCGGCCGCCCATGGCGTAGACGTCGCTTAAGGCATTGACGGCGGCGATCTGCCCGAAACGGTAAGGATCGTTGACGATGGGAGTAAAAAAATCCAGGGTCTGGATCAGGGCCAGATCGTCCCGAATTTTGTACACGCCGGCATCATCCGAGGTCTCCCGCCCCACCAGCAAATTGGGGTCGGTTTCCAGCGGCAGATCGGCCAGAATTTCCTGCAGGTCGCCCGGACCCAGTTTGGAAGCTCAGCCGGCGGCCCGGGTGGAATCGACCAAGTTTATCGGTTTGTTGTCGTCCATGGGTTCCTTCGAGCTGGAGTACTGGAGTGGTGGAGTAATGGAGTATTGGTTTTAAAATCCAACACTCCATTACTCCGATACTCCATCACTCCAAGAAATATTAAAAACTATACTTTTTCAATCAAAAAATCCACAAACTCTTGCGCCAATGGTGACAGTGTCCGCTGCTTCATGGTGATCAGGTAAAAATTTCGAAACAGGGGAAATTTCCTGATTTTAATTTCCTTGATGGTTCCGGTCGCCAGATCCTCGGCTACGGCCCGCCGGGAGATGACGGAAATCCCCACGCCGGCCTTGACCGCCTGGCGGATGGCCTCGTTGCTGCCCATTTCAGCCACCACCTGCAGATCTTCCGCTTTCAAGCCGATCTTCTGGAGGGCCGCTTCGATGGTCTTACGGGTTCCCGAACCGGCCTCGCGCAGTATGAACGGCGCCGAGCGGAGGTCGTCGGGGTCCAGGGTGTTCCGCCCGTCGGAATCCCCGGGACGGATACAAACCAGCTCATCTTTGGTCAGCAGGCGGCAGGTCACCCGGTCCTGGTCCACGGCGGCCCCGACGACGCCTAAGTCCACGACGCCGGCCTGTAATTTTTCCACCATGTTTTTCGTATCGTCGATCCACAACCGAACCCGGATCCGGGGATACTTTTTTTTGAACTGACCCAGGATTCCCGGCAGTAGGTACTGGCCCGGTATGTTGCTGCCCCCGACCATAAGCTCCCCTTGATCCTTGTCCAGGAACTGCTGCATGGCCCGCAGGGTTTCCCGCCGCAAGGCCTCCAGGCGGACCGCATGGTCGTACAACAGGTCGGCCGCCCGGGTGGGAACGACTTCCTTTCCCCGCCGGTCAAACAAAACCAGGCCCAGGTCGGCTTCCAACAGACGGATGTGTTCGCTGATTGTGGGCTGGGCCAGCAACAGCTCCTGTCCCGCCCTGGAAAAGCTCTTCAGCTCAAAAACCTTTTGAAAAACCTCTAACCGGCGAAAATCCATAAAAGCACTTTTAACATATCGGAGTATTGGAGTAATGGAGTGCTGGAGTAATGGTATCAAAAGCAATACTCCAACACTCCATTACTCCATCACTCCAGATTAAAACTGCCCGGGAGTCAGCATTATGCCTAGAATTCCGCTGATTTCCCCAGCTCTTCCTCGATGCGCAGCAGTTGATTGTACTTGGCGATCCGCTCGGAACGGCAGAGCGACCCGGTCTTGAGTTGTCCGGCATTGGTGGCCACGGCCAGGTCGGCGATAAAGGGATCTTCCGTCTCACCCGAACGGTGGGAGATCACGGTGGTATAGCCGGCCCGCTGGGCCATCTGGATCGCCGCCAGCGTTTCGGTCACCGTCCCGATCTGGTTCAGTTTGATCAGGATGGAGTTGGCGATCCCCTCCTGAATGCCCCGCCCCAGGCGCTCGGTGTTAGTGACAAAGAGGTCGTCGCCCACCAGTTGGCATTTTTTCCCCAAGGTATCGGTCATCAGCTTCCAGCCGGCCCAATCATCCTCGGCCAGGCCGTCCTCGATGGAGAGGATGGGGTATTTTTTGAGCCATTCGCCATACAGGTCGATCATCTGTTGAAAGTTTCTCTGGCTGCCGTCGGAACGGCTGAAGACGTAGCGGTCCTTTTCATAAAAGGAACTGGCCGCGCAGTCCAGGGCCAGGGACACGTCCTTCCCGGCCTTGTATCCGGCTTTCTGGATGGCGGTCAGGATGATTTCGACCGCTTCCTGATTGGAGGCCAGGTTCGGGGCGAAACCGCCTTCGTCGCCGACAGCCGTATTCAGTCCCTTTTCCGCCAAGACTTTTTTCAGGGTGTGGAAGACCTCCACCCCGATCCGCAAGGCCTCGGCAAAGGTTTTCCCGCCAATGGGCACGATCATGAATTCCTGCATATCCACGTTGTTGCCCGCATGCATCCCGCCGTTGATGATGTTCATCATGGGCCGGGGCAGCCGCTTGGCCTGGGTGCCGCCCAAGTAGCGGTACAGGGGCAGTTCCGCACACAGCGCCCCCGCCCGGGCCGCCGCCATGGAAACGGCCAGGATGGCGTTCGCCCCCAGTTTACCCTTGTTCGGGGTGCCGTCCAGCTCGATCATGGCCCGGTCCAGGCCTACCTGGTCATCGACCTCCCAGCCCGTCAATTTCGGAGCGATGTATTTTTGGATGTTAGCCACCGCTTTGCGCGTCCCCTTGCCCAGGTAGCGTTTTTTATCTCCATCCCGCAGTTCCAGGGCCTCGTGCTCCCCGGTGGAAGCCCCCGAAGGAACGGCCGCCCACCCGCGCTGTCCGCCTTCCACCAACACCTCGGCTTCCACTGTGGGATTGCCGCGGGAATCCAGGATTTCACGGGCCATAATCGTGCTGATCTTTTTATGGTGCATAGCTCCTCCTCCTTTGAGATTTTTAATCCATTAAACCTCAGTATGGTTGGCTGAATTAGCAAGCCGGAGTATTGGAGTAATGGAGTGCTGGAGTAATGGTCTTAAAAGCAATCCTCCGATACTCCACCACTCCATTACTCCATTTTTTCCGTTACTCCTGCATCAAAATTTGCGCTTTCTCAGAATATTAAAAATCAACCACAACCCCAGCAGCCCGGAAACCAGGTAGCCGATTACCCCCAGGGCCGGAAACCCGAAAAGCAACGGCTTGACCCCGGTGGTGATGATCATGGAAGAGGCCACGATCAGCGCCGCGATGATAATCCCGATGGTCACCCGGTTGCTGATGGTTTCCAGGGTATCGTTCAGGCCCTTCAGGCCGGTATGCCGGAAGGTGAGGGTCAGGTCCCCCTTATCCACTTTCCAGAA
>JACRCK010000198.1 GCA_016219065.1 Deltaproteobacteria bacterium
AATGCCAAATTTGAGGTCGGCAAAATGGGGGACATGTCCGACTTCGACCCCAACAACCCGGCGGTAACCGGTGGAGACACCATCAAGATCGCCATGGTGGCCTCTTTTTCCGGACCGGCGGCCTTCGTGGGGCAGATGTTTTACCTTTCCGCCGCCTGGGTGGCTCATGACATCAACAAGCGGGGAGGCCTGATGGTGGACGGCAAAAAAAAGCTGGTCCAGATCATCAAGGCCGATCACATGTCCAAACCGGATCAGACCAAAAAGATCTGTGAACGGATGGTCCTCCAGGAAAAGGTCCATGTCCTTTTGGGCACCAACGGCAGCCATCTGATGAAAATCATCAATGAGACGGCCAATAAATATAAGGTCATTGCCCAGAACTTCACCTCGGTGACCGATGACCTCATGGACGCCCAGAACTTCAGCCGTTATGCCTTCATGTCCACTTACTCGACCGAGCAGATCGGTCGGGCCTTTGCCTATTATTACGGACAGGTCCGGAAAAAAGAGAAAAAATTTTATATCCTCTGCCAGGATTACATGTTCGGCCATTCCATGGCCGCCGGGTTTAAACATGGTTTGAAGGAATATTATCCCGGGGCCGAGATCGTCGGCGAGGATTATCACAAGCTGTTTCTGACTGATTTTGCCCCTTACCTGACCAAGATCAAGGCCTCCGGAGCCGAGGTGATTTATACCGGGGACTGGATCCCGGATGCAGCCAACCTGGTCAAACAGGCCCGACAAATGGGGATCAAGCTGCCATTCGCCCACTTATTCCTCGACGAGGCCAACTTCCTGGCCGATGTAGGCGTGGAGGGTTCAAAAGGATTGACAGTCCTGAACGCCTTCGGAACGGAAGGCCCCTGGTTGAAAACACCGGATCAGATCAAATTCTATAAGATCTGGAACGAGTTGTGGAAGAATAAGTGGAAGGCCCCTTATAACACGCCTATTTTCGAATATCCGATTGGAGCCGTTGGTTATTGGGCCTCCCAGTATTATTGGCTTTTAAGTGTCATTGAGCGGGCCGGGAGTACGGATCCGGAAAAGATCATCAAGGTCTGGGAAAACGACAGCTATCAGGATATAACCGGGAAAGTTTATAAGATGCGGGCCTGTGATCATAAGGCCATCTCCGATCTCCTGATTATCGAATTCGTGCCTCCCGAACAACAGAAGGCCTCTTTCAATATACCGCCCTATTACTGGTATAAAAATTTTTCTTATTACGGCCCATCCACCAGAATCCCGGCAGAAAAAGCCCTGCCCTTTATGGATAAGGAGTTGGATCGCTGTAAAGGAAAGAGTCCGGCGGGACAGTAAGTTAAAAAAAGGGAAGGGGCCGGGCAAGCCCCTTCCCGCACCATACGAACACCCGGAGCAGTCCGCCGGACTTCCCTGGGTTCAAAAAGAATACCAAGGCAGCCTAAGGCCTCTTGATATCTTGCCCCGGTAAAGGCCCCCTTTTCATGGCTAAAAAGCTCGTTTTCCACCAGGTTTCCCTTATCCACGCCGGTTTCCCCAAGTTGGACGTCAAAGGGAAAACAGCGACCTATACAGCATCCGAGGATCACTTGACTGCGTTGTCCTTTGTGAAAGCCTGACTTTGGCTCAATTATTTTTTATCATTCACAGTTTGCTCATTTCGATACTATATTCCATCGGGATGCCTGCCGAGGCGGATCGACGGGGCGGAGCCGGTCAAATCTTGACTTCGCGGCCTTCCCAGTATTTGGCCCGAATCTCGCGTTTAAGAATCTTGCCCATGGGGCTGAGGGGCAGCGCCTCCCAGAAATCCACGGACTTCGGGCACTTGTATCCGGCCTGATGCTGCTTGCAGTATGCGATGATCTCTTCCTCGGTCACCTCCACGCCAGGCGAGGGTACAATGACTGCCTTGACCGCCTCCCCCCACTTCGGGTCCGGGACACCGACCACGGCTACCTGCTGAACTTTAGGATGCTTGGCCAGCAGGTCGTCGATTTCTGTGGGATAAATATTTTCGCCTCCGGAGATGATCATATCGTGCTTTCGGTCCACGATGTGGAAAAATCCTTCTTCGTCCATCTTGGCCAGGTCGCCGACTGATGCGTAGGGGCCACGAAAGGCCTTTTCGTCTGCCTCGGGCTGCTTGTAGTAGCCTTCGAACATACCCGGACTGATGGCGAACAGTTCTCCCACCTGGCCCGGCCGGCATTCGTTGCCGTCCGCGTCCAGAATCCTGATGCGGCAGAAAGGAGCCGCCATGCCGCAACTCCGGATTTTACGCCATTGGTCCTTGGGCCGAAGGGAGGTCACCCCGCCGATCTCCGTGGCGCCGTACCCTTCGAAGAGTTTAGCGGTCTTGAAATAGCTCAGAATGGCTTCCTTGGTCTGGGTCATGAGGGGGGCCGACGAGCAAAGCAAAGTTTCCAGCGAACTTGTGTCGAAGCGGTCCTTGTCCTCGACCATCAGCATCAGGCTGTACATGGTCGGGACCATGGAGCAGAAGGTGACCTTTTCCCGCTGGATGATCTCCAGAATCTCCCGGGAATTGAATCCGCCGGAGGGGTAGATGTAGGTCGTCGCTCCGAATAAAACTCCGATCAGGCCAAACCAGATCGAGTTCGAATGGAAGATGGGCATGATCATGAGGTTGGTCGTTTCTTCGCTGAAATAAGGCAAATGCATGGCCAGGAGCATGTTGGCGCGGTGTGAGCGCAGTGCCCCTTTGGGCCGGCCCGTGGTCCCGGATGTGTAACCGATATACCATGTCAGTTTTTCGTCGATTTCAATCGGCGGGTCTTCCGGGCTGGATTCGGCCAGAAGGGATTCATAGTCGGTATCCTCTGGCTCACCTTGACCGCCGAAGACGATATAGCCGTCCCGACCGATCTTTTCCAGACGGGAACGACAATCCCGGACCGCCTCCCGAAAGTGGGCCTCGTAAATGAGGGCGATAGAATCGGAGTGGTTGATGATGTATTCTATTTCCGGGCCCACGAAACGAAAATTGATCGGCGCGACCACCAAACCGGCCTTAGCGCAGGCGAACAGGATTTCGAAATACTCGATGCAGTTGAAAGCCAGAACGGCGATATGATCTCCGGGCCGGTAGCCTGTGGTCCGGAGGCCGTTGGCCAGCCGATTGACACGTTCTTCGAAGTCCTGGTAGGAAACACGCCGGTCTTTGAAGATAAAGGCAGTTTTGTCGGGCAATTTGCAGGCCGAAGCGCGCAAGGCATCGCCTACGAGAAGCTTTGGCATGACTGGAGGCTCCTTTCTATTGCAGGTAATGGTGTCTAATTAGTGATAGGAAACGTTTAATCATTCGCCGGAACGCCGGCTATCCTGGGAAAGCCATCGACCGTCGAACCGATGATGCGTTAAAATTCAATCCTGCCGTTCGGCCGGCGCGGTCTGCCGGCGGCCGAGCCTTTCCCGCGCGAAATAGGCCGCGCCCAAAGCTCCGATGATCTGAGGCTCTTCCGAAATGTGCGCCGAGAGGCCAACCCGTGCTTCGATCCGGCGGACGACTCCTACGTTCTTGGCAATGCCTCCGGAGATGACAAAATCGACTTCCAGACCCACCCGTTTGAGCAGCCCGTAAACCCGGTCGGCCGTGGCGTTGTGAATGCCGCCCAGGATATTGGCTTTAATCACGCCTCGGCGTAGGTGGCGTGCCACTTCCGATCGGGCAAAGACCGTGCAAACGTTACTGATCTTGATGTCCTCGGTGGCCGTCAGGGACAAAGGCCCGATTTCGGCCAAGGGCACCCGCAGGTAATCGGCCATGATTTCCAGGAACCGGCCCGTACCGGCCGCGCACTTATCGTTCATAGCGAAGGCGACATGATTGCCCCGCTCGTCGATCCGAATGGCCTTGCAGTCCTGGCCGCCCATGTCCAGGATGGTCCGGGCCCGGGGAAACAGAGCATGGACGCCTCTCGCGTGGCAGGCGATCTCGGTGATGATCTTCCCGGCGAAAGGCACATTGATCCGGCCGTAGCCCGTGGCCACGACGTCTGTAATGTCTTCCATGCTCAAGCCTGCCCTGCTCAACACACCGTTCATGACGTCCCGGACCGTGGCCCGGCTTTCCGGGCCGGTTTCTATGAGGTGAGCCGCCAGGACCCGATCCTCGTTCAAAATTACGGCCTTAGAGGAGGCCGAACCGATGTCGATACCCGCGAAGTACAAGGTTCCGCCTTCCTGGTATTTCAGCCGATGGAAGCGGCGCGCCGGTTCCGCCGACCCGCCTTTTTGAGCGAGGCCTGGATAGCCGCGCCCAAGGCGACCACAGTGCCGGGGTTGTCCGGAATTTTCACCGGGACGCCGTTTATCGTTTCAATCATCCGGACCAGGCCGGTATTGAGGGCCGCGCCGCCGATCAGGACCAGGTCCTCGACCAATCCCAGGCGACCGATAAGCTCGGTAATCCGGGTTGCTGCCGCTTTATGGATGCCGGCGGCGATCCGTTCCCGGGATTCACCGCTGTGTATGTTCGAAATGATGATCGACTCGGCGAAGACCGCGCAGGTGCTGCTCAGGTCGGCCGCCCCGTCGGCAGCCAGAGACAGACGCCCCATGTCCGACAGGGAAACCTTAAGGTAAACCGCCCCCAGCTCGATAAAGGCCCCGGTTCCGGAGGCACACTTCGAGTTGTTGGAAAAATCCGACAGGACACCCTTCTCGTCCAGCTTCATAACCCGGCACCCTTCGGCACCCAGGTCCACCACCATGCGGGCCGTAGGAATCAAAAAGCGGGCGCCTCGTGCTCCGCAGATCTGCTCGGAACTCCGGCCATGGGCAAAGGATACCTCCTCGGCACCCCCGCCGGTGACCAGGATGCGTTCCACCGAGCCCGCGGAGAGGTCCAGATCCGCCAGGAGGTCCTCATAGACCCGTCGGGCGGCACGGCCGGCCTCTTCTTCCGTAACCATCTTCCGGACGCCCAGGCATTGTTCCCCATTGTACAAGGAGGCCTTCACACTCTGGGCGCCAACGTCAATGCCGGCATAAATCGGCATGGTCAATCCTCGATCATCTCGATGAAGGCCTCGACCCGGCTTCTCATCTGTGCGACACCCTCGACTGTGTAATCCCCTTCCAGAAAAAGGACCGGCACTCCCAGATCGTTCTTGAAACGATCCCGAAGGTGAGGGAATTCCGCGAGGCGGGCGTCGCAGCATTTCAGCGTATAGAAGATTACCCCTTCCACGTCGTAGCCCTGGGTGGTATTCACGATATGGGCCCATCGATTCTCCGGTATGGGCTTGGTAACCGTGGACCGGGGGCAGGCCGTGCCGAGAGAGCGGCGGGCGATGGCCTCCAGGGGGGGCAAGTCCGGATTGAGGGGGTACCAGAAGCTCCGAGTACCCACGCAGAGGTCGTCGGAGACCACCTGACCGCCGGATTCCTCGATGACCCGGTATATCTCGGCGTTGACCGCGTCCATAGCCGAACCGGACAGATAGATGCGCACGCCCTCCTTGGCTCGCCGGCCTTCGGACTCGATCCGGTCCAGCCAGGCCTTGAGCAGGGCGGCGTGTTCGTCCTTGGGCATGAGCAGCCCGGCATAAGCCACCTGCCAGGCCTCGTATCCGGACACGGCGGGGGGGATGCTCCGGCGCATCCCGTACATGCGCCTCATCTGGGCCTTGTCCTCGTTGTACGCGGCCACGCTACGGGCCAGGTCGTCCTCGGTGATGGGCCGGCCCAACGTCCGATCGAGATCCTGTTTGAACCGTTTGAGGACTTCCAGGTAATAGGGCAGGACCTCACGGCCGACAATCTTTTCCGGATAGTTGATGTAATGGACGTAAGGTTTAATGTCCAAGCCCGCGATCAGGGCCGGACGGGTCGGCCGCGGCACCAAGGTCCTCCAGAAATACTCCATGTCGAAAATGATATCGCAACTGTTTGGGATGACCACACCGTCGAGGTAGTCGTACAGGCCTCGCATTCCCGCGTCGAGACAGCTCCGGGCGAAGGGGCATGAGTTGGGCGGAACGTGAAGATCAGCCTTCCGCAACGGCTCGCCCGTGCCCGTGATCCGGACCGGCAGGATGTCCGCGGCGTAGAGGATCTCTTCTGGACTCAGACAACAAAAATACCCGAAAATCGGCTTGCCGGTTTCCGCTTTCCACTGCCTGACCGCCTGGTGGCGGTCATCGGTATAGCGCTGAAAGGTCTCGTTCATGCTCACAGGACCGCCCTCCTTTTCTGGATGGGTTTACCGGACTCGATCTTTTTCTGTATCAGTTCCCCGAAGGCGTCCAGACGGGTGCGAACCTGGGCCTCGCTGTAGCTTCGCTCGTCAACCAGATCGCACTCGATGAGCACCGAGGGGATGCCGAGTTGTTCCTCGAACACCCGCCGGATTTCCAGGCCCGGCAGATAAACGGGGCGGCAAGTCAATAGATAAGCCAGCACGCCTCCGGCTATCCCGTATTCCTGGCATTGCTCGACCAGGGATTGGATCATCGAGGTCATGGACGAACCCAACGAAAGCGTACGAACCGCTATCTCGGTCAAGGGATCTTCCGGTTGCCGGGCCGGCCAAGGCCACGGATTATAGGCCGGTTCATAGGCGAAAACACCGCCGATGGCCTCGAAGGTGTTAAAGATGCTCATGTTGAACCACAGCGGGATTCCGTACCACAGCAGCCGGAATTTCTCGTTCATTATCTGGCCCCGGCCGGCATCGACCCGGCCTTTAACCTCGTCATGGAGGGCCTTGTAAAAATCGTAAGCCTTGGCCGTACCCGAACAATACATGCCCGGATAAATGGTGGCGAAGCTGTCGGCCGAACCCATGGGCGACGGCACGGCCTTGCGCAGCTCAAGGATCTGAAGCCTTAATTCATTGGTCCTGTATGCCCAGTCCAGGCATTCGTTGAGCCGGTCCTGGTCGTATGCGATGCCAGTATGCTCGGTCACGAAGGTCAGGAAATCCTCCAGTTGGGAACGATAGTAGCGGACCTCATGGGGCAGCGGGTGTTGGCGGATACGGTCGATGACCCGCTCCGGCCGGTCCAGGGTGAACAGGGGCACACCGAGTCTTTGGGCCATGTCCTCGAACCATTTCAAGCGAACGTCGCATATGCTCGAGGTAGTGACCATCAGGTCCGGAGGGGCCATGCCACCCAAAGGGGCGTCAGCAAGATCTCCATTGATGACATAGCCGGAAACGACCCGCTCGTACCCGCACAGGTCGGACGAATAGCCTGCCTGCTCGGCCAGACGGGCGAAACGGACGGCCTCTTTCTCACCTCCCGCTTCCTTGCGCCGCACCGCGCACAGGGCGGCGAACTGCTCCGGGTAATAGGGGAACAGACCCATGGCATAAAATATTTCTTTTTCGACCATGGCGCAGGACCAGACCACCGGCCGGCCTGCCTGTTTGTGCGCCTGCCCTTCCAGATAGTCTTCCATGATGAATTTCCAGGTATTGCGGGCCGTTTCCAGAGACTTGTGGGACCCCTTAGTGATTATCTGTTTTTCTTCTTTCATAATTCCTCTATCTTTTTAAGAGTCCATCTCCTATTTCATCAAGTGCGGAAGGAATAGCACCAATGCCGGTACATAAGTAATCAGGAATAGAACCCCGATGAAGAGCAGGATAAAGGGGTAAATCTCGCGGACGAGTTCATTCATACGGACCTTAGCCATAACGGTTGTAACGAACAGAAGACCTCCGACGGGGGGGGTGGAAAGCCCGATCATCAGATTAAGAACCATAACCACCCCGAAATGAATCGGGTCCACGCCTACCTTTTGAACGACGGGAACCAGGATCGGTATGAGCAGGAAGAGAGCCGTGAAGGGATCCACCAGACACCCGACCAACAAGAGGAAGATGTTGATGATCAGGAGGATCAAGTATTTGTTGTCGGTGATCATTAGGATTGTGTTTGCCAGGAGTGTAGTAAACTTCATTTCAGCCATCAGGTGGGTCAGGATCTGGATCGTAGCGATCACGGCCAGGATGATTCCAGTGTTGTACGCCGTACGGAAGAAAAGCCTGGGCAGCATGCGCCAGTTCAACTCCTGGTACACGAAAATCCCCACGAAAAGGGTATAGACAACCGCCACTGCCCCCGACTCGGTTACAGTCATAATCCCGGAAAAGATCCCGCCGAGGACGATGAATGGGAGTATCAAGGCCCAGGAGGCCCTCCAAAAGGTGGTTCCTATCTCACGAAGGCTGACCCGACCTTCCCGCTTAGGGTGATTTCTCCTGATGGCTATGAAATAACAACTCCCGAAGAGAACCAAGGCCATTATGAGCCCCGGGACCACCCCGCCTAAAAAAAGGTCGGCGATCGATACCCCGGTCATAAGCCCGAAGATGATCATCGGGATGCTCGGCGGGATGATTGGACCCATGGTCGAGGCGGCCGCGGTGATCGCAGCGGCAAAGGTCTTGCCATAGCCCTCCTTCTCCATAGCCGGGATCAGCACGCCCCCCGTAGCGGCGGCGTCAGCCACGGCCGAACCGGAGAGTCCCGCTATGACGATGTTAACCGTGATGTTAA
>JACRCK010000202.1 GCA_016219065.1 Deltaproteobacteria bacterium
AGACGGACCAGTTCCAGCAGGGCCAGAAAGACCACGATGACCTCCGCCCGGGTGATCGGCTGGGTCAGCAGGCCCTCCAACGAGCTCTGCCCGGACTGGTCCAGCAGCTCCAGGATTTGATTCATTTTTTCTTCCAGGGGCAGCAAAGGGCCCGGGGCCTGAAAATAGGGGGCCTGCTCCGCGGCCTGCAGGATCTTCCGGATGGCGTCCATCAGTTCGAACAACCCGACCCGGAGCAGCCCTTCCTCCTTGCCTTCCATCTCCGGGGCCAGGAAATCCCGGACAAAAACGTCCCGTTCCAGCAGCGGGCGTTGCCCCAACTGTTCCGCCGCCCCTTTGAGCCGCAGGTATTCCACCAGGGGCCGGGCGATTTCCAGGCGGGGATCGTCCTCGTCTTCATCTTCCGGGGGGGCGGGCAGCAGCATTTTCGATTTGATGTGAATCAGGGTGGCGGCCATGACCAGGAAGTCGCCGACCACGTTGATGTTCAGGTCCTTCATCAGGTCCAGATATTCCAGGTACTGTTCGGTAATGACGGCGATGCGGATATCATAGATATCCATTTCGTTCTTTTTAATCAGGTGGATCAACAGGTCCAGGGGACCTTCGAAGATGTCCAGTTTGACGGTATAGTCCATAAAAGAAAACGCAGGGCGCAGAGCGCCAAAGAAAACAAGTGCAACAAAATTAACGGCTAAACCGTTTGGCTTTGTATTTGTATTAACTATTACGCCGAACGCCGAACGGTTTTTTCGTATTGATTCGCTGTTCGATGTTGGACGTTCGATGTTGGATGTTCATCTTTTTTCGTATTAAAACGCTCCGCGCTCCGCGTTTCAAAACCCGATCGCCTGCCGCACCCCGGCCATGGTTTCCTGGGCGAAGGTCCGGGCTTTGCGGTTGCCGGCCTCGAGGATTTCCCGGACCTCCTCCAGGTGGGCGGTCAGGTATTGCCGTTTGGCCTGGACCGGTTCCAGGGCGGACAACACCCTTTCGGTCAGACGTTTTTTGCAGTCCACGCAGCCGAGGCCGGCCACCCGGCATTCGCGGTTGATCTCGGCGATCATTTCCGGGTCGGAATACAGTTTATGAAAGGGGAACAGGACGCAGACGTCCGGATCACCCGGGTCTTTCCGGCGGGCCCGCTGGGGATCGGTCACCATCCGGGAAAGCTTCTGGCGGATATCCTCCACGGTATCGGCAAGGAAGATGGAATTGTCGTAGCTCTTGCTCATCTTACGGCCGTCGAGGCCCGCCAGTTTGGGGATCTCGGTCAGCAGCAGTTCAGGGACCGGGAAAAAGTCGCCGTAGAGAAAATTGAAGCGGCGGGCGATCTCCCGGGTCAACTCCACGTGGGGGGCCTGATCGATCCCGACCGGAACCGCGTGGGCTTTGTACATCATAATGTCCGCCGCCTGCAGGACCGGGTAGCCCAGGAAACCGTAGGTGGCGATCTCTTTGCTTTCCAGTTCCAGCTGCTGCTCTTTGTAGGTCGGGTTGCGCTCCAGCCAGGCCAGGGGGGTGATCATGGACAGGATCAGGTGCAGTTCGGCGTGCTCCGGGACCGCCGATTGGACAAAGAAGGTGGCGATTTCGGGGTCCAGCCCCACGCTGATCCAGTCCACCACCAGATCCAGGATGTAGGTGTGGATGGTCCGGGGTTCCTTGTATTCCGTGGTCAGGGCGTGCCAGTCGGCGATGAAAAAATAACATTCATAGGTGTGCTGCAGATCCTGCCAATTGGAGAGGGCACCGTGCAGGTTGCCCAAATGCAGGCGGCCGGTGGGCCGCATGCCGCTCAGGATTCGTTTTTTAATTGGGGATTCGGTCATGAACCTATAACTCCTTTAAAATTGATACCCCGTAAAACCGTTGAATTTTGCTCTACCTGGGCTGGAGTATTGGAGTGCTGGAGTGCTGGTCTAAAGGCATTACTCCACTACTCCATTACTCCAATTTCATACCGCGTTTACATCAGCCAGGCGCTCCCGAGAAACAAGCGGGTAAAAAAGTAAATGAGGGGAGAAATGAACCAGTCCAGTATGTGGGTGACCAACAGGCCCAGGAGGATGAAAAAGCCGTAGGGTTCGATCCGGCTGTACTGGTAGGCCGCCCGGGGGGGCAGCAGGCCCGTCAGCACCCGGCCCCCGTCGAGGGGCGGGATCGGTATCAGGTTGAAGATCCCCAGGGCCACATTGATCACCACCCCGTAACGGCACATGAGCAGCAGGGGGTGCAACAGCGTGCCGATGAGCGCGCCGTCCAGGAGCGGAACGAGGGCCATGAGAACGCGGTTGCCCAGGGAAAAGACCAGGGCCAGCAGAAAATTGGCGGTAACGCCGGAAAGGGCCACCCAGACCATGTCCCGTTTGGGGTTGCGCAGGTAATGGAAGTTGACCGGTACCGGTTTGGCGTAGCCGAATAAAAAGGGCGCTTGGGAGAAAATCAGCAGCGCCGGGATCAAAATCGAACCGATGGGGTCGATATGGGCCAGCGGATTCAGGGTCAAACGCCCGGCTGTTTTCGCCGTGGTATCCCCCAGGCGGTAGGCCACCCAGCCGTGGGCCACTTCGTGCAGGATGACCGCCAGCAGCAAGGGGATGGCCATTATACTGATTTGTTGGATAAGTTCACTCATGGCAGGATCGGCTCCGGGGGTTTCAGATAGTGCTCCTTAACATAGGCGATTTCGTCGCTGCGGGTCAATACCTTTTCATTGATGCGGGCCTCCAGCAATTCGTTGAGGATGGCCTTGAATTGGGGACCCGGGACCAGGCCCAGCTCCTTTAAGTCTTCCCCGCTGACGGAAACCCGGATGGTTTTCAGCTTGGTGAAATAGAGCGAAATGGCCTTACGGGTGGCCTCCTGATTGGTCTTGGCCATCAGGTAGAGCAGCACTTCATTCGGCAGGGGCGACAGGAGCCGGTAGATCTCGTGGCGGGAGATCCGGGGCTGACGGTTCAGCAGGCCCAGCGCTTTTTCTCCGTCCGTCCGGGCCATTTTCACCAGGTCCGTCATTTTGCGTGGCAAGCCCAGCCGTTGGCGGATGACTCCCAGATCCGTCAGCGGCTGGATCAGGGCCAGGAAATAAACCAGCCAGGACTGGCAGGGTTCGTTGAGGTAGAGCAGGTCGAACCAGGAAAGGATGTTGCGAATTTCTTCCAGCAAGCTTTCGCTTTTAGGCGTCAGCAGCAGTTCGGGATCCAGCGCCGGCAGCAGTTTGAATTCGGTCAGGCGGCGGATGATGGGGAGGGGGTTCTCCTCGCTCAGGATCAATTGCAGTTCATGGAAAATACGCCGGGGGGCCAGCTTTTCGACCCCGCCGATCTTGAGGGCGTTTTCGATGAGATTGGCGGTCAATTTCCCGATCCGGAATCCGAAGCGTTGTTCAAAGCGAACGGCCCGGAAAATGCGGGTGGGGTCCTCCACAAAACTCAGGTTGTGGAGTACCCGGATGGTTTTTTCCTTGAGGTCTTTCTGGGCCCCGAAGAAGTCGATCAGAATGCCGTAGTGGCGGGCGTTCAACTTGACGGCCAGGGTGTTGACGGTGAAATCCCGCCGGTAAAGGTCCATCTTGACCGAGCTGATTTCGATCACCGGCAGGGCGGCCGGCGATTCGTAGTATTCCAGACGGGCGGTGGCCACGTCCACTTTGAATCCGTCGGGAAAGATCAGCACGGCGGTTTTAAATTTGCTGTGGGTCCGGACGTGCACCGGGTGCAGTTTGGCGAACTCCTGGGCGAACTTGATGCCGTCCCCCTCGATCACCACGTCAACATCCAGATTGACGAATTTCAGGAAGAGGTCCCGGACAAAGCCCCCGACCACGTAGGCGTTGAACCCGAGGGTATCGGCCACCTGACCGATGGCTTTCAGAATTTCATTGACCCGGGGCGGCAGGCGCTCCTCCAGCAGGAAAGCGATGTTTTTCTTGCGCACGAAATGGGGGGCCTTGCGCGAGTCATAAAGGTATTCCTGCATGGGCGGGCTGGCCATGAGGATATTGAGCAGGTCGGTTCGGGTAATCACTCCCAATACCCGGCCCTCCTGGACTACGGGCAGGATGCGCTGCTTGTGTTCGATGATGAATTCCTGGATCTGGAACAAAGAGGCCTCCGGATCCACGGAGGCCACCTCGGTGTTCATGTATTCCCGGACCGACAGTTGCTTGAGTCCGTGGAAGATGGCCTTTTCCACCACCTGGCGGGAAATCCAGCCCAGAAGTTTTTCGTTTTCCAGCACCAGCAGGACGTTGACATTGTAACGGGTCAAGAGTTCGTTGGCATGTTCGATGGTCTCTTCCGGGCCCAGGAACTTGACCGGAAAGGTCATCATGTCCTTGGCCTTGCGCTGCGGGTTGATCTTGCTTTTCAGGTGGAGAAACAGGGCTTCCTCCACCTGGACCAGGGTTTGATCCTTGATGGTGGCCGAAGCGGCAAAGGAATGGCCCCCGCCGCCGAAGGACAGGAGGATTTCCCCCACGTTGACCTCCCGCAGCCGGCTGCGGGCCACGATATAGACCCGATCCTCCATGCGCGCCAGGGCGAAGAGGCAGTGCAGATTCTCCATGTCCATCAGCTTATGAACCAGCACGGCGAAATCGCCGATGTAGACGTCGGTGGACCCCTTGGCGAAAACGATCTCCACGTTGTTGATGGTATGCCGGGTGGCCGACTCCAGCAGTTGATTGAGCAGGGAGACCTGTTCGGCGGTCATTTCCCTGGTCATCATGTCCGCAATGAGGTTGACGTTGGCGCCCTGGGTCAGGAGGTAGGCGGCGGCCTGCAGGTCCTCCGGCGTAGTGGAGGAGAAGGTGAAGGAGCCGGTATCCTCATAGATGCCCAGGGCCATCAGGGTGGCTTCATCCGGGGTCAGGGGGAAACCCTTTTCCTTCAGCAAGCCGGCCATGATGGTCATGGTGGAGCCGACCAGCCGGATGACCTCCAGGGACCCCTTTATATCGCCCTCGGCGCCGGGGTGGTGATCATAAACATGGATATCCAGCCCCGGCCGGCCGACAATTTCGCTGAACCTCCCGATCCGGTCCGCCTGGCGGGTATCCACCAGGATGAGCCGTTCCACCCGGTCCAGGGGAATCTGTTTCAGCTTGATGAAATTGTAAAGGTAAACGGTGGACTGGAGAAAAAAGTTGCGTAAATTCTGCTCCTGGGATCCGGGAAAGACCAGCAGGGCCTCCGGATAGAGTTTCTTGGCGGCCATCATGGAAGACATGCCGTCGAAATCGGCATTCAGGTGGGTGGTAATGACCTGCAGGCCTCCGGATTCGGGGATGTCCAATGAACCGTTTAGATTATCCATAGCGGCTAGGCTCGGGGGTGATAGCGGCGGTAGACTTCTCGAAGGTGCTCCGAGGTGACCGAGGTGTAAATCTGGGTGGTGGATATATCCGCGTGCCCCAACAGGGTCTGAATGGAGCGGAGATCCGCCCCGCCCTCCAGGAGATGGGTGGCAAAGGAATGCCGGAGCGTGTGCGGGGAGACCTGGCGGGTAATGCCGGCCTGCCGGCAATAGGAGCCCAAGATCTTCCAGAATCCCTGGCGGGACAGCCGGCCGCCCCGGCTGTTGACAAACAGGTAAGGGGAAGCCTTTCCTTTCAGCAGGTGTTTTCGACCGGTCCGAAGGTATTCCTCCAGACGGCGGCGGGCCAGGGAGCTGATGGGGATCAGCCGTTCTTTGGAACCTTTGCCGATAGCGCGGATCAACCCGGCTTCCATTTCCACTTGATTCAGGGTCAGGGAAACGATCTCCGACACACGCATCCCGGAGGCGTAAAGGACTTCCAGCATGGCGCCGTCGCGCAGTCCTCGCGGTTGGTCGGTTCGGGGCTGGGTCAGCAGGTGTTCCACTTCCAGGCCGGAGAGGGTCTTAGGCAGAGCCCTCCCGGGCTTGGGACCCTGAATGGGGAGCAGGGGGTTGTCTTTTCGCAGTCCTTCCTCCTGGAGAAACCGGAAAAAGGAACGCAAAGATGAAAGGCTGCGGGCCTGGCTGCGGCTGGAAAGCTCCCGGGACCTCAAAACTTTCAGGTAGTCGTACAGGGTTTCCGCCCGGGGTTCCGACAGGTTGGTGATCCCCCGGGATTCGAGAAACCGGAGGAAAGCCAGTAAATCCCGGCTGTAAGCCTCCAGCGTGTTGGAGGCCAATCCCTTTTCCACCCGCAGGAAATGGATGAAGCGGTCTAAAAATTCATCAAACATTCAAAATTAATAGCAAATTTCTGCTGATCTGTCAAGCCGGGGGATTGCTCCGGCCGGAGATACGGAAAGCCCTTGACAACTGCCTTCGAACCGTTCAATTTCTTAAGGGGTTTTTTTTTAGGAGGATAATATGACGGAACCGCACCTGTTGTTCGAAAAAAAAGATGCCCTGGGCCTGATTACCATCAACCGTCCCCAGGCTAAAAATTCCCTGAGTCAGGAAATGGTGACCCTCTGGCGCCAGGCCCTGGAAGAGGCCCGGGATGATGACGGGATCAGGGCGATCATCCTGACCGGCCGGGGGGACACTTTCTGCACCGGGGGGAACCTTCAGGAGATGGCCGAGGGAAAAAGGCAGGGCTGGGATATGAAGCGTTTTCTGTGGTAACACGTATATCAGATTGCTTTTACTATGGAAAATATTGATAAACCCGTGATCGCCGCCATAAACGGGGCCGCCGCCGGCGCCGGTCTGGATATGGCCCTCATGTGTGACTTGCGGATTTGTTCAGAAAAGGCTAAATTTTCGGCATCTTATATAAATATAGGTCTGGTAGCCGGGAATGGGGGGGCCTTCTTCCTCCCCCGCCTGGTCGGTCTGGGCCAAGCCCTAGAAATCTTGCTGACCGGGGATATTATTTTTCCCGAGGAGGCCTTCCGGATCGGTCTGGTGAACCGGGTGGTCGCGGAAGATCGCCTGCTGGAAGAAAGCCTGAAATTGGCGGAGAAACTGGCCGCCAAGCCGCCCCTGGCCGTCCGGATGATGAAGCGGGCCGTCTATGAATCCCGTGGCAGCAACCTCCGGGGCCATCTGGATTTCATTTCCTCACAACTGGCCCTGCTGAGCCGCACTGAGGATCACCTGGAGGCGGTAAAGGCTTTTTTGGAGAAGAGGAAGCCGGTGTTCAGGGGAAAATAAAGACGAACATCCAACATTCAACATTCAACGTCCAACATCGAATATGGAACGTTTCTTAATTCAACTTAAAAGAACCCCCCTGGGAGAAGGGATCGTTCATCACCAGAAAATTCCGGCCCGGCCGGCTCTCTGGGATCAACTTTCTTTTTCCTTGCCGGCGATAATAAATGAAGGCTTAGAGCAAAAAGGGATTACCGCCTTTTACCGCCACCAGGTGGAAGCCCTGGAGGCCGTGCACCGGGGGGAACACACCATCGTGGCCACGCCGACGGCCAGCGGGAAAACCCTCGTGTACGCCCTGACCTGTTTCAAGAATCTGCTTGAGGATCAATCATCCAAGTCTTTGTTATTATTTCCAATAAAGGCACTGGAACAGGACCAGCGCAAGGTCATGGAAGAATGGGCGCCCATTTTTCCCCAGTTTCCGGGGGGGCTGACGGCCATCTACGACGGCGATACCCCGCCGAGCGACCGAAAAAAGATCCGCCAGAAGCCGCCGCCGATCATCATCTCCAATCCGGATATGCTGCACCTGGGACTCCTGCCTTTTCATGAAAGCTGGAAGGAATTTTTTAAAAATCTGAAGCTGGTGGTGATCGACGAAGCCCATACCTATAAGGGCATCCTGGGCAGCCACGTCGTCCAGATCATCCGCCGCCTGCGGCGGATTTGCGGGCTGTACGGGAGCGCGCCCCAGTTCGTCCTGTCCTCGGCCACCATCGCCCGTCCCGATGATTTTTCCCGGGCCCTGGCCGGCCTGACGTTCACCGTGGTCCAGGACAGCGGGTTCCCTTCCCCGGCCAAACACTTCCTGTTCATCAACCCCGATATCAGCCCGGCCGTGGTGGGCTCCCGGCTCTTCAGCCACTGTCTGGCCCGGGGCAAGAAGACCATCCTCTTCTCCCAGGGCCGGCGGCAAACCGAGCTGATCCACAAATGGGTGGCGCAGATGGCCCCGGCCCTCAAGGATAAGATCAGTTCCTACCGGGCCGGGTTCCTGCCGGAGGAGCGGCGGATTATCGAACGCCAGCTCTCCAGCGGCGAACTCCTGGGGGTGATTTCCACCAGCGCCCTGGAACTGGGCATCGATATCGGCAGCCTGGACGTCTGCATCCTGGTCGGTTACCCGGGAAGTATCATCAATACCTGGCAGCGCGGCGGCCGGGTGGGCCGGGCTCAACAGGAATCCGCCATCTTTTTCGTGGCCCAACCCGATGCCCTGGATCAATATTTCATCCGCCATCCGGAAAATTTTTTCGGGAGGGGCTTCGAAGCGGCCGTGGTCGACCCCGGGAACAGCCCGATCCTCAAGGCCCACCTGGTCTGTGCGACCGCCGAACTGCCCCTGAGCCAGGACGACCCCCTGTTCACCCGGCAGCGCTGTGCTCCGGAACTGGCCGCTCTGGAAAAGGAAGGGCGATTGCTGCGGAATGCCGCCGGGGACGGCTGGATCTCGCTGCGTAAAAATCCCCACCGGGAAGTCAACATCCGCTCGGTAGGGGAGTCCTATACCATCATGGAGGGACGGAAGGGCAAGGTCATCGGCACCGTGGACGGGGTTCGGGCCTTCCGGGAGTGCCATCCCGGGGCCGTTTACCTGCACCGGGCCATTCAGTTCCTGGTGGAGGACCTCGATCTCTTTGAAAAGAACATTTACGTCAAGCCCCGGGAGGTCAACTACTACACCCGGATCCTGGCCCAGAAAGAAACAGAGATCATCGAGAAGGAAAAGGTTCGTCCGGTGGGGAACTTCCTGATCAACTTCGGTCGGGTTCTGGTCACCGAAACCTTTACCAGTTATGAAAAACGGGCCATTTACGGTCAGGAACTATTGGGCACCTATCCTCTGGAGTTGCCTTCCGTAACCTTCGAGACCCGAGGACTGTGGATCGAGGTGGAGGAAGCCCTCCAGGAACAGTTGAAGGCCTCCCATTTCCAGGTCATGGGCAGCCTGCATGCCCTGGAGCACGGGGCCATCAGCATGTTTCCTCTCTATGCCCTCTGCGACCGGGGGGACATCGGCGGCATTTGCTACGTCCGCCATCCCCAGGTGGAAAAAGGGGCCATCTTTATCTATGACGGCGTTCCGGGTGGGGTCGGGCTGGCCGAAAGGGGCTTCGAGATCATCGAAGACCTGCTGCAGCGGACCAGCGACCTGATCACCGAATGCGATTGCGAAGAGGGCTGTCCTTCCTGCATCCATTCCCCCCAGTGCGGGTCGGGCAATAAACCTCTGGACAAAGCCGGGGCCCGGTACTTGACCCAACTGCTGCTGGGGCAGGTTGATCTGCGCCAACCCTGCGCTCCCTTGACGCCGGAGGCGCTGATCACCGTCTCCGAACCGGCGGCCGGCCGGGCGGAACCGATGTGGCGGATCGGGGTTTTCGACCTGGAAACCCAGCGCCTGGCCGAAGAGGTGGGCGGCTGGGGGAATACCCATCTGATGCGCCTTTCGGTGGGCGTGGTCTACGATTCCCTGGAGGAACGCTTCTTCGACTATCGGGAAAACCAGGTGAACGCCCTGATCGAGCACTTGAAAAAGTGCGACCTCCTGATCGGGTTCAACGTCAAACGGTTCGATTACAGCGTCCTGAAGGCCTACTCCACCTTCAACTTCAAGGAACTGCCCACCCTGGACCTGCTGGAGGATATCCACCAATGCCTGGGCTTTCGGCTGAGCCTGGACCATCTGGCCCGCAAAACCCTGGGGAAAGAGAAAAGCGGGGACGGATTCCTGGCCGTCCGCTATTTCCGGGAGGGGAAATTCCGGGAGTTGACCGATTACTGCCGTCAGGATGTGGAGATCACCCGTTTGCTCTTCGATTTCGGACGCCGGGAAGGCCATTTGCTGTTTGAAACCAAGGACGGCCAGGGGGTGCGCCTGCCCGTCGATTGGGGGCCGGAGCGGATTAAGAGCCTGGTCAAAGCCGCTTGACAAAACGAAGAGCAGTGGTAATAAAAACATAAAATATTCACCGCAAAGACGCAAAGGACGCCAAGGGATTTTTTAATTTTCATTTTTCGCCAAAGCGAAAATTGAAAAAATTGAAATTCTTTGCGCTCTTTGCGCCTTTGTGGTGGAGTCTTTTTCGCTTTTCAGGAGGTTTCTTATGCCCATTTATGAATACGAATGCGCGGATTGTCGCCGGAAGCAATCCTTTTTGATCATGAACCTGGAGCGGGAGCTGCCGGAACTGCGCTGCAAGAAGTGCGGCGGTCCCCGCCTGAACCGCCTGGTGTCCCGGGTCAACGTGGTCAAGTCCGAGGAGGCCCGGATAGAGAGCCTGGCCGACCCCTCCAAACTGGGCGACCTGGACGAAAACGACCCCCAGAGCATGGCCCGCTGGATGAAAAAGATGGGCAAAGAGATGGGGGAGGACCTGGGCGAGGATTTCGACCAGATGGTGGACGAAGCCATGGAAGAGTCCGAAGGCGGGGAAGGAATGGGCGGGGGTGAAGGCGGCGGAGGGTTCGACGACGATCTTTAGTTCGAAAATAAAGACGAACGTCCAACATCCAACTTCCAACAGCGAACATCGAATCAAAATGATATGCCGATCGGCGCTCGGCGCAGAAACTTAACCAAGCTCACCCGGGCTCAGACCGACTCGGGCTTTGCCCTCCAGGCTTTTTCGTGCTTCAAGGAATAAAAAAGACTTCCCTATCTGGATCGAATATTTCGGAGGAAGAGGTCCTATTTCGAATGTTTTGCTGGACTTGATTCAGCGGGGGGACGTTCTCATCAGCGGCCCGGTGGTTTACGAACTTCTGCAAGGCGCTAAAACCAGGAAAGATGCCGACCTGGTAAAAGGTGATTGAACACGACTGTTACCTGCTGACGGTAGATAACTATTTTGACCAAATTTCGAAAATCCGGCGCCACCCCCTTCCCGGAAAGTAACTTTTTCGGCAACGGCCGGCTGTCCTTCCGGGGCTGATCCGGAATCCAAGGACTTTTTATAGCGGCTCAACGGAACATTCCCGACGTCGTCCATGTCTAATGATTCAGAAGGCAAAATCAAGGCCTCCCAGGATGAAGACCTGGAACTGGTTCGCCGTTCGCAGCAGGGCGATCTCCGGGCCTTCGAGGGCCTGGTTGAGCGGCACCAGAAGAAGATGATCCACCTGGCCTTTCGGATGACCGGCGATTACGAAGAAGCCTGCGACCTGGCCCAGGAGGCTTTTCTTTCGGCCTTTCGGGCCCTAAGAACCTTTCGGGGCGAGGCCCGGTTTTCGAGCTGGCTCTACGGCATCGTGCTCAACCGGACCCGAACCCGCTTGCAGCAGATCGCGGCGCGCCGGCGGTTCCAACCGCTGTCTCTGGATGATCCTTCATCTCCGGGAACCGGGTCGGAAACTGTCGATCCCCCCGCTATGGAGGCCTCGGCCCTGGAGCAAATGGAAAAGAAGGAGATCGAAAACAAGATTCAGGAATGCATCGGCCGGCTGGACTATGAATTCCGGGAACCGCTGGTGCTGCGCGACATCCTGGGGCATTCCTATGGAGAAGTTTCGGCCCTGCTCCGGGTGCCTGAGGGAACGGTTAAATCGCGCCTTTTCCGGGCCCGGCTGGCCATGAAGGATTGCCTTAAAAAGTTGCTGGGTGACTTATGAGTGACTGCCGAACGTTCGAGGAAAAACTTCCCGCCTATTTGGAAGGTGCCGTCCCCGAGGCCGAGGGCCGGGAAATCGAGCGACACCTCGAAACCTGCGGACATTGCCGGGCAGCCCTTCAGGATTTGAAAAAAACCGGTGCCATCCTGGCCGGGCTGGAAGAGAAAGAACCTCCGCCCTGGTTTACCCAAAAGGTCATGGCTCAGGTCAGGCGGGATGCGGGGGAAAAGAAAGGGCTCCTGCAAAAAATATTCTTTCCCCTTAGGATTAAAATTCCACTGGAAGTTGCGGCCTCCCTGCTGGTGGCTGTTCTGGCCTGGCAGGTTTACAAGGCTTCTCCCCCGGAGATGAAGGCCCTGCCTGAGACGCCGACGTCACCGCAGTTACTGCAGAGGGAGAGCACTGAAAAAGACGTGGAAAAGGAGATAACTGCAAGGCCTTCCAAACCCGCGCGGGAAAAAAAGGAAACAGGGGACGCCGTCGGTGGGAAGATGGAAACCCAGGCCGTTCCCGCGGGAAGCGGGACCGGGGAATTAAAACGACAAGAGGAAGCCGTTCCGGCCGCTCGGTTTGCGGAGACCCCGGCAACGGAAGAAAGGAAGACGGCAGCAGCGGACAGGGCGGCGCCGGCCCATCCGGCTCCGACGCTTTTAAAAAAATCGGAACCGGCCGAAGCGCGACCGGCGCCGGCCCCGGTTTTTCAGGCGGCTCCCCGCCGAATGGAGCGGGAACCGCAGGAGAAGGACGAATCCCAGAAGCTGGAGGTCTTTCGGGATAAAGCCCGGGTTATGAGCCAGGCGGCTCCGGAGATGCCGTCGCAGGTTTTAACCGTTCGGGTCCGGGAGGTGGATAGAGCCCTGAAAACGGTCCGGGAACTGTTGCGGCAGGTCGGGGCGGAAAACATCCGGGAGGAAGGGTTGGACGGGAAAATGGTCGTCAGCGGCGTGGTAAAGCCTGGGGACCTTGACCGTCTGACCGGGCAGTTGAAAACCTTTGGAGAAGTAAGTCGCAAGGAGTCTCCGGCTTCGGGCATCGGTCAGAGCATATGGGTTAGAATAGAGATCGTTCCAATGGTTCCCTGAAAAACGCGGGCAACATTAGTTCGAAAATGCGAACATCGAACATCGAACGGCCAACATCGAACATCGAATTAAAAAATCATAGGGCAGGCATCTGGCCTGCCGTTTTAAAATCCAGGCACCTTTTTTATGTCCCAATTCGCTACCCCTTAGCCGGTTTTTCCCGGCATAATATAGCCACGTTAAAGCTGGTCATGCCGGACTTGATCCGGCATCCAGGGCAGTTCAGATCTCCAACTATCCTGGATCCCGCCTGCGCCGGGATGACAGACTGTAGAGAGAGCCAGCTTTTTACCTACAGATTTTTCTGAAGACCCAAATTTCTTTTACATAGGAGGCCCTCATGGCTGCTCTGGAAGACGTCCTCTGGCTCGATGCCACGGCCCAGGCGGAATTGATCCGCAGAAAAGAGATCCGATCTCTGGAATTGGTCGAAGCGGCTATCGCCGCGATCGAACGTTTGAATCCCCGGATCAATGCCGTGGTCACCCCTCTGTATGAACAGGGGCGGGCTGCCGCCGCCGGCGATCTGCCTGAAGGTCCTTTTACCGGCGTACCGTTTCTTTTAAAGGACATCCTGGCCTCCTATGCGGGAGCGACCATGACCCTCGGCGCGGCCCTGCTCCGGCACTTCGTCCCCGACCGGGACAGCGAACTGGTGAACCGCTATAAAATGGCGGGCCTCGTTATTATCGGGAAAACCAACGTCCCGGAGTTCGGCATCCTCCCCACCACGGAGCCGCTGCTGTTCGGCCCCTGCCGCAATCCCTGGAACCCGGAGCGGACTGCCGGCGGATCGAGCGGCGGATCCGCGGCGGCCGTGGCCTCCGGCCTGGTCCCCCTGGCCCACGGCAACGACGGCGGCGGGTCTATCCGCATACCGGCCTCCTGCTGCGGCGTTTTCGGGCTGAAGCCCACCCGGGCCCGGAATCCCCTGGGCCCCAACTTCGGCGACCTGATGAGCGGACTGATTGCCGAGCACGCCCTGACCCGTTCGGTTCGGGACAGCGCCGCCCTGCTCGACGCCACCTGCGGACCCGACCTGGGCGACCCGTACTGGGCGCCGCCGCCGGCCCGGCCCTATATCCATGAGGTGGGAGCGAATACCGGAAGGCTTCGCATCGCCTTCAGTGCCCGGGCCGCCGCCGGGGTGGAAGTGCACGACGATTGCCTGGAAGCGCTTCGAGATGCTGCTGCTTTATGTGCGGAACTGGGTCACGAGGTGCAGGAAGATCAGCCCCGGATCGACCTGGAGCTGCTGAATACGGCCTTCACCGTGGTCTGGTCGGCCGGGCTGGCTTCGACCCTGGAAGGGATTTCGCGGCTGTTGAGCCGGCCGCTGAAACCCGCAGACCTGGAGCCGCTTACCTGGATGTTGTATGAAATTGGCCGCAAACAGAGCGGGGCCGATTACCTGCTGGCCGTTCAAGCCTTGCAGGACCTATCCCGGAAGGCGGCCCGGTTCCACCACGACTACGACGTCTGGCTCACTCCGACCCTGGCTCAGCCCCCCCTGCCTTTGGGGAGCTTTGAATCCCTGCCCGACGATCCCTTGAACGGACTCCGCCGCTCGGCCGCCTTCGCCGCTTTTACCCCCATCGCCAACATCACCGGCCAGCCGGCTATGTCGGTGCCGCTGTTCTGGAACGCCACCGGCCTCCCGGTGGGCACCCATTTCATTGGCCGCTTCGGCGACGAAGCGGCCCTGTTCCGCCTGGCGGCGCAACTGGAGGCCGCCCGGCCCTGGGCCGGACGGCGCCCGCCGATTGCCCTGCAGTAGTTAATAGCAAGTTCATCTCCGCTCCCGGATAGGTTGCCATCTTCATGTTTCGCACGTGTTATGCCGGAGGCCTTGCCTGGGGGTTTAATAAGGAAATAGGAGACTCGGGGGTTCGAGTTGTAGGGCAGGCGTCTCGCCTGCCAACCCGGTGAGGGGGATGGCTTGTTAGAGTTTCCACAGAAAGGACGATTACGCAGGTTTAGGACATTACCGCCGGACAATGCTAGCGGCCAATCCCTGATTTTCGGCTAAAGATAATAAATCGGATTAGGTCCCCGTTCCGGTGCCGGTGCCTGTGCCGGTCCCCGTTCCAGTGCCCGTGCCGGTTCCGGTGCCGGTTCCAGTGCCGGAACCGCCGCCGGTGCTGGAACCGGTCCCGGTTGTAGTCCCCGAACTGCTGCCGCCGCCTCCTCCGCATCCGGAAATGCTCAGGGTGACGCTACCCAAAAGGAGTGTGGCCATGGTTGAAGAAACTCCTATTTTTAAGAAGTTACGTCGAGAGGACGAATCCTCAAGCATCTCTTTCCGCACCTCATTGGGAGTATCTTTCATGTCCCCCTCCTTAAAAATATAATGCCTTTATTAAAGCATAGGATATTTCTAAATATAATAATGCTAACGCTTTATTTTGAGTTGTTGGACGCTGTATTTTTCTCATTTGATTGGGGCCGCAGATACTCCTTGGCATCGTTATCAAAGAGCGGGGGCTTTAAAATATCAAAAATGGCGCCGAGAACTTCTTCGGGAAACAAGCGGTACAGCGACAGGCAGCCCAGGTCGCACACGGACCGGAAAGGAGGGCCGAAATGGCATCCGGAACAGTCAATCCGGTCGGAAGACAAAGTACGGACATCCGGCAGGTACCTATACACCTGCGGGTTCGTGGGACCCAATAAAACCAGGGCAGGCGTGCCCAGCGTTCCGGACAGGTGGGCGGGAAAAGAATCATTGCCGACAACCAGATCGGCCCGTTTGACCAGGGCGGCCAGGTCCTCCATTTCCACCCCGTAAAACCACAAGGGAAATTTTTCCAACATCTCCGAATAGGCCGTGTCGAATACGGCGCAAGGAATACCCTTTCCGAAAAGCTCCCAGGCCAGGCAGCACCAGTAGTTGGCCGGATACTGCCGCGACGAAAAGTTCGCACCCGGAAAGAGCATTACAAATTTATATTTATCCTGAGAAATTTTTAAATACGTCTGGTCGGCCCATTGCAGGGATTTTGGAGAGATTTGCTGTCCGGGCCTTACGTTGGCGCAATCCGTTACCCCCAATAATTCTTTTAATATATCCAATCTGGAGGGACGGCCCAAGCGGTCGAGTTCCTGTTGATAATGAAAAGCCGTTGAAATGGTATCGTCCCGGTTGTCTAACCGATTCTGGTTAAAAAGGGATAACAATTTTATCTTGGCCGGATTATCGGTAAAAAATCGAAAGGTCTTATCCTGCTGTTTGGCCGTCTCGGCCAGCCAGGAAAAGGTGATCGCATCCCCCAGACCGCGATAACCGCCTTGAGCCTCTAAATCCACCTTTATTTCAAGCATTCGAACCCTGGCCCCGGTTATTCAGAGAATAAAAAAAAGATAGTAAAAGGGTAAATCAAGGGAAAAAATGAAGCAAGGAGAAATCATCCCTTCAGATTCAATATGATTTATGGAAGACACAAAAGGATCTTGATCTCAGCCACCTGAAGCGGATACCAGCAGCCGCCTAATATTCTTTTCGGCGAGTCCATTTTTCGTAGGGGGGATTTTACATCCCCCCGCCCCGAGCCGCTCAGGGAACCAGGCGAAGGGAAAGCGAAGCCTCATCAAACCGATGGGCGGGTCACCCACCCGAAGAACCTTCACTCTGCCTAATCAGCCTTCGATCAAACTTCATTTCTTTTGCTTTAAGGATTTTTATGAGACGGACATCGGGGTGGGAGGGGTTAATCAGGATATTGTACTCCTGGTCAACCACGGCCGATGGAACCCGCAGCAACAGGCCCCTATCGGACCTTGCCCATTCGGTTCCCATCCGGGCCAACTTGTCGGGTCCGGGGTGGTTCCGCCAATTTTTAGGCAGACGGTCTGGAGGCAGGATCTCCGGTTCCGGATGGTCCGGTAATTGTAATCCGGCTAGATGAATATCGCTTGGCAGATGGGCCCAGGAAACATGCACCAGAAATTCGACCATGGCCAGGGCCCTGGTTTCCGAAGTGTAAATGATTGCTGTTCCAGGCAGGTTCCATCGTCCTCCGTATAACTTGGCTCCCAGGCCGGTCAGATCGCGGATATATTTTTTTCGGGCAATCCGAAAAACGAGCATCAGGAAACGACGCCGTGCTCGATCCGGCCCAGTTCATCCAGAACCAGCTCCGTTCCGAAGCGGGAACCCAGGAGCGCCAACGGTTTTCGGTTTCCCAGGGCGGGGCAGGGCGCTTTCAACCAGGCCAGGAAAAGCTCGCGCCGGCCGAACACCTCGGTTCCGCGGACGGTGATTTCCGCAAGCTGAAGTAAATGCTCGGAGACCGTTTTATTGAAACGATGGGTGGGACCGTAGCGTTGAATCGTCCGTTCGGTCACCGGCAGGATTTCGGCCATCTGAGGGACCGACAAGCCAAGCTGCCCGGCCATATGAAGCAGTTCCGCCTTCGTTAGCCCCCGGTCTCCCAGGTCTATCCAATCAAACCGGCTGGCAAGGGAAACCTTTTCCTTGATACCCAAGACCCTGGCCAATTCCGTCTGTGTCATGTCCGATTCACCCGCTTATGAAATTTGACGTAATTATAGCGAAAAATGTCGCTTATGTCAATCGCTGCCTCGTTTTTTCCGGCTGTCTATAAAAAAATCTTGACCTGAAAAAAGTATGACTGGCTGGCAAAAGGCCGGGAATTTGTCGGCCGAGTTGCGGCGCCGGGGTTTAACTATTTCCCTTTCCGATCTGATCGTCGCCGCCACGGCACTCGGGGCGGGAGCCGAAGTATTCACTCGGGACCCGCATTTTGAAAAAGTTCCTGAATTAAAATTATATACTTTTTCTGAACCGGAATAAAAAGACGCTTCACCCTTTTGAGTGGGTAGTCCCAATATCTGGTCTAGTCCCGCGTTGACGCGGGATCCCGGCCAAAGGGTTTTCCAAAGGCACTCCCAGGCGGGAAACCGGGCCGTAAGCTGCGGACACCACGCCGGCCACCCCTACCTTGTTTTCTCTTCTGTCTTCTGCCCTCCGTCCTCCGTCCTCTGATCTCTTGTCTATCTAAGCCCCGCCCCGCGCAGGGCGGCAATTTCCCGTTCGATGTCGGCCTTGTTTTTATAATAGAGGGTCCTGGCGTGGGCGTCGAGGGTGAACCGGGGGTTGATGCGCAGGACTTCCCGGGCGGTCGCGGCCGCCTCCGACTCCCGGCCGGCAGAGCTGCAGGCAGCCGCCAGCAACACGTGACCCGGGAGAATATTGGGGCGAAGCTTTACTGCCTTTTTCAGGGCTTCCACGGATTCCTCATATTTCCCCATCATAAAACAGGCCCGGCCTACCAATACATAATCCATTGGATGATGGAAGGGGTTGAGTCGCATCGACTGTTTCTCATATTGCAGGCTTTGCTCCCAGCGGCCGGCGAAGCCTACCGGCGATGCCGCCCAAGAGAGGGTAAACGCCCCGTTCGGGTTGAGCGCCACCGCCCGTTCCGCCTCGGCGACGCCCAGGTCATATTGACGACGGTAGGTATATACCAGGCCCAACAGGGAATGTCCGCTATCCATAGCATCGTCCAAGGCGATAGCTTTTCGCGCCAACTCATAGGCCTTCTGCAGAGACCTGGCCGGGTTTTCGCTCCACCCCATCCGCATATCGTTTAAGTGCGTAAAACCCAACATCACTATGGAATTGTAAAAATCCGGATCAAGGGCCAGCGCTTCCTCAAACATGCCGCGTGCCGTTTCCGTATCCGGTTTCGTAAAACGCCGGTAAAAACCGACACCGTGATTGAATTTTTCGTAGGCCTTCAGATTGGCCGTATGTTTTTTCGTATAGCGACGAACCGGCAGCCCTTCGGTCAGTTCCACCTTGAGATCGTGCAGGATTTTAATCGTGAGCTCATCCTGCAGCTTGAAGTAATCTTTGATCTCCCGGTCATAGCGCTCGCTCCAGACATGACGGCCCGTCAGGGCGTCGACCAGTTGGGCGGTGATCCGTACCCGATCTCCGGACTTGAGGACGCTTCCCTCCAGCACGTACTGAACTCCCAGGTCCTCGGCCACTTTCTGGACCTTCACGGGCTTACCCTTGTAAACAAATGTCGAACTCCGGGCAATGACGAACAACCGGTGAATCGAGCAGAGGCTGGTGATGATCTGCTCGGATAACCCGTCGCTAATATAATCGTCCCTGGGATCGCCGCTGAGGTTGGCAAAGGGCAGCACGGCGATGGAGGGCTTATCCGGAAGGGGATGGGCCATCCTCTTGACCGATGCCACCTGATCTGGAACTTGTCTATAATATATGGCCCAGGCAGCCAGAGAGACCAGCCCCAGGACGATTGGGACCGCAACCACCCAGACCGCCCAGCGGATCCGGCGGGGCTGGAGTGCCGGCCCTTCTTCAACTCGGGTCCCTTGAAACGGTGGCCCTGCCACCAGCGGAGGCGCGGGTTCGCTCTCCGGCTCCTTTTCCCCCCCTGTCCGGAGATGGGCAAGAAAGCCGTCCCAGGCCAACTCATTGCTTAACTTTCCGTAAACAATGGCAATATCGCCCAATTCGACTCCGATCTTATCGACGGCGAACTTTAGTGGGTTTTAGAAACCCCCGCCCTAAGGGCGGGGTCATGTGGACTGGCTACGCCGGTCCTGAATAGGGATTGGCTGAAAGCCCACTCACTGCTATCTTTTCCAACGAGTTGTTGCCGCAACATCGAAAGGAAGGAG
>JACRCK010000206.1 GCA_016219065.1 Deltaproteobacteria bacterium
CACTTACATAATCCAGGAAGGGAGGTTCCAGTATGTCAATCCGAAATTTGCCGAGGTTTTCGGATATGCCCAGGATGAAATCATCTCATCGAGATCAGTGCCGGACCTCATTGCAGAGGACGACCGCGCCATGGTTGCCGAGCAGATCCGTAAACGTATTGAAGGGGAATTGGATGCGATTCATTATACCTTCAGGGGCATGACCAAAAACCAGAAAGCCATCGACGTCGAGGTATACGGCTCCCGGACTTCCTACCGGGGAAGACCGGCGGTTATCGGCACTCTGCTGGATGTGACGGAACGCATTCGCTCGGAGGTTTTGTTAAAACAAACCGAGGAAAAATACCGCAGTATTTTTGAAAATGCCATGGAGGGGATCTTTCAAAGCACTCCGGAGGGCCAGACCATAGAGGCCAATCCGGCCCTGGCCAAGATGCTGGGTTTTCGTTCGGCGCCGGAGCTGAAACGGGCACTTACGGATGTCAAGCATCAGCTCTACGTCCGGCCGAAGCACCGAGCGGAATTCCTGAACCTCCTGGAGCAGCGGGGTGTGGTCTACGGTTTCCAATGTGAATTTTTTAAAAAAAACAAAAGCGTCATTCTGGTTTCCATGAATGCCCGGGCCGTTCGCGATCGCCGGGGGGCCACGCTCTACTATGAAGGCACCGTAGAAGATATTACCGAAAAGAAAAAAGCCGAAGACGCCCTGCGTCGTTTAAATGAATTCAACCAGGCCATCATCCACAACGCCCCGGTGGCTGTTTTTACCCTGGACAAGAAAGGAGTTATAACCAGCGTAAACCCCGCCCTGGCCGACCTATCCGGGTTGGGGGCCCAGGCCGAAAAAAAACTGATCGGTTTCAACTGGCTTAGAAATCCCTATTCGGTCCAATGCGGTTTGGCCGAACATATTAAAAAAGGCTTAAAAGGCGAGGCCTTTCAATTGTGGGATTTCCCCTTTGTAAATTACCGGGGTGACCGGGACCTCTTCCTCGAATTCCAGGGGGTCCCCTTGAAGGGCAAGGATGGGGCGGTCGAGGGACTCCTGTGCATCATCAAGGAAACGACGGAACGGCTGAAAACGAGAGCGAAACTCCTGCAGGAGGCTCAGATATCGGCCATTGGCCGGCTGGCCGCGGGGATTGCCCATGAATTGAATAATCCCTTGGCCACGTTGGTGGCCCACTCGGAGCTGGCCGGGAATTGTTTGGAATCATGGCAGGGACAGGTCGATCAGCCCAGCGCCATGAAAGAGCTTAAAGATTATCTGAAAATTATCGAGTTCCAGGCCTTTCGCTGCAAAAACGTGGTCAATGAGATCCTCGAACTCCCCTGGAAAGAGGGCTTTGAAATCACCCGGGTTGATTTGAACCGGCTGCTGGAAAACATCCTCGAATGCATCGCGATCAAAGGAAAGATCGTAAAAGAACTGAAACCGGCGCTGCCCCCCGTGAAAGGAGATGCCAGCGCCCTCCGGCAGGTCTTGGTAAACCTCCTCAATAACGCGGTGGACGCGGTGGAGGGCCGGGCCCGGGCCACAATCTGGATCCGGACCAGGGTCAAGGGCTCCCACGTTCAGGTTGAAATCGAAGATAACGGCCTGGGCATTCCCGAGGCCATCCGGGAAAAGATATATGAACCCTTTTTTACCACCAAAGAATCGAAAAAAGGGGTGGGGTTGGGATTATCGCTTTGTTTGGATTTCTTAAGCCATATGCAGGGGACCATCAAAGCCAAAAGCAAACCGGGACGGGGGACCACTTTCCTGGTGACGCTTCCGGCCGCCTGAGATGGAAACCGAGCTGGGGAGTCTGGGGATGATTCGGGTACTGATCGTGGATGATGAAAAACAACTGGTCGAAGCCTTTAAAAAGCAATTAACGGCCGACGGGATGGAGGTGATCACGGCCTCCTGCGCCAAAGAGGCCCTGGCCACGATTAAAAAGAAAACTTTCGACGTAGGGGTCCTGGATATCAAACTGCCGGACCTGAACGGTGTGGAGCTCCTTTTAAAACTCAAGCAGTTGGAACCCCATCTGGAGGTGATCATGCTGACCGGTTTCGCCTCCGTGGACACCGCCATTCGCTCCATGAAACTGGGGGCTTACGATTACTTGACCAAACCCTGCAAGATTTCAGAACTGCACAAGGTGATCACGAAAGCCTACGAGAAAAAAACCCTGGAAGAAAAAACCATTGTCCTCAAGGAACATCTCCACCGCCTCGGGCCCCCCGATGACTTTATCGGCGAGAGCAAACCCATCAAAGAAGTGAAAAAGCTGATTGCCATTGTGGCGGCTTCCAATGTTCCCGCGCTTATTTTGGGAGAAACGGGCACCGGGAAAGAACTGGCGGCCCGGGCGATCCACAATCTAAGCCCCCGAGCGGGCAATCCCTTCGTCGCCATCAACGCCAGCGCTTTGCAGGAGACGATCCTGGAAAGCGAGCTTTTCGGTTATAAAAAAGGAGCCTTCACCGGCGCGCAGGACAACAAACTCGGCCTGCTCGAAATCGCCCATAACGGGACCCTTTTCGTGGACGAAGTCGGCGATATGGGCCAAGGTATTCAGGCCAAACTCTTGAGGGTCCTGGAAACCGGCGCCTTCATAAAATTGGGGGACACGAAAGAAACCCGGGTGGACGTCCGCTTCATCTTTGCCACCAATAAGGAGCTTCCCCAGGAAGTAGCGGCGGGCCGTTTTCGTAAAGACTTTTTTTTTCGGGTGAATGCCTTCACCATTCAACTGCCGCCGTTGCGGATGAAACAGGAAGACATTCCCCTTTTAGCCGACCATTTTCTTGAAAAGTTCAGCCGCGGAGGGAAAAAGAAACGCCTGGCCCCCGGGACCTTAGAGGTATTGGCCGCCTATGAATGGCCGGGCAATGTGCGGGAATTGGCTAACGTGCTCGAACGATCGATGCTGCTCAGCGGTCCCCGGAAGGAAATCCGCCTGGAGGATTTCCCGGAGGAACTGCTGGCGGGGGCTTGTCAGATAAAAAAAGGAAAGAAATCAAAATCCAGTGAGACGGTCTTAAATCTGACCCGCCTGGAAGAGGAGTACATTGAAAAAGTATTAAGCGCCGTGGGTGGGAACAAGACCAAGGCGGCCCGTCTGCTGGGGATTACCCGAGCGACGCTTTACAGCAAAATTCGGTAAAAAAGCTTCTACCGCCCCGGCGATCCCGTTCAGCATTTTTCCAGCAACTGGTCGCGCTTCGTTTCGATGTCGGCCAGGGTGTCTTCCCCTAAGGGTCTCACCGGGTGACGGGAAATTTTGCCCCGATAGAAAAATGGGGCCGGACCCAATGCTGTTAACTTAACAGATTTTTATTTGAAATTGAGACCTTGCAGTCATTCCGGCGAAAGCCGGAATCCAGGTTTTTCGGGCTTTCTGGACCCCGGCTTCCACCGGGGTGACGCTCTATATCGAGGAATTATCCTTAAGTTAACGGCATTGGGTCGGGCCACGCGAACCAATTGATTTCTGGAGGATTGTTTCTAATCATCCCTTCTGAAAAAGGGCTATATCGAATTTTTGGGGATCAAAAAGGGGGGACATCTTCTCTTCTGAACAAATACCCAGGTCATCAAGAACCTGGCCGATTTCAGAAAGTTTTTAATAGGGGCGGCGTCCACGCCGATTACCCTGGTTCTCGAGTCAACAGAAAGCCCCAAACCTTACCGCGGAACCCGATCAGGCCCTGTCCCTCACCGGGCCGGCGGGCGAGACGCCCGCCCTACGTTTTAAATTCGATGTTGGACGTTCGATGTTCGATGTTCGTCAGTTTTTTAAAACGGAGGGCGTCTTCCCTCCTCCGCATGGAATGAGGGTAGGGATTAAAATTTTCCCGGACATCGATCAGGTAAGCGTCTTTTCCCTGATCTTTTTCACCCCAACTGCCGGGCGTTTCTCAGGATCCTCCGGACCAGGGTCATCATTTCTTTCTTTTCCTTTTCCAGAAAACCCTTCAGCATTTTTTCCAGCAACTGGTCGCGCTTCATGGCGATGTCGGCCAGGGTGTCTTTCCCTTTCGAGGTGATTTTCAGGAGGGTGACCCGCTCATCCTTGGGGTCCGAGTTCCGCGCGATGAAACCGCTTTTTTCCAGCCGCTTGGCCAGACCGGTCAGGTTGGCGCTGGAGACCAGCATGATCCGGCTCACCTCCGTGATCCGGCTCTGCCCGTCGGTGGAGGCATCCAGCACCCGCAGGATGTTATATTGAGGGAAGGAGAGATTATATTTCCGGAACAGGGCCGATACGACCCGCTTGAAGGTTTCAGCGGCCCGGACAATGGCCATGAGGACCTTTTCATCCCCGCTTAAATCGCTTCGGTAGTTGATAAATTTTGCCATTTCCAAACCAGATACGGAGCATTGGAGCGATGGAGTAATGGGAAAAACCAATACTCCAACACTCCATTACTCCAATACTCCATTACTCCCTTTCGGTATTTATTTTCCCAGATAATTATCTTCCAGGGCCCTGACCAGGTTGGCCATGATCCGATAAACGGGCGTGGGCACTCCGGTCTCCAGCCCGTATTCCACGACCTTTCCGCCTAAAAAATCGATCTCGGTGCGGGTCTTGTTGGCCAGATCCTGGCACATGGAATCCTTGTGGACCCCCACCTTCTCCAGGTAGGCCAGAGCCTGTTTCAGATAATCCTCCCCCAGGTCGTAGCCCTTGGCCTTGGCCACGGCCAGCACTTCCTGGAAGCAGGCGTCGGCGATTTCCCGGGTGGGGGGGAAATCCAGGGCCCCTTTGATGGTTTTATCGGTCACCGCGCAGATAGAGGCCATGGTGCATTTCATGATCATCTTTTTCCAGACGAACAGTTTGATGTCTTCGACGCACTCCGTGTCCAGGCCGCCGGCGGTCAGTCGGGCGGCCAGGGCCTGCCCCGCTTCCCGGCTTTCGGGCGTAAGCCCGCCCAGGTGGTTGGGACGGTTGAAAAAGGCCGCCGCCACCCGGCCGGGCCCCTGCAGAGAAACGCCGTAATTCAAAGACATGCGGAAAGCCGCCGCCGCGCCGAAGCGGTCGGCGATCAAGTCTTCCGGTCCCAGGCCGTTGTGGGTGCTGACCAGCTTCATCCCCGGCTGAAACACCTCCCCCAGTTCCTCCAGGACCCGGGGCAGGTGAAAGGTCTTGGTGGCCAGGAAAACCGCCGCGGGCCCAAAGGCCTGCAAGTCGCCGATGCGGGTAAAAATGTTTCGTACCGGCACCTGATAATCGATTTCGCCCGTTACGCGAATCCCGTCCCGGAGCAGGGTTTCCTTTAATCCGGATTGGGGATCCACCAGCAGGACTTCCGGGTCATTTTTCAGCAGGGCTGCGGCCAGCACGGCGCCGGTGGCCCCGATGCCTACGACGGCTAGGGGAGATTTTTCCATGAGTTTCCTCATTTCAACATATGGTTATGCATATGAATTTACAATTTTTAAAATGACTATTTTAAAGGCGTATTCACCACAGAGGCACAGAGGGCACAGAGGAATTAATTTTTCCGAAAATCGGGAGATGCCGATTTTCGGAAACTTCCTGCCGCTTCCAGCGGGTTAAGTTTCGCGAAGCGTTGAGTGTTTTCCTTTGGCGGTATCTCCCGCCAAAGGAAAAAAAATATTCTCTGTATTCTCTGTGTTCTCTGTGCCTCTGTGGTGCAAAACGTTTTTTAAAAAACTAAAACATCGATTATTCGTTTTTCTTCATTCCTTTGAGGATCTTTTCCGGGGTGATGGGCAAATCCTTGCACCGGTAGCCTGTGGCGTGATACACGGCTTCGGCGATGGCCGGGGCCGTGGGCGAGGCCAGGCCTTCACCGCACTCCTTGGCGCCCCGGGGTCCTTCCGGCTCATAGGTCTCGATGTGCACTACATCGCTGCGGGTCGGCATGTCCAAAGCGTTGGGCATCTTGTAGTCCAGAAAGTTGGTGTTCAGGGTCTTCCCGCCGTCCATGACGAACTGTTCGCACAGGGCATAGCCCAGCCCCATCTGAATGGATCCGGCCAGTTGGCCTTCCACGCCCCGGGGATTGATAACCGTGCCGCAGTCGTGGGCCGTCCACATCTGCTTGACGTTCACCAAACCGGTTTCCTGATCCACATCGACCAGGGCCACCTGGGCCCCGAAACCGAAGGCCGGCGTCACCAACCCCTTATCCCTCGGCGTATAGGAGCCGCGGGCCACCAGGGGTTCGCCCCGGTTGGCCTTCTGGACCATGGCCACGGCCTCGCCGAAGGAGACGCCCTTGTCGGGCCGCCCCTTGGCCTGGACCCGGCCGTCCCGGCATTCCAGTTCGTAGATGACGTTCATGTTGAAGCGGGCCGACACGGATCCGAAAAGCTCGGCTTTGATCTTTTTGGCCGCGTCGATGACCGCGTTGCCGCCCATGAGGGTCACCCGGCTGCCCCAGGAACCCAGGTCGGCCTGGGGGGTCATGGCCGTGTCCCCGGAGGTGATGCGGATGTCCTCCATGCGCAGCCCCAGCTCTTCGGCCAGGATCTGCTTGAGCACCGTGTCCGAGCCCTGGCCGATGTCGGCACACATGGATAGCAGATGGACCGTGCCGTCGGCAAAGGCCCGGATTTCCGCTGCCGAGAAGGGATAGGGGGTATTGAACCAGTTGAAGACCCCGCCGGAGATGAAGCTGTAGCAGCCGATGCCGATACCCTGGCCGGGCTTGAGATTCTTCCGCTTCTCCTTCCAGCCGCTCATCTTGGCCACCGCCTTGATGGAATCGACGAACCCGCAACTGGAAATGGTGGCCACGTCCGGGATCTGATCGCCGCTCACCTGGGCGTTTTTGAGGCGGATTTCCACCGGGTCGAGGCCCAGTTCCTCGGCGGCCAGGTTCATCTGAGTCTCGGTCACATAAAGCGACTGGGGGGCGCCGAAGCCGCGCATGGCGCTGGCCGGCGGTTTGTTGGTGTAGACGTGCTGCCCGTGGAAACGATAGTTCGGGAAGCGGTAGAGCATGGCCCCGAAGTTGCCGCAGAGAAAGGTGGCCGTGGGCCCCATGGCGTTGTAGGCCCCGCCGTCCAGGGTGATTTTCAGGTCTTTGGCCGTCAGGGTCCCGTCCTTTTTAAAGCCCACCCGGGACTGGAGCTTCATGGGATGGCGGCGCCGGCCGGCCAGGAACTCCTCCTCCCGGCTGAGGGTGAATTTCACCGGGCGCCCGGTTTTTTTGGCCATCAGGGCCGCGCAGAACTCCCAGGTCCGCAGTTCCATCTTGCCGCCGAACCCGCCGCCCACAAAGGGCTTGACCACCCGGATATCGTTTTCCCGCATCCCCAGGGTGGAGGCCAACAGGCATTGCACGATATAAGGGACCTGGGTGGAGGTCCACAGAGTGATCCGGCCGTCCTGATCGGTCTGGGCTAGGGCCGAACAGGGCTCCAGATAAGCGTGGCTCTGGGCGTGGACCGTGAATGTGTCTTCCCGGATATAATCCGCTTCGGCGAAGCCTTTTTCCAGGTCGCCGTACCGAATCTTGCGGTTGACGCTGACATTGTTAGGACAGTAGTCATGCAGGACCGGGGCGCCGGACGCGCTGGCCGCATCCACGTCGAAAACCGCCGGCAGTTCCTCGTATTCCACGACGATCAGCCCCAGGGCTTCCTCCGCCGTATCCAGGTCCACAGCGGCCACGGCGGCCACCTCGTCCCCGATGAAACGGACTTTGTCCACCGCCAGGGGATATTCATCCTGGGTTTCCGGAAACAGTCTCCAGTTCCCGTACTTGATCTTGGGGGTGTCCTCGGCGGTGAGGACGCTCTTGACCCCGGGCAGGGCGGCGGCTTTGCTGACGTCGATATGTTTGATCCGGGCATGGGGCAGCGGACTCCGCAGAATGCG
>JACRCK010000207.1 GCA_016219065.1 Deltaproteobacteria bacterium
AAACCGCCCGAATCCATGACCTGGAGCCGCCGCAGGAAATCAGCGTCCCCTTCGGACTCGATTTCTTCCATGGTGAATGGCGACGGGAGCTTGAAAAAGCCGTTCGGGAAGCCGGGGAGAACGGCCGGCCTTTTGATCTGGAGCTGGAAATGGTGACCGCCAAAGGGATGCGCAAGTGGGTGCGGATCTTGGGTTACCCCATCCGGCTGGACGGCCGCGTGATTCGGGTTCGCGGCACCATCCAGGACGTCACCGAACGCAAGCGCGCCGAACGGGAGCGCGATTTGACGATTGATCTGCTGCGCCTGATCAACGAGAGCCCCAACCAGGAAAAGATGATTCGCAGGGCCGCCATCTTTTTCCAGGAGCAGTCCGGCTTTGAAGCCGTCGGGATCCGCTTGCAGGAGGAAGACGACTATCCCTATTTCGAGGCCCGGGGATTTCCGGCCGAATTTGTCCTGGCCGAAAATTCTCTTTGCGCCCGCAACGGTACCGGTGAAGTCCTTCGGGATGGAGCCGGCCAGCCCCTCCTGGATTGCATGTGCGGAAACGTCATCCGCGGCCGCTTTGATCCAACCCAGGTGTTCTTTACCGAAAAGGGCAGCTTCTGGTCGAACGGCACGACCCGGCTTTTGGCCACCACGACCGAAGCCGACCGCCAGGCCCGCACGCGCAACCGGTGCAACGGAGAGGGCTATGAATCGGTTGGTCTGTTCGCCCTGCGCGTCGGTGAGGAGTGTCTGGGGCTGCTCCAGTTAAACGACCGCCGTCCGGGCCGCTTTTTACCCGAAGAACTGGCCCTGTGGGAACGACTGGCGGGGTATCTGGCCGTAGCCCTGGCCAAATTCCAGGTTGAAGTCCGGCTGCGCCGAAGCGAAGAGCTTTACCGCTCCCTTTTTGAAAACATGCTCAACGGTTTCGCCTATTGTCGGATGCTTTTCGAGGGAGATCAACCCCGGGACTTTATCTACCTGGCCGTCAACGAAGCCTTCTCCACCCTAACCGGACTGCAGGACGTGGTCGGGAAAAAGGTAACCGAGGTCATTCCGGGGATCCGGGAAACCGATCCCGAGTTGTTTGCGATTTACGGGCGGGTGGCCCGGTCCGGCCGGCCCGAGCGGTTTGAGCTATACTTGGAAGCCTTGCGCATGTGGTTCTCGATCTCGGTCTACTCCCCCAAGGAAGAACATTTCGTGGCCGTTTTCGACGTCATTACCGAACGGAAACAGGCCGAATTAGCGCTTCGAAATTCGTTGACTGAAAAAACCGCCCTGCTCCAGGAAGTCCACCATCGGGTCAAGAACAACCTCCAGATCGTGGCCAGTCTACTGAGCCTGCAAGCCCGCCGGACCTCGCAGCCGGAGGTGCTGGAGGCCCTGCTGGATATGGACCACCGGGTTCGTTCCATGGCGCTGCTCCATGAAACGCTTTACCGCTCCCCTGATCTGGCGCGCATCAACCTGACCGTTTATGTCGAGGATATCTGCCGCCATCTCCTTCGTTCCTATAGTCCGGCAGCGGGCCGAATCCGGATAGAAAACCGCATCCCCAGCCTGGGGCTGTCCCTGGAACAGTCCCTGCCCTGCGGGTTGATCATCAATGAACTGGTATCCAATGCCTTGAAGCATGCCTTCCCCGGCGACCGGAGCGGTCGGGTTGTCATAGAGTTGTTGCCCGCCGAGGGGCAAAACCTGATATTGCGGATCAGCGACGACGGCCGGGGACTGCCTGCCGGCTTCGATCTCCAGGATACATCCACTCTCGGGCTGCAACTGGTTTCCACCCTGGCCGGCCAGATGGGGGGACGGTTATCCCTGGAACAGCCCGAGCCGGGCGGCGCCGTTTTTATCATCGATTTTCCGTTTAACGGTAATCATCTGACGGAAGGAGTTTCATGACCCCTAAACAAATACTGGTAGTGGAAGACGAAGCCCTGGTGGCCCTGGATATCGCGGACCGGCTCCTGACCCTGGGATACCAATGCGCCGGCCGGATTGACAATGGGGCCGAGACCCTGCAACGGATTGCAGCGCAACGGCCGGACCTGGTCCTGATGGATATCCGTCTCAAGGGTGATATGGACGGCATCGCAGCCGCCGAGGAAATCCGCCGGCGCTTTCACCTGCCGGTCATCTTTTTGACGGCCTATTCCGAAGATGAGATCCTGAACCGGGCGAAACAGGCCGCGCCCTTCGGTTATATCCTCAAACCTTTCGATGACCGGGAACTTAAGTCGACCATCGAGATCGCCCTGTACAGGCATCACACCGAAGAGGAAATCCGCAACCTGAACCGCTTGTACGATGTGCTCAGCCAGGTGAACCAGGCCGTGGTCCGGATCCGGCAACGGGAGGAATTGCTGGCCGCCATCTGCCGGCTCATGGTGGAGCGGGGCGAAATGGACTTGACCTGGTTCGGCCGCCTCGACCCGGCCAGCTCCCGGCTCATCCCGACCGTTTATTTCGGTCGCCCGGCCGAAATCCTGAACCGGGCCGCTTTCTACGCCGACGTCCGGCCCGAGGGACTGAGCGGTCCCGGCCTGGCCTTCCGGGAAGAGCGCCCCGTCGTCTGCAATGGCTGCCTTTCGGGTTCCTGCCCCTACCCGGCCGACCAGGCCCCGTCCCGGTTCGGTTTCCAATCCTGTGCCTTCTTTCCCATCCGGTTCCAGGGGCGAATTTGGGGAACCCTGAATCTCTGTACGGCTAAACCGGGTTTTTTCCAGGAGCGGGAGATCACTTTACTGCAGGAAGTAGCCGGCGATATTTCCTTCGCCCTGGATAATATCGCAGGCGACCGCCTTAGAGAAGAATTGGACCAACAGCTTCAACAGCAGCTCACCTTTCTGCAAACGCTCCTCGATGCACTGCCCTTCCCGGTGTTCTATAAGGGCGAGCGCTTTCGATTTCTGGGGTGCAACCAAGCTTATGAGACCTTCTTCGGATTCAGCCGGGACCAGCTTGTAGGCCGGACGGTCTACGATCTCTGGCCCCGGGTTTTGGCGGACTGCTATCATCAGAACGACCTAAAGGTCATGGACTCCAAGGCCCCCTGCGTCTATGAGGCCCAGGTGGAAACCATACCCCAGGGTCGACGGTTCGTCCAATTCCACAAAGCCTTTTTTTTGAAACCCGAGGGCCAGGTAGGCGGGATCATCGGCGCCCTGGAGGACATCACCGATCGCAAAAAGGAGGAAGAGGAAAAGTCCCGGTTGGAGGCCCAGTTGTTCCAGGCTCAGAAGATGGAATCCGTAGGGCGCCTGGCCGGCGGAGTCGCTCATGATTTCAACAATATGCTCGGGGCGATCATCGGCTATACGGACCTGGCCCTGGATGGGATGCCTTCCGATAGTCCGAACCACGAAAACCTGCAGGAGGTCCGTAAGGCCGCCTTCCGCTCCGCCGACCTGACCCGTCAGCTCCTGGCCTTTGCCCGCCAACAGCCCATCAAACCCCAGGTCTTGGACCTCAACGACACCATCTCGTCCCTGCTGAAAATGCTCCGCCGGCTGATCGGGGAAGACATCGACCTCGCCTGGCTTCCGGGCCATGATTTATGGAAGGTGCGTCTGGATCCCTCCCAGATCGATCAGATCCTGGCCAACCTGGTGGTCAACGCCCGGGATGCCATTTCCGGGACCGGGATTATCACCCTGAAAACGGAAAATGTCCCTGCGGCCCGGGTGTTGGGGGTCAAAGAAACGGAATTTACTCCTGGAGACTACGTATTACTGACCGTTGCCGACACCGGGACCGGAATGAACCGGGAAGTTCTGGAACATCTTTTCGAGCCTTTCTTTAGCACCAAGGAGACGGGCAAAGGGACCGGCCTGGGGCTGGCCACCGTCTATGGAGTAACCAAACAGAACAACGGTTTCATCACCGTCGACAGCGCCCCGGGGAAGGGCGCTGTTTTTAACATTTACCTGCCCCGTTTTGAAGAAAAAATCCTTTTGGAAAGGGCGGAAAAAATAGAAAAAAAGGTTGTGGGAGGAACGGAGACCATACTGCTGGTCGAGGACGAAAGGGCCATACTGAACCTGAGCCGGACGATCCTCGAAAACCTGGGCTATACCGTTCTGGCGGCCGGGACTCCGCTGCAGGCGATCCAACTGGCCCAAAACCACCCCGGGGAAATCGATTTGATCATCACCGATGTAGTGATGCCGGAAATGAGCGGCCGGGAGCTGGTAGGCCGGCTTCTGGACCTTCGGCCGGGTTTAAAAAATTTGTATATGTCGGGCTATACGGCCGAGGTCATCGCCCATCGCGGAGTTTTGGACGAGGGCGTGCATTTCATTGCCAAACCCTTTAGCCGGGATGAACTGGCTGAAAAAATCAGAACCGTGTTGGACGGCGAAACCTGAGGCCCGGGGCGAGCACCCGCCAGGCGAAAAAAATAATCAATGGTCAATTATTAATTCTTAATTCTTAACGGGCGGACGTTTTTTAACCAGTAACCAGCAACCAGCAACAGGTCTTATTTTCCCATTAAAACCTCAATGACCCGCCGGTCCGCCCGGGGAAAGGCGTAAAGGATTAACTCCTCCGGCCTTACCCAGCGGTAATCCTGGATCCCGATTTTTTGAATACGCCCTTTCCGGTGTCGGCAGAAAAAGGTATGGAGCGTGATCCGGAAATGACTGTAGGCGTGCCTGACCTGCATGAACCGCTCGCCCACCGCGATGGCGATCCCCAGTTCCTCTTCGATCTCCCGCTGTAAACAGGCTTCCAAAGTTTCGCCGGGCTCCTTTTTCCCCCCGGGGAATTCCCATAACCCGCCCAACAGGCCCTTTTCCGGTCGTTGGGTGATCAGGATCTGGCCCCCTTTGCGGATGACCGCCGCCGTGACGTCGTAGTGGGGGATTTTCCGGGCCGGATTTTTCAGCGGCAGAGACCCGGCCTCCCCCTCCGGAAAGGCTCGGCAGCCTTCCCGGACCGGACAGCGGGCGCAGTCCGGGTTCTGCGGCCGACAGACCAGGGCCCCCAGTTCCATCAGGGCCTCGTTGAAGCGGCCGGGGGCCTTGGCCGGCAGGATGGCTTCGGCCTGTTGCCATAACGTCTTCAGCGTTTCCGTCTGCCCGATAGGACCCCGGATAAGGAAAAAACGGGCCAGAACCCGCTTGACGTTTCCGTCCATTATCGGATAGGCCTGATCGTAAGCGAGGCTTAATACGGCTCCGGCCGTCGACCGTCCGATCCCCGGAAGCTTAAGGAGCTGTCCATATGCTCCGGGAATTTGACCGTCGTAATCTTTCATGATCAGACGGGCGGTCTGGTGCAAATGCCGGGCCCGGCTGTAATAACCCAACCCTTCCCAGGCCTTCAGAACCCTTTCCGGCTGGGCCCGGGCCAGGGCACTGATATCCGGGAACGATTCCAGAAATCGCCGGTAATACCCCTCCGCCTGATCCACCCGAGTCTGTTGCAGCATAATCTCAGAAACCAGGACCGTGTAGGGCCGGCGGTCCTTACGCCAGGGCAGATCCCGTTCATTTTTCCGGAACCAGGCCAGCAGTTTTTTGGTGGGAAAAGTGGCTTTGGACATAAAAAAGAGGCGGTTCCTCTTCGAAAACCGCCTCTCCTTTATAAACGGCTCGGGCTGATTTGTAAAAATTATTTTGTTTTGGCCTCTTCAGGGAGAGTCGGCACCTGGTCGGTCTCATAGACGGCGATCAGCCGGCTATTCTGATAACGCTGATGTTCTTTCTTGGAGATCCCCTTGGGACTGTAGAGATCGCCCACCCCGTAGACCTTGTAAAATTCATGGGGGACATTGACCAGGTATTTGTCGATTACCTGGACGGGATAACCGGACCGTTTATTGGCCAGTTTCAGGTTCGTTCTGGCCGGACCGAAAGCCGAGGCACTACCGATGCTTACGAATAAGACCTTCCGGCCCCGGCTTTCCCGGGCCAGGTAATCGACAAACTGGACCAGGCGGTTGTATTCCAGGGAGCCCTCTTTGATCTGGGTTACCCCGACCGGATAAAAAAAAGTGATCTCGCCGGTTCCCTGATCTTTCGACAATTTCTCGAGGCGCAGCAACGTCTTCTCGGCAGCCGCCTGGTTTTTTTGAGCCGAATCCATCATTTTTTGATTGGCCTCTTCCAGCTTTTGGGCCGAGGCGCTCAAGGTCTGCAGGGAGCCTTTCATCTTTTCCTGGTTTTCCTTGACCTGGTCGAATTCCCGCATGGCCATGTTATGGGAATTGACGAACGTCTGGGCCAGGGTGCTGGCCTGTTCCGTGGAGGCGGTGCCGGTCCAGACGCCCTTGGGGAACTCAAACGCCTTCAGCCCCTTTTCCGGGCCGGCGGGATCGAGGGTGGTGTCCCTCATCTGGAGCATCTTCGGCTCCCCCGCACAGCCCAGCAGAAAAAGTACCGCCAATACCGGTAGCAATCGTTTCATGGTTTTCTCTCCTCTCCCTTGATTCTGTATGTTTTTTTTATGATACCTGCACAATAGCAATATACATGCCATTTAAAAAATAAATATTAACTATTTGGATTAATTAAATTATTAAAAAAAGCGAGAGCTGCAGCGGAAAAAATCGTATGGTTTTTTATACGTACCAGGGAAATTTTTTCATTATAAACTCCGCCAGATCTTCGGCATTCCTCCTATTATAAAACGATCCGGCGGCGGGGCTCCGCACCCTTTCAGCGAAACAGGCTTTTGATCTGCTGGATATCTTTCTCTCGGCCCAGGAGGACGAGGCCGTCCGAATCCTTGACGACAAAATCACCCGGGGGAGACAGGATGAAGGCCGGCGGGATCAACTGGTTTACGGCAATGATATAGACGTGGTAAATAGTTTTCAATTTAAGCTCTTTCAACGATTTTCCCACAAAATCGACCGGCGGCGCCGCCTCCACGATCGTATAGTCTTCGGAAAGGGGGATAAAATCCAGGATATTCCCCCTGGACAGGCTTTTGGCCACCTTTTGGCCCATGGCTTTTTCCGGGAAGATGATCTCGTGAGCCCCAAGTTTTTCCAGGATCCGGGCATGGTCTTCATCCTGGCACTTGGCTACGATCTTCCGGGCCCCCAGTTCCTTCAAGTACAGCGTAGTCAGGATGGAATTGCTGATGTCGTCTCCCATGCTGACCACGATCGCTTCGGCTTGGGAGATCCCCAGCCCTCTCAGGGATTCCTTATGGATAGCATCCAGAATCATGGCATCGCTGACCAGATCCTGGATACGGGCTACCCGGTCCCGGTTGCGGTCGATGGCGAGAACTTCATTTCCGTCTTCGTACAAGGTCTTGGCAACATAGAAACCGAAATTCCCCAATCCTATGACAATAAACCGTTTCATGCCTTCCCCCCTAACCCACCATGACGCTTTCTTCAGCATAGAGAACCGGGTGCCGTTCTTGTTTCCGGGCAATGGAGTAGCCCAGACTGAGGATGCCTACTCGCCCTAGAACCATGGTCAGGATGATCAGTATTTTACTGGCCGGTTCCAGAGTCGGGGTAAAATTGATGGACAGACCCACAGTCCCGAAAGCGGACACGACTTCAAAGAGGACTTCCATGAGCCGCCCGCGGGCTTTGGTGAAGGGGACGTTGCCGCTTTCCACCATCAGGACCAGGGTGCTCATGACCAGGACCAGTCCGCAGGCCAGGGCAAACAAGGCCATCGCGCGGGAGACCGCCTCCTCAGGCACCGTGCGGTGGAATAAGTGAACCTGGCTTTTTCCCCGCAGGCGGTTCCAGAGCAGGCCCCCCAGGAGGGCGAAGGTGCTGGTCTTGATCCCCCCCCCGCAGGACCCGGGGGAGGCGCCGATAAACATCAGAATGATCAGCACCAGCAGTGAAGCATTGGTCAAAGTTGCCAGATCGATGGTATTAAACCCGGCGGTGCGGGCGGTGACCGACTGGAAGAGGGCCACCAGCAGCCCCTGATGGACCGGCAGGCGGGCCAGGGAATCATTGTATTCAATCCCGTATAGAAAAACCATCCCACCGAAGATCAGGACCGCCGTGGTCAGGAGCACCAAGTGGGAATGCAGCGACAAGCGGATCCTGGAGCCGGTCTTTTTTCTCTGATATACCCCGACCAGCTCATAGGCTACAGGAAAGCCTAGGCCGCCCAGTATGATCAGGGCGGCAATCGTCAAACTCACCACGAAACTGCTTTGATATTGTAGCAAATTGTCTGGGAACAGGCCGAAGCCGGCGTTGCAGAAGGCGGAAATACCGTGAAAAAGGCCCAGATAGGCGGCTCGCGACCAGGGGAACCGGAAGGACCAGTAGATAAACAGGATGAAGGCCCCCAGAAATTCGATCAGAAAGGTATACAAAAAGATAAGCCGTAGCAGGCCCTTTAATTCATCCGTAGGTCGGGGGCTGAAGGTGGATTGCATGAACAGGCGGCTTTTAAAGCCGATGTCCCGTCCCAGGCTGAGAAACAGCCAGACGGAAAAGGTTGTAATCCCCAATCCTCCGGCCTGAATTAAGACCAGGATAATGAGCTGTCCGACGAGACTGTAGGCCGTCCCGGTGTCCACCACGGTCAGGCCGGTGACGCACAGGGCCGACGTGGCGGTGAAGACGGCATCCAGAAAAGAGATGTTCAGGCCTGGATTGGAAAAAGGCAGCCAAAGCAGGAATCCCCCCACCAGGATGGCCAGCAGATAGCAGATAATAAAAACCGTATTCCCTTCCAGTTTTCGTATCCTTTTGAGGAGGGCAAGTGAAGCTATCAAGTCGGTTCCGCTCGAATTAAAAAATGGATTATACAGGCCCTACAAACGGACCTGGGCCCCGATCTCGATGACCCGGTCGGGGGGAATATCGAAGTAATTGGTCGGGTTCATGGCGTTGCGGGACATCATGGCGAACAGGGCCTTACGCCAGGAGGCGATCTCGGACTTGCCGGTCGTGAACAGGGATTCCCGGCCAAGAAAATAGGTGGTTTTGGAGGGAGTCGTTTCCAACCCCAGCCGGCCGGCCAGGGCCATAATTTCCGGAATGCGCGGGGTTTCCATAAAACCGTAATAAGCGGTGAGGCGGTAAAAACCCTGGCCGTATTCTTCCACCTGCAAACGGTCCTGGGGCGCCACCCGGGGCAGGTCGTGGACCTGAATGGATAAGATGATCACCTGTTCATAAAGCACCTGGTGGTGTTTGTAATGATGGAGTAAGGTCACCGGTACCCCGCGGGGATTGACGGACATGAAAACCGCCGTCCCCGGGATCCGGTAGGGATTCTTCTGGGCGATATCCTTGAGGAAGAGATCCATGGTCAGACGGGGGGCCATGATTTTGGCCAGGACTCGGCGACAATCCCGCCACGTGGTCATGCTGATGGTCAACAAGACGGCGACCCCGATGGTAAACCAGCCCCCGTCCAGGATTTTTAACAGATTCGCCCCCAGGTAACTGAGATCGAAAACTAAAAACAACCCGACCAGCAATCCGGCTTTCCAAAGCGGCCATTTCCAGAGGCGGGTAATCACCAGGTAATAAATGATCGAGGTGATGCCCATGGTGGCGGTTACGGCAATGCCGTAGGCCCCGGCCAGATTGGTGGACTCGCGGAAGGCCAGGACCAACCCGACGCAACCGATCATCATGGCCCAGTTGACTTCAGGAAGGTAGATCTGGCCGCGGTGCCCGGCGGAGGTATGGAGCACCCGCACCCGCGGCAGATATCCCAGTTGGATGGCCTGCTGGGTCAGGGAATAGACTCCGGAAATCATGGCCTGGGAAGCGATGATGGTGGCGATCGTGGAAAGCAGCACCGCCGGATACAACAGCATTTTAGGTACCAACCCGTAAAAGGGATGAAAGGATTCTTGCGGATGGGACAACAAGAGCGCCCCCTGGCCGAAGTAATTGAGCAGCAGGGCCGGATAGGCCAGACCCAGCCAGGAGAGCTTGATGGCCCGGGGGCTGAAATGCCCCATGTCGGCGTAAAGGGCCTCCCCTCCGGTGATACACAAGACCACCGAACCCAGAACCACCATCCCGTGCAGGTGATTGGCCTGGAAGAATTCCACGGCCCGCCAGGGATTTAAGGCGGCAATCACCTGGGGGCTCTGCCGGATTTCGGCCAACCCTAAGGCCCCGATGGTCAGGAACCAGAGGATCATGATCGGGCCGAAGAAACGGCCGATGTCCGCCGTTCCGTGGCGCTGGACCAGGAATAGCAGGAACAAGACGATACAGGTCAAGGGAATGATAAAAGGCTTGGAGGCCTCGGTGGCCACCTCCAGGCCTTCGATGGCGGAGAGGACGGAAATAGCCGGGGTGATCAGGCCGTCTCCATACAGCAGCGCCGCCCCGAAGACTGCAGCCAGAACGGCGATTCCGTAAGAACGGACAGACATCTTGTCCCGGGCCTGCAGCAGCAGGGCCAGCAGGGCGAAGATGCCCCCCTCCCCCCGGTTATCTGCTTTGAGGATGAAACCCACATACTTGACGCTGACCACCATCGTCAACGACCAGAAGACCAGGGACAGGACTCCCAGAATATTCACCGGATTCAGGACGATGGCGTGCTGGCCATGGAAACACTCCCGGATGGCGTAAAGGGGGCTGGTCCCGATGTCCCCATAGACCACCCCCAGGGCGCCCAGGGCCAGGACGTGTAACCCTGCAGGCGGGGATTCCTCCACGGACGGGTTGACAGAGTGACGGTTTTTCATAAAAATCGATCAATTAAGCCATTATTCGGGTTTTTATTCAAGAACTTTATTCACCCCGGGCTTTCCGGATCGTTTCAGTCCCTTCAATTATAATATAATCAAAATATAGCTATATTTAATTGACACCAGGAATAATTATTGTAAGATTCCCCAGTCCATAGTAATAATACGGCGATTATTCGGTAAAAACCCGCAGCTCTCCGGTAGAATTTTCCGGAACAGGAGGACCATTTTTTGGACCTGGGGATTCTTGGACAGATTCATTTTAATTGGGAATTTGTAACCGGGCTTTTGAGCATCGTTCTCATCGACCTCATTCTGGCCGGGGACAATGCGGTGGTCATCGCTATGGCGGTGCGTTCCCTGCCGCGCCAGCAACGGTCGCGCGGCATCGCTTTCGGGGCCGGGGCGGCGGTGATCCTGCGGGTGGCCTTGACGTTCTTCGCCTCCCAACTGCTGCAGGTTAATTTTATCAAATTCATCGGCGGGGCGGTCATCATCTGGATCGCCTTCAAGCTCTTCGTGGAGGGGGCGCCCCAGGAAGAGGCCAAACAGGAAGCCCGAACCCTGGCCCAGGCCATCTGGGTCATCATCATCGCCGACCTGACCATGTCCACCGACAATGTCCTGGCCGTAGCCGGGGCCTCCAAGGGGAACCTTTTCCTGCTCCTTTTCGGTCTGGCCTTGAGCATCCCTTTTGTGGTCTTTACCAGCAACCTCCTTTCCATGTTGATGGATAAATATCCAGCCATCATTTATATCGGCGCCGCCGTGCTGGGCCGGGTGGGCGGCGAAATGATGATCACCGACCCCTTTATCGTCCAGGCTTTGCAGCCCGCCAAATGGCTGCAATACGCCGTCGAAGTTTTTTTCCTGGTCGGGGTGCTGGTGGCCGGCAAACTCTGGGTCCGGCGCCGGATCTCCCGGGCGGAAAAAGAGACCCGGCACCGCCCCCCTTCGCCTCCCCCGATTTCGGGAGATAAGGAGTAAACGCTTATGGCCATATTGACTATTTCCAGAGAATATCGCAGCGGCGGAGAAGAAATCGGCCGAATGGTGGCCGAAGAAATGAACTATGATTACGTGGACAAAGAGCGTTTGATCCACGACATCCGCAGCGCCGGGGAAAAATGGGAGAACCTCGTCCAGGAAGTGGACGAAACCACCCCCACCCTCTGGGAGCGCTTCGACTGGCAGTATCGGGGGTACGTGGCCCTGGTGGAGGCCCATATCCTGGAATACGCCCTGCGGAACCGGGTGGTCCTCCTGGGGCGGGCCAGCCATCTCATCCTCCGGGATGTGCCCCATGCCTTGAAGGTCCGCATTATCGCCCCTTTGGAAAAACGGATCGAGCGGGCCGTCCAGCAGGACGGGTTGGATCCCCGGACGGCCGAGTTTATGGTCGAGAAGATGGATCGGGCCCGGGCCGGCTATATCAAGGCCAACTACGGCGAGGGCTGGGCCAATACCCGGTTCTATGACCTGGTTTTCAACACCGGTCTCCAATCGTACGAACAGGTGGCGAAATTACTGGTCCAGGCCCTGCAGGAGCTGGACCCCAAGGCCACTCCGGAAGCCGAACAGCGGCTCAGAGAACAGGCCGGGGCCGCCCGGGTCAAGGCCCGGCTGGTTATCGATCCCAAGGTGTTCATTCCCACCCTGGAGGTTTTTCATGATGGCCAGGCCATCGTCCTCCGCGGGGTGGTTCATTCGGTGAAAGAGTTTCAGTACCTCGAGGAAACGGCCCGGAAATTCGCTTCCAACCTGCCTGTCCGCAACGAGTTGCATTACCGGGGGTAAGGGGGGACATAATAATTAATAATTAATTGTTAATTATTAATGACGCTCCACCCTTTTGAGTGGGTAACCACCATATCCGGTATAGTCAGCAGGTCCCGGCCAAAGGGTTTTCCAAAGGTACTCCGTGGCGGGAAACCGCGCCGAAGTAGTTAAATTTATACTGAAGCAGGCCCCTCCGGCACGTTGTCCGGTGGCTTTATGGTCGGCCCTGCCTCCGGAAAGATTTGACCACTCCGGGCCGGGTTAGAATCCAAAAAGTAATATGGAAAACCCTTTGGCCGGGACCTGCTGACTCCGGTAGCCTGAATTTATCAAGGGCTACTAGATGTAGTAGCCGCCCACTCAAAAGGGTGAAGAACCTTATTATTTATTGAAGTTTATTGAAATCAAACCTGAAATTAATAACTGAACGGAGGATTTGGTTATGGATACCTGGACCTTTGGAATGACCATGCTGATCGTCGGTATGGGCGGCACCTTGCTGACTTTGATTCTGTTGAGTCTGATCATGGGTGCTTTGAAAAGAATCTTTCCCATCAAAGAAGGCGAAGAATAAAAGAAAGGTAGGAAGATTATGGTTGAAGCCATCGTCAACGGCCTGTCCGGGCTCATTGCCGGAACGATGCATCTGCAATGGGCCAACCTGGTGATGATCGCCATCGGCGGTCTGCTTTTGTACTTGGGCATCAAAAAGGATTTCGAACCCCTGCTGCTGGTCCCCATCGGCTTCGGGGCCATCCTGGTCAACATTCCTCTGGCCGGACTTATGGAGAAGGATGGCTTTCTGCGGATTATCTACGATGCCGGCGTTATTACCGAACTTTTTCCTTTATTGATTTTTGTGGGCATCGGGGCCATGACCGACTTCGGGCCGGTTCTGGAAAACCCCTACACTTTTCTGCTGGGGGCCGCCGGGCAATTTGGCATCTTTCTGACCCTGCTGCTGGCCCTGGCTTTAGGCTTCAAGGCCCTGGACGCCGTGACCATCGGCATCATCGGCGCCTGCGACGGCCCGACGGTCATTTATGTGGCCTCCCAATATGCCCCCCACCTACTGGGGCCCGTTTCCGTGGCCGCTTACTCTTACATGTCGCTGGTCCCGCTGCTACAGCCGCCCATCATGCGGCTGCTGACTACGGATAAGGAACGCAAGGTCATGATGAAGACCCATAAGAAGACCGTTTCCAAGACCACCCGCATTCTTTTCCCGATCGTCATCACCATCGTCGGCGGGCTGATCGCGCCCATGGGTCTGCCCCTGCTCGCTTCCATCATGCTCGGCAACCTGATGAAAGAATCGGGCGCCGTGCCCCGGCTGACCAATACCGCCTCCAACGAAATGGCCAACATCGTCACCCTGCTGCTGGGGATGTCCATCGGGGCCACCATGAACGGCCCGGTGTTTGTCCAGACCACCACCCTGATCATCCTGGCCCTGGGTCTCCTGGCCATCTGCCTGGATACGGTCTGCGGGGTCCTCTTCGGCAAGGCCCTCTGCGCACTGACCAAAGGCAAGGTCAACCCGCTGATCGGCGCCGCCGGCATTTCGGCCTTCCCCATGTCGGCCCGGGTGGTCCAAAAGGAAGGTTTCAAATATAATCGCAAAAATTACCTGCTCATGCACGCCATGGGCGCCAACGCCGGCGGCCAGGTGGGTTCCGTCATGGCCGCGGCGGTCATGCTCTCGGTGCTGAAGGGGATGGGGATCATCTAAAGACGGATGCTGGATACTGGATGCTGGATAAAAACCAAGACAAGGGTATAAATATGATAGTCTTGGGTAGTTGTTATCCAGTATCCAGTATCGGTTTTTGCTTTGATCCAGTATCCGTCATCATAAGGAGATAATATGGCTTCGCCTGTATATTTCGTCGATCTGAAGACTTCCTTGAAAGAGAACCGCTTGCAGCGGATCAGTCAACTGCTGGACAAGGTCCCCTTTTCCCGGCCTCTGGCCAAAAACAACCTGGTGGCCGTCAAAATTCACTTCGGGGAAAAAGGCAACACGGCTTATGTGCGTCCCATCTACCTGCGCCCGGTCACCGACAAGATCCGGGCCTGGGGCGGGAAACCCTTCGTCACCGACGCCAATACCCTGTACGTCGGCACCCGGGCCGAAAGCGTCTCCCACCTGCAGACGGCCCTGGAAAACGGCTTTGCCTACGATACCATCGGTGCCCCGCTGATCATCGCCGACGGGCTCAAGGGGAAATCCGCCGTCAAGGTGACGGTGAATAAAAAAAATTTAAAAACCGTTTCCATTGCCGCCGACATCGCCGACGCCGATGCCTTCATCAGCGTGGCTCATTTCAAGGGGCACGAACTGGCCGGCTTCGGCGGGACCATTAAAAATGTGGGCATGGGCTGCGCCTCGCGGGAAGGGAAACTCAGCCAGCATTCCAATATCGCGCCCAAAGTGACCCGCAAGAAATGCATCGGCTGCGGGGAGTGCGTCCTTCATTGCGCCCAGGGCGCCATCGCTTTGGCCGACGAAAAATCAGTCATCAACCCGGAAACCTGCGTGGGCTGCGGCGAATGCATCCTGACCTGCCCCCAGGGCGCCATCCAGGTGCAGTGGAACGAATCCATCCCCATTTTCCAGCAGAAAATGGTGGAATACACCGCCGGGGTTTTGAAAGGCAAGGAGGGTCGGTCCCTGTTTCTGAATTTTTTGACCGACATTTCTCCGGCCTGCGACTGCTACGGCCATGCCGACCGGCCCATCGTCCGGGATATCGGCATCCTGGCCTCCGCCGACCCCGTGGCCCTCGATCAGGCCTCGGTCGATCTGGTCAACCAGGAGCCGGGAAACCGGGATTCCGCCCTGACCAAAAATTTCAACCCCGGGGAAGATAAATTCCGCGGCGTTTACCCCCAAATCGATTGGGAAATCCAGTTGGCCTACGCCGAGGAAATCGGCCTGGGGAGCCGTCAATACGAATTGATCCCGGTTCCGCCTAAAGAATAGCCACCGGTATTCACCACGGCGACACCGAGAAAGACGCAGGCAGGATTTACCGGATTTTTAACATGGGATATAAAATAAGGAAAAATGGTGGGCGATGCGGGACTTGAACCCACGGCCTTTGGTTCCGGAGACCAACGCTCTATCCAACTGAGCTAATCGCCCACGAGGCGGGATAACTTCGAACCGGAGGGACCGGCTTAAACCGGTTCTGTTTAGTAAACTATCTTTATAGCATAAAGTCGCTGCTAAAAAAAGGAATTTTTTTGGAGAGGGAGCAGGGTCCGTTTTGAAGGAAGAACTTTCCGTGTTGAAGATCCAACGTCCGGCCGGTGAGCCGGCTGCCTACCGGCGGTCCGGGAAAAAGAAAATCGGTTGGCTCCTGCTGGCGGCAATCCTGGTCCTGCTGCTGGCCTTCCTGTACGGCCAGGGTTTATTACGGCCGGCCCAGGAGGTCTCGATTACCACCGTTTCCCTGGTCTATCCCTCTCAGCCAGTGACCGCGCTCAACGCCAGCGGTTACGTCGTGGCCCAGCGGAAAGCCGCCGTAGCCTCCAAGGGAACGGGCCGCCTGGAGTTTCTGGCCGTGGAGGAGGGGTCCCGGGTAAAAAAGGGGGACTTGATCGCCCGCCTGGAGAATGCCGACCTGCAAGCCGCCATCAACCAGGCCCAAGCCAACCTGAATGCCGCCCGGGCCCACCTGAACCAGATCCGGGCGGAAATCAAAAACGATCGACTGCGTTTTGATCGGTACCAGAAGCTGGTCAATTCCAAAGCCATCGCCCAAGCGGATTTCGATGCCACGGAGGCCAAGCTCAACCAGGCCCTGGCGGCCGAAGCGGCCTCCCAGTCACAGATCAAGGCGGCTGAAGCCGCCCTGGAGGCCACA
>JACRCK010000203.1 GCA_016219065.1 Deltaproteobacteria bacterium
AGGACGAAGGCCGCACCTGCCCCTTCGTCACCCCCCAGTGCTGTCGGGTCTATCCCGACCGGCCGGGGGCCTGCCGGATTTATCCCATCGGCCGGGGTTCCACGAAAACCAAAGGTCAGCCCCAGACCCGGGAGCTTTTTTTTTATATCCGGGAAGAGCACTGTCTGGGGTTCCAGGAAGCAAAGCCCTGGACCGCCGAATCCTGGATGGCGGATCAGGGTCTGGTCCCCTATAATTTTTTTAATGATCTTTGGATGGAAATTATCACCCATAAAGGCTCTCTGGGCGCTGAAGAGACGGTGGAGCGGAAGCTGCTGATGTTCTTTATGGCCAGCTACAACCTGGACCAGTTCCGGCAGTTTATTTTCCGGACCCGTTTCCTGGAGCGTTTCGATCTCCCCGGGCCCGTGCTGGACCAGATCCGGGAGGAGGATGAGGCCTTGCTGCGACTAGCCCTCCGGTGGCTCCGTTTCGCCTTTTGGGGGGAACCGACGTTAAAACTCAAAGAGGGCGTTGCATAAAAAGGGGGAATGAACCATGTCGGAGACCTGTCCGGGAGAAAAATATAAAGCCGGCCTGATAGCTCTTTCGGAATGTGAAACCGGTAAAGAGGAGGTCATCCGGGAGAAAATCCTGCAGCTTCTCCTCCGGGAAAAAGGGTTCCGGATGGAGGACCTCGAGTTGGACGTGCCTTATGAGTTTCAGACCGGGGGGGATGTGTTTCAATCCCGGGCTTCGATCATCATCCGCCTGGAGGTCAGCCGGGTCGTGTTGATCAAATGCGGCGCCGGGTCGATCCTGGCCCGGGAACGACCCAGTTTGTCCCTGGCGCGGTTGATGGATGCGGTCCAGATCCCCCTGACGGTGGTAACCAACAGCGAGGATGCCGTCCTGTTGAACACCTTGAACGGAGAAACGCTGGAGTGCGGCCTGGGGGCCATCCCCACCCGGACGCAGTTGCTGGAGCGGCTGCCAGACCTGGAATTTATCCCCCTTCCGGAAAAACGCCTCCAAATGGAGAAGCGGATCCTCTCGGCCTTCGAGGCCCTGGGATTGCACGGGGAATGCCACTGATCTAATTCCGGAGTATTGGAGTAATGGAGTGCTGGAGTAATGGTCTTAGTCGCAATACTCCGATACTCCATCACTCCAACACTCCAAATAATCTTTGACTTTACTGTTTCCCGATATACCCCTTACGCTCCCGGATCAGCCCGTCAATTTCATTCCTGTTTTTAATCATAAAGTCCAGGATCTTTTTGGAATGAACCGCCAATTGGGGGATGTCCCGGACCCGGATTTCCTCGATATTGAAAAGCAGCTCGTTGCGGTGAAGGAAGGCAACAATGGCATCTTCGGCATCCAGCTCCACTTGAAAACGGTCCCGCAGGAACTCCAGCCAGGTCCCGAAATCCTGGGTATGATCCAAATGTTCGGCCGGAATGCCGACCTCCAGGGCCAATTGGTTATTGGCCCCCGGCGGGGAACCGCCTTTCAGATAGTCCAGGATATGGGCGAACTGGTGGATCAGGTTGGAATCCTGAATTTTGGGGGTAATGGCCAGATAGAGGTGGGCCGGGTCGGCCTCCCGGGTTTTAGCCGGGTTGACCAGGACCCCGGCGCTGCTATTTAACGCCTCCCGGGGGATTTCCTGGCCGGAGACCCCCAGATTGCGGTAGGCTTCCAGGTCGATACATTTAATCCCCATTGGTCCGTCCAGATGCCCTTCCTGAACGAGGGCGGCGATCATTTCCCGGGAACGGCCGTACCAGACCTCGGGCAGGTCCCTGATCTTTTTGCCGGCTTCCGGATCCAGGGTTTCACCCTTTCTCAGGTAGAGTTCCCCTTCCCGCCCCAGGTGGCACTTTTTGAATTTTTTGCCGCTGCCGCAGGGGCAGGGATCGTTCCGCCCCACCTTGGTCAGATCTTCCACGCCCTAATCCTCGATGATGTCGCATTTGAGGGCGTCATAAGACCAGGCCGGGATGGGGCCGGTCTCCCCGTTTTCCGGATTGTAGCGGTGTCGGTAGGAGGCGTTGGCCTTCATGGTCTTCATCGTCCAATCCCAGCCCCGGACGAAATAACCGCATTCGTCGTTAAAGCATATGTATTGGAACCCCGACCCCCAGGTGGAGGCGTCGGGGGTTTTCCACTTTTTCATCTTCTGCCCGCAATGGGGACAGATGGTCTTACTTTCATCGATCTGCATAGTCAGCCTTCTTTCTATCAAGATGTTCTTACCAGCCAGGGCGCACCTTAGCTTAAAATCTACCATTCAAAAAATAGTAGGCCGGGCGATCCTTGTCAAGCCGGATGCCCCTTCCCGTATAGAGTTCAGAAACAAACAATAATTAATAAATAATAATTAATTGTTAATTATTGCTTTTTTGCTTTTTTATAGAGTAAACGAAGGCCCTCCCGACGGATCAGGAGGGCCTCCCTTGGTCTGCGATTATTTTCCCGAGCGGCGTTAAGCGGCCTTCAGCACGGCGTCGGCCGAAATCAACAGCCGGTCCAGGGCCGCCTCCTTCTTGGAAAGGCCGAAAGCCAGGGCCATCAACTGGGTGATGAAGACTACCGGGATATTGAAACTGGTCCCCAGGGCCTTGTTCATCCGTTTCTGATAGGCCTCCAGGTTCATCTGGCACATGGGGCAGGCCGTGGAAATGATCTGGCCGCCGTTGGCCTGGGCGTCTTCCAGGATGGCGCGGGCCAGCTCATAACAGGCATCCAGTTCCGTCAGGAACAGGCCGGACCCGCAGCAGCGCATCTTTTTAGGAAACGGCACGGCCGTGGCCCCGAGGGCCTCGATCAGCCGGTCTTGAATCACCGGCTTTTCGGGGCTGTCGTATTCCCCGAAAGGACGCACGGTCTGGCAGCCCACATAGCCGGCCACTCTGATGCCGGTCAGGGGCTTTTTGACGGCCGCCTTGATCTGGTCGACGCCGGCATCGTTGAAGAGCACGTCCAACAGGTGCCGGACTTTCAGCTTGCCGCTGTATTTTAAATTCCCCTCCGCCAGGACCTCGTTGACTTTGGCCAGCAGCCCGGGATCCTGCTGTAATTTGTGATTGACCTTGTTCAGAACGATGTAGCAGGAGCTGCAGGGGGCGACGATGTCCAGCCCACCCTGGGCCTCGGCCAGGGCCAGGTTACGGGCCGCCAGGACATCGACGGACAACTCGTTTCCGCCCACATAGGAAATGCTGGCGCCGCAGCAGTTCCAGTCTGCGATTTCCTTGAAGGACATCCCCAGCACCTTGGCCACCGCTTCCAGGGAAATCATATAATGGACCCCGCTGGCCTCCAACGAACAACCTTGATAGAGGAAATAATTCATCAGGCGGCACCTCCCTTCCCCATGGCCTTGGCTTTGTCGAGCATCTTCCGCAGGGATTTGATATTTTTAATCGGCCGTTCGGGCAGGAGCTTCATGCGTTTTTTGAACAGCATGCCCAACCCCATGTCCTTGTTCTCCAGCATCAGTTTGATCCCCGGCACCAGGCCGTGTCCCAGAAAGTATCTTTGGGCCACGTCTTTTTCGTCGATCCGGCCCAGGCGGTAAATGTTGCCCCAGAACTTCTCCCCGAAGAGGGCGGTTTCCACGCGGGGTTTGTAGCCCTGGCGCAAGGCATAATGGGCCAGGCCGTGCATGACATCCACCACCGGCACCTTGCGGGGGCAGCGGACTTTGCAGCTATAACAGGAGGTACAGAGCATGATGGCCTGGCTGCTTAAAACCGTGTCCCGCTTCCCGGCCCGGATCATGGTAAAGATCTTCCGGGGTGAATAATCCATCTTTTCCTTCAAGGGGCAGGAAGCCGCGCACACGCCGCACTGCATGCACATCTTGATCTCATCGCCCGAGTCCACCTTCTGGTAGACCTCCCGGGCGAAGGATTGGTCATAGGCTCTTCCTGAATGGCCTCCGGATCCGGCTTGGGGTCCCACTACCTGTTCCATAGTCCTCATCCTTCCCTTTGTTGAAGTAATCAGAGACCAGAGGTCAGAAGTCAGGATACCGGGATTGGGTTAGGGAAATCATTTTCCCGACCTCCGGCCTCTGATCTCTGCTTTTATCCTCCGGCTTCTGTCCTCCGATCTCTGATCTCTGACTTCTGACCTCTATCTTCTAGAATCCCTTGTAGGGGTTCGGCTCCATTTCCTTGATCCGGTCCATAAAGGCCTTGAGGACCCGGGGCAGCTTTTCGTAATCCATGATGGAAACTTCCTCCACCGCCACCCGGTCGGGCTCCAGGGCCAGACGCCCCAGGGTTTCGGAAATCTTCTCCATCCGGGTGTTGGCCAGTTCGCTGCCCTTGATAAAATGGCACTGGTAATCATCGCCCTTCTTACAGCCCAGCAGAATCACCCCGTCGATCCCTTTGGCCAGGGCGTCGGCGATCCAGACCAGGTTCACGGATCCCAGGCAGCGCACCGGGATGAAGCGAAAGAAAGGATCGATCGGGATCCGGTTGATCCCGGCCATATCCAGGGCCGGATAAGCGTCGTTTTCGCAGACCAGGGCGATGACCCGGGGCTTTTCGTCGTCGGCATCGGGCACCTCGATGCCCTTGATCATGGACCCGATCATATCCACCGAGTAATTCTTGAAGGAAATGATCCGTTCCGGACAGGCCCCCATGCAGGTGCCGCAGCGGCGGCAGCGGGTGGTAAAGGGAATGGGGTTGGCCTTCTCGTCCTCGTTGATGGCCCCGAAAGGGCATTCTTCGGTGCAGCGCTTGCACTGGGTGCAGCGGGACATGAAGAATTCCGGGTAGGTCATATCGCCGGACCGTGGGAAGGTGGCGGCCCCGATGGCCGTGGATTCAATGGCCTGAACGGCTTTGAGGGCCGCTCCGGTGGCGTCTTCCCCGGCCAGGGCGGTTTCCATGGGGGCCCGGACACAGCCGGCGGCATAAATGCCGGTCCGCTGGGTTTCATAGGGGAAACAAATGAAGTTGGAATCCGGAAAGCCGTATTTGTTTAGCGGCAATTGGGGCCCCTGGCGGTAGTCCAGATTCAGGGCCAGCTCTTCCAGGGTGGTGGGCACCATGCCGACGGCCAGGACCACCAGGTCCAGGTCCTCGAGCAGGACCTTCTCGTTCAACAGGACGTCATCGGCTTCGGCGGTCAGCCCCGCGCCTCCGGCCGTCAGTCCCAGCAGTTCACCCCGGATAAAAATCCCGCCGTCCCGCTGCACCTTCCGGTAGTAATCCTCGCTCTGGTGCGGGGTGCGGATATCTTTGTAGAGGATATAGACGGAGGCCTCCGGATTCTGCTCCTGGACATAGGTGGCCTGCTTCAGGGAAACCAGGCAGCAGACCGAAGAGCAGTACGGCAGATGATTTTCATCCCGGGAGCCAGCACATTGGATGAACAGGACGTTTTTGGCTTCCTGGCCGTTCGAGGGGCGGGTGATCTTGCCGCTCTTGGCCATTTCTTCCATTTGAATGTTGGTGATCACGTCCGGAAACTTGCCGTAGCCCAGGTGTTCCAGCTTATTGGCGTCATAGGGCTTCCAGCCGGTGGCCATGACCACGGAACCGGCCCGTTCGGTAACCGAGGAACCGTTCTGGGAAATGGTCACGTCAAAGACCCCCGGCCCGCCGGAAAGTTTTTCAATCTGAGCCGAGGTGAAGACCTTGATATTGGGTTCGGCTTCGATGGCTTTGATTTGTCCTTCCAGGTCCACCGGCTTCAACTCTTTGTACGGCGGACGGACGCGTTTATTCATCTTGTTCAGGAACCCGCCCAGAGCGGGCTCCCGTTCCACCAGGAGCACCGGATAGCCGGCCTGAGCCGCCCCCAGGGCGGCGTTCATCCCGGTGAACCCGCCGCCGACTACCAGGACGGTCTTGCTCAGGTTTTCCGCCTGAAACGGTTCCGGCGGAGTGGATTTCTGGAGCTTGACCAAACCCAGGCGCATCTGGTCTTCGGCCATCATCTGGGTGTCTTCGTCCCCGGCCGGAAGGACCCAGACCACGTGCTCCCGGACATTGACCCGGTCCATCAGCACCGGGCCGAAATCGAATTCGTTGGTCTTTACCCGGGGCGAACAGGCCACCAAGCTCAGGGTGTTGACCCCTTCATTGGCCAGGTCGGCTTTGATCATCTCCAGACCTTCGGCCCCGCAAAGCCAGGGATGGCTTTTGCAGATCGGGGCCTTGAATTCCTTGGTGGCCACCTTCTTCAGGGCCGCTAGATCCAGGGATTCGCCGATCCCGCAACCTTCACAAATATATACGCCGAGTTTTTTATCCATGCGATCCTACCTCCTCACCGATTGAATAGCCCGGAGCGCCGCTCCGGCTGCATCCTGAACCACTCCCGCCACATCCGAAGGCCGCTTGGCCGTACCGGCCCCGTAAATACCATTCTGGTCCTGTTCCGAGGCGATGAACCCGTAATCATCGTAGAGGACCTCGGCCGGCACCTTGACCTGGGCCGTGGCCGGTTCCATGCCGGTGGCCAGGACCACCAGGTCCACGGTCTCCCGGACCCGCTGGCCGGACATGGTGTCTTCCCCTTCCAGGATCAGGTCCTTCGTGGCCGGGTCTTCATTGATCAAAGCGATCTTGGATTTAACCAGGGACAGTTTCTCATCCTGCTTGACCTTGACGTAAAAATCCTCCAGCTTGCCCTGGGCCCGGATGTCGATAAAATAGATGAAGGCCTGGGCCTCGGGGTTCTTTTCCCGCAAGTAGGTGGCCTGTTTCAAAGAGGCCAGGCAGCAGATACCCGAACAGTAGGCCAGGTGGTTTTCATCCCGGGAACCGGCGCACTGGATGAAGGCCACCTTGGTCACCTCTTTCTGGTCGGAGGGCCTCAGGATCTTGCCCTGGGTGGGTCCGTGGTCGTCGCAGAGCCGTTCCATCATCACGTTGGTGATCACGTTGGGATATTGACCGAAGCCGTAATTTTCCAGTTTGGTCGCGTCATAGGGGTTCCAGCCGGCGGCCCAGACGATGGAACCGACTTCCAGGGTCAAGGTTTCCGGCGGCATGTCCAGGTCGATGGCCTGATAAGGGCAGACCTCGACGCACTTGGCGCAGCTTTTCCCCAGGCACACCGAACCGTCGATCACGTATTTCATGGGAAAGGCCATGGGATAAGGGAGGTAGGCCGCCTTGTTTTTATCCATGCCGTAGTTGAAATCGTTGGACCGTTCTACCGGGCAGGCCTCCGCACACTTGTTGCAGCCGGTGCAGTTGTCATTCACGAAACGCGGAACGGTCTTCACGGTTACTTGATAATTCCCCTCGCTCCCGGCGATGCTCTCCACCTGGGCCTGGGTATAAAAGGTGATCCGGGCGTTGTTTTTGCTCCGTTTAAAATTGATTTCCAGCCCGCAGTTGGGAGGGCAAAGTTTCGGGAAATACTGGTACAGTTGGGCCACCCGCCCGCCCAAATAGGGGTTCTTTTCTATGACCGTTACCGCAAAGCCCGTTTCAGCCGCTTCAATGGCCGTGGTCAGGCCGCTAATGCCGCCGCCGACAACTAAAATACTCTTCTTGTCGCCCATTATTCTCCTCCAGCATTTTTTTTCTGATTGTTTATGGGTTGAAC
>JACRCK010000204.1 GCA_016219065.1 Deltaproteobacteria bacterium
ATGATTTCTTTTCTGGGATTATCTGAGGTACTCATTATTTATTTCCTAAAATCTTTAATGATAGGTTTGGTGCTAAAGGGCATTTAAAAAACGATGAAAATTGCTTCTTGGCTAAATCCCTGCAACCACTCCAAACGGTCTATCCAGACGACGCTGCCAATGATTTCGCTTTAACTATTTAGGTCGGAGAGGTTGACCTGGAACAGTTTATAGGATTGGTTATCGATGGTGACATCAATGAGCCCTCAGGGAGGCCCTTTGTAATCGCTTCCGGGTAATTTGGTCCAAAAAGGTATGACGACCAGGGCAAGTCAAACCGGGATATCAGTCGCCCAATAAACTGGTTAAGTCATAAATTTTGGAAATCATATATTTATTTCTGCTTGATCTCAATGCCTTTTTTCTGGATTAATAATCGGAACCCGGTGTGCGCTGTTGCGGCGGGGGGGTATAAAACCCCCCCTACGAAAAAACCTGATCAGAGCCAGGGGGGGGAGGGGGGAGCTGATGAGGATTTAAAAAGTCAAAAAAAGGGGTTACCCGTTTCCGGATAACCCCTTGATTATTATGGTCGGGATGACTGGATTTGAACCAGCGGCCCCCTGAACCCCATTCAGGTGCGCTACCAGTCTGCGCCACATCCCGATAAACAACAAACTTACCACTATTGCGGGATATTGTCAAGTACTCCGGCGAATACGCTTGAATTCCCGCCGATTATTTTTTCCCCGCCTCCCGGGCGTAATCAACCATTCCCTGAAAATCCACCACGACCACCGGTTCATCCCCGATGACCCAGGCGTCGTGGCCGGTCGGGAGCAGGGAGACGTCTCCGGGCCGGCAATCCACCTGGGTCCCGTCGTCCATGAGGACCCGCAGGGTCCCGGAAACGTGGTACTGAAAGTGGGGGGCCTCACAGCTTTTGGTGTTCACCAGAGGTTTCACCGACTCCGACCATTTCCACCCGGGCTGGAAAGTGGCCCGGCCGACCATGGCCCCGCCTATCTTGACGAGTTCCAGTTTCCCTTTGTCGAAAGTCCTCTCTTCATCGGGAGTGTTCAGGCTTTTTAACTCTAACTTTTCCATGGCTCCTCCGTTTTTTAAGAAAAAGTTCGTATTTCGATAATCAGTCCATTCCCTCTCAATGTTTTCCGGGATTTCTCCTTCGTTCAGGGTCGACTTCGATTGGGATAGTACCACATCGTGGTATAAATGGTAAAATCCTTAAAAAGGGTTGTCAAAGAAAAAATCAAGTTTCCTTATCCTTGACAGGATAAGCCCCTCCTTCTATAGTAGGCAAGTTTTTATTACAAAATCGGCGGCTCCCTTTGAATAACAACCCTACCACCCAAGAGACCTTGATCCGGGAAGTGCTGGAAAAAGACCGGTGCAGCGCCTGCGGCGCCTGTGTCGGGCTGTGCCCCTATTTTACCTTTTTCCAGGGCCGGGTAGTGGCCCTGGACCGTTGCAGCCTGAGCGGGGGCCGGTGCGGTCAATTCTGCCCCCATCTGCGGCCGAATGCCGCCTTGAAAGAGGATGGCCCGGGGCGGGTATTGGAACGCTGGATGACCCGGGCCCAGGCCCCGGGCCTGCGCAAGAAAGGCCAGTACGGCGGAACGGTTACGGCCCTGGTTTTGCTGGCCCTGGAACTGGACTGGGTCCAGGAGGCGGTGCTGACCGGCACCGGCAAGAACGGCGAACCGGAGGGCCGGGTCTGCCGGACCCGGGCCGAAGTCCTGGAATGCGCCGGGTCCAAATACTCGGGGGCCGGGACGCTATCGGCTCTGCATCCGCTGCTGGAAGCCGGCGGGGGGCGCCAGGGGGTGGTGGGCACCCCCTGCCAGATTACGGCCGTCGATAACATTCGCTCCTACCGTAGCGAACAAAGGCTCCCTGTGGATACCATCGCCTTGAAAATAGGACTTTTTTGCACCTGGTCCCTGCCTTACGCCCAGATCCGGAAGATCCTCTTGGAAAAGGGGGTTACGGAAACCATTCTGAAATATGACGTTCCCCCGCCCCCGGCCGAGGAATTCCGGATCTTTACCCGCAAAAGCCGGGTTGCCATTCCCCTGGCCGAACTCCGGCCCCTGGTTCCCCGGGGCTGCCTGGCCTGCGGAGACATGACCGCCGAATCGGCGGATATCGCCGTGGGTTCCGCCGAAGGGGTTCCGGGTTGGAATACGGTCCTGATCTGCACGGAAAGAGGACTGGAGTTATTCCGGGAGGCCCGGTCGAAGAACGTGCTCCAGGTCAAGCCCTTGCCGGACGAAAACTGGGAACACCTGGGTACCGCCGTGGCCAACAAGAAAAAAAGGGCCCGGGCCCAAGAGGAGAGATCCATTGACTGAGCCGGAAGTCCAGTTGCTGATGGGCAACGAGGCCATCGCCCGGGGGGCCCTGGAAGCGGGCGTTTCTTTTGCCGCCGGCTATCCCGGCAACCCCTCTTCCGAGATCATCGAAACCCTGGCCGGGGAGACCAAAGGCCATCGCCTGTATGTGGAA
>JACRCK010000205.1 GCA_016219065.1 Deltaproteobacteria bacterium
ACCTGCCGGTCATCGGCATCAACGTCAGCCGCCCGAAACTCCAGCAGGAGGAACTGGTCTACGGACTGGTCCGGGAGACGGCCCGGTTTGTCGGGGCACACGTTGAAATCCCCCGGGAAGCCGTGACCTGTTTCGACGATTATGTGGGGCCCGGCTATTCCCTGCCGACCCCCGGAATGGCCGAAGCAGTCCGCCTCCTGGCCCGCACCGAAGGGGTGCTGCTCGATCCGGTCTATACCGGCAAGGCCATGGCCGGATTGATCGACCTGGTGCGCAAAGGCTATTTTCCCAAGGGCAGCCGGGTATTGTTCGTCCATACCGGCGGCTCGCCGGCTTTATATGTGTATCAGGAAACGGTGCTGGGAGAAGCTTGAACCAACGGGCTGGTGGATCCGCTTCGCTTGATCCACCCTACCTGGTTAAACTCGAAATCCGAAATCCGAAATTCGAAACAAGCACGAATGATCAAAATTCAAAATGACCCAAACATCCTCCCCCACTTGACGGGAGGGTCTCATCGCCGGCCGGATTTTTCACCTGTTTTGAACATTCGAATTTCGGTAATTTGAATTTGTTTCGAATTTCGAGTTTCGGATTTCGAATTTAAGGAAACGCAGCTTGGGCGACAAAATCATCGGCATCATCGGCGGTATGGGACCGGAGGCTACGGTGGATCTCCAGCAACGGGTGCTCCGGGCCACGCCGGCCGAAGACGACGCCGATCACCTCCGCATGATCGTGGACAACAATCCGCAGATCCCTTCGCGGATTAAGGCCCTCATCGAGGGAACCGGCGAGAGCCCGGTACCGGTCCTGAGGGACATGGCCCGGCGGCTGGAGGCCTACGGGGCCGACCTGCTGGCCATTCCCTGCAATACCGCCCACACCTATTTCGAGGACCTACGCACCGCGGTACAGATTCCGGTTTTGAATATGATTGAACTAACGGTGGAAAGGATAGGCCAAGAAAATCCCGGCTTAAAGCGGGTGGGAGTCCTGGCCTCGACCGCCGTCATCCGGCAGGGTTTGTACCTTGAACCGTTCGACCGGTACGGAATTGAGATCCTTTATCCAGCGGAAGAACGCCAGCAACAGATCATGCAGGTCATCCGGAAGGTCAAAACCGGAAGGCCGGGGCCGATGGAGCAGGAGGCGCTGCGCCTGGCCTCCCGGCAACTCATTTGCCAAGGAGCGGAGGTGTTGATCGTGGCCTGCACGGAGCTTTCCCTGCTCAGCGGGGACCTCGCCCCGGCGGTTCCGATTTATGACACCGCCCAGGTCCTGGCGGAAGCCATCGTCCGGACCGCCAAAGACAAGGGATGACCGACCTCTTTCGACCTGCGGGTTCTCCAAACAATCCATTTATTGGAGGGGTTATTTCTTCCTTTTAGATTTCGCCTTGGGAATCGCCGCCCGCACCGGGACCGCCTCAACGGGCGTCCTTTTCCCGGACTTCATCGTCTTGGCCGCCTGCTGGCTTTTCAGGAACTCCAGGCTGTCTTTCATCCCTTTGTACTGCCGGGCCATGATGATGGCCATCCCCGCCAGGCAGGCCATGGCCTGAACGAAATTCACGTCATTCAGCGTGAAATCCCACCGCTCATTCGTATAGACCCGCAGCGATCCGAGGACGTGACCTCCGGCAGCCACCGGTACGGAGAGGATGGAGGCGATCCCTTCTTTTTTGGCCGCTTCCGGATATTGTATCCGGGGATCGTCCATCACATCCGAGATGGCCACAGGTCCTTCCAGGGACCGGGGGATCGACTCCACGGCGCTGACCGGTCCCTTATTGAGGTATTCGTTGCTCAACCCCATGGACGCGGCCGCCTCCAGGTGCTTGGTCTTATGGTTGATCAGAAAAAGCGTGCAGCCTTTGACCGCCAAGGCGTCCTTGATGCTGTTCACGGCCATCAGGACCACCTCTTCGGGATCGTGCGAATGGGAGATGGCCTGGGTCACTTTCAGGATGGTATCATAGTTCAAGATGTGCCTTTTCATAGCTCCTCCTTCCTGTCTGAACAGGAC
>JACRCK010000030.1 GCA_016219065.1 Deltaproteobacteria bacterium
AGCGGGTGATATCGGTCCCGGCCACGACGATGGTCACCCCATCGGCCTGGTCGATACCGGCGATCAGGTTGAGCAGGGTGGTCTTGCCCGAACCCGAGGGTCCCATCAGGGCGATGAACTCCCCTTCAGGGACGGTGAGATTGAGGTCCTCCAGCACCGGGATCCGCTGATTCCCCCGCCAGTAGGACTTGTAAAGCCCGGTGATCTCCACCACCGGCTTATCGTTTTCGGCCTTATTCATCTTTCCTTTTTTTCCTGTTTTCTCCCTGGCGGCGCGCTCGGCGATCGCGCCCTACCCTTTTCTCTGATCTCTGTCCTCTGTCCTCCGACCTCTGTTTTTTCCTCCTGCGCCCTATCCTAGGCGGCGCGTTCGGCGACCGCGCCCTACCCTTTTCTCTGATCTCTGTCCTCTGTCCTCTGTCCTCCGATCTCTGCTTGCGCCGTCCCATAATCACAGGCCGGGCGCAACGGACACACCGGGCATTGGGGGGACCGGGCCGTGCAGAGGGTCCGCCCGTGATCAATCAACTGGTGCGAAAAGAGGACCCATCTTTCTTGGGGAATCAAAGGCATCAGGGCGAACTCGATTTTCACCGGGTCTTTTTCCTTCGTCAGCCCCAGTCGTTGGACGATGCGGCCCACGTGGGTATCCACCACGAGGCCGGGTATTCCAAAAGCGCTGCCCAGCACGACGTTGGCCGTCTTCCGCCCGATCCCCGGCAGGGCGGTCAGTTCCTCCATGGTCCGGGGAACCTGGCCTTGATGGCGCTTGATCAATTCCGAACAACAGTTCTTGATGCTCTTGGCCTTGTTGTGAAAAAAACCCGTAGGATGGATAGCGACTTCCAATTCCTCCAGCGGGACCTCGGCAAAATCCCGGGCGCTGCGATATTTCTTGAACAGGATCTGCGTCACCTCGTTCACTTTCTTGTCCGTACACTGGGCGGACAGGATCGTGGCCACCAACATCTCCAGGGGATTGCGGAAAGACAGAGCGGTATGGGCGCTGGGGTAGCGGCGGTCCAGAGCGGGGAGGATGTGCTTGATCTTGTCGGGGAGTTTCATGGGCAATCCTTTCAATGAAAAAGACGAACATCGAACATCGAACGTCCAACATCGAACATCGAATTATGGTTTTAAATTCTATCAAAAAAAATTTCAAAATATTACTAATAAGGAATGGGCGACATCCTTCATTCGACGTTGGACGTTCGATGTTCGATGTTCAATGTTCGTCTTTTTAATCGCTTTTCCCTGCTTTTTTCCTCCGCTGCTCCAGATACGCCGCCACTTCCTCCGCCTCCAGGGTATTGAAGACATCCTCCCGGGTCAGCCAACCCTTGCGGGCAATGCCCACGCCGTAGTGGACATCCGTCAACCCCTCCAGGTGGTGGGCATCGGGGTTGATGGCGATCTTCAAACCCAGCTCCCGGGCCTTTTTCATCAGGCGCCAATCCAGGTCCAGGCGATGGGGATTGGCGTTCAGCTCGATGATAACCCCGTGCCGGGCGGCGGCCTCCAAAACGGCCTCCATATTCACCGGGTAGCCGTCCCGGGCCAGGAGCAGCCGCCCGGTAGGGTGGCCGAGCATGGTTGTGTACGGATTTTCGATGGCCCGGGTGATGCGGCGGGTCATCTCCGCCTCGGTCATATTAAAACGGGAATGGATGGAAGCTACGATAAAATCGAACCGGGATAGTTCTTTCTCGGGGTAGTCCAGCGATCCGTCGGGCAGGATATCGGACTCGATCCCCCGGAAGAGGCGCACGTCCTTCTGGGCGGCGTTGATTTTTCGGATTTCGGCTTCCTGTTCCCGAAGCTGTTCCGCCTTCAAACCGCCGGCATAAGCGGCCGACTGGCTATGATCGGACAAACCCAGGTAACCATAACCCTTTTCCCGGGCGGCCTGCGCCCACTGGCTCGGCGTGGGGGTACCGTCGCTCCGGTAGGTGTGCAAGTGAAAAGTCCCGCGGATCTCCCCTTCCTCCACCAGCTTCGGCAGCGTCCTGTCCCGGGCGGCCTCGATTTCCCCCCGATCCTCCCGCAGTTCGGGCGGAATATAGTCCAATCCCAGACGCCGGTAGATTTCACCCTCATCCCGGCACGAGACCGGCTTTTCATTATGAAACAACCCATACTCGTTTATTTTGTAGCCCAGGTCGTTCGCCAGGGAACGGAGGGCGATATGATGTTCTTTGCTGCCGGTAAAATGATGCAGGGCGAAGGGGAAGGCCCCCGCTTCCACCACCCGGAGGTCGGCTTGGATGCCGCTTTTGAGCCGGACGGCCGATTTGGTCGGGCCTTTGGCCAGGACCTCCTCCACCGGCGGCAGGGAGACCAACAGGTCCATCAGTTTCCCGGGTTTGTCGCTCTCGGCCACCAGGTCGATGTCTTTGACGATTTCCTTGCGGCGACGCAGGCTGCCGGCCACGGCCCCCTGGATCGTGTCCGGGTGCTTTAAAATGGCGTTCAGCAAATCCACCGCTTGGGGATAAGCCTCCCCGAACAGGAACCGGCCTTGAAACTTCTTCAGGTGTTCAAGGCCCCGGATAATATTATTCTGAGATTTTTCCCCAAAACCGGGCAGGGAAACCAACCGGTTCTCATGGCAGGCGTACTCCAATTCCCCCAAGGAGCGGATGTGCAACCGGTCCATCAGTTCCTTGACTTTTTTAGGCCCGAGCCCCGGCACCCGGAGCATTTCCCGGATCCCTTCCGGGAATTTCTTTTTCAGCTCCCGGTGCAGGGCCGTCTCTCCTTCCCGGACCAATTCCGCAATCTGTTGGGACAGGGTGGCGCCGATCCCCTTGATGCGCGCCAGTTCCCCACTGCCCATCAATTCGGCGGCCGGCCGGTCCTGGGCTTCGATGACCCGGGCGCCCTGGGCGTAAGCCCGGACTTTGAAGGGATTCTCCCCGGCCAGTTCCAGCAACTGGGAGATCTCGTTCAATACGGCGGCGATTTCCTTGTTTTCCATGAGCAGTAAAGGATGGAGTGTTGGAGTAATGGAGTATTGCTTCAAGACCATTACTCCTTTACTCCCCGGCCCAGTTAAAGGATATGGAGTATAAGAGTATTGCTTCTAGGCCATTACTCCACTACTCCATTACTCCAATATCAAAGGATGATAATTTTTTTGATCGTCCGCACCACTTCCTCCGGTTCGTCGATCACCTGGATGATATTCATGTCTTCGACGTCGATCATGCACTCCGGACAGGCCGTCTTCCGGAGCCAGTCCAGGAGCCCCTTCCAGTAGTTCCGGTCCACCAGGATCACCGGAAAGGGTTTTATCCGCTTGGTTTGGATCAAGGTGATGGCTTCGGAAAATTCATCCAGGGTCCCGAACCCCCCGGGCATGATCACATAGGCCACGGCGTACTTGATGAACATGACCTTGCGGATGAAAAAATAGCGAAAGCTGAGGCGCACGTTGGCGTAGGGATTGGGCTTCTGCTCATAGGGCAATTCAATATTCAGGCCCACGGACTTCCCGCCGGCTTCAGCCGCCCCCTTATTGGCCGCTTCCATGATACCCGGGCCGCCGCCGGAAATGACGTTGAAGCCGTTCTGGACCAGCAGGCGGGAGATTTCCACCGCCTGCTCGTAGTAGCGATCGCCGGGTTTGGAGCGGGCCGATCCGAAAATGGACACCGCCGGGTGAACGTTGGCCAGGGCCTCAAAGCCGTCCACAAATTCCGCCAGAATGCGGAACATGCGCCAGGAATCGCGGATCGTCAGTTCATCGATGACATATTGCCGTTCGGTTTTGGTTTCGAGCATAAGGTTTTCGTCCCGGCCCCCGGCGGCCGGCCAGCGCCGGGCCGCCCGGGGGACTTTTTCATTGTAATCTTCCGAATCTGCTTATATGATTTACCGGGGCCTGTCAAGAGAATGCTCGGGCCCGGGAAAGGATCGAAACCCATGCAAGTGACCTGTTTAGGCGCCACCCGGACCGTGACCGGATCCTGTTTTCTGATCGAAAACGAACGCCTCCGCTTCATGGTCGATTGCGGCATGTTCCAGGGCAGCCGTGAAATCGAAAAAAGGAACACCTCCTTGAGCCGCTACCGCCCGGCCCGGCTCCAATATATCCTGTTGAGCCATGCCCATATCGACCATTGCGGGCTGATTCCCAGGATCGTCAAGGACGGGTTCCGGGGAAAAATTTTATGCACCCAAGCCACCTTCGAACTCTGTCAGATCATGCTCCGGGACAGCGCGCACATCCAGGAAATGGACGCCGAATGGCAGTCCCGGAAAAACATCCGTTCCGGACAAAAACCGGTGGAGCCCCTGTATACGCTCGAAGATGCCGAGGCCTGTTTCAAATATTTCGAACCGGTGGAAAGAAACCAGGATATCCGCCTCAGCCCCGATATCCATTGTCGTTTTCGCAACGCCGGGCATATCCTGGGCGCCTCCTTCCTGGAGATCTTTTTTCAGGAACAGGGGCGTGACGGCAAGGTGGTCTTTTCCGGCGACATCGGCCGGGAGAAGGCCATGATCGTCAGCGAAAAAGAGATCGTGGAGGAAGCCGACTATTTGTTCATCGAATCCACCTACGGCGATCGTCTGCATAAAAACATGGCCGACAGCCGGGCGGAACTCCTGGCGGCCATCCAGGAGGGCATCAAATACGGGGAAAAGATCCTCATTCCGGCCTTCGCGGTCGAGCGCACCCAGGAGATCCTTTTCACCCTCCGGGAATTCGTGGCCCAAGGGCAACTGCCTTCGCTGCCGGTCTTTCTGGACAGTCCGCTGGCCATTTCCGCCACGGAAATTTTCGAAAGATATCCGGAGTATTTCAATCCGCCGACGGTCCGGATGATGACCGAAGGGCCGGCCCCATTCGATCTGCCCCAACTGAAATATACCCGGACGCCGGAAGAATCCATGGCCATCAATCGCCAGGAAGGTCCGGCTATCATTATTGCCGCCAGCGGCATGTGTAACGCCGGGCGCATCAAGCATCATCTCAAACACCATCTCTGGCGCCCCGGCGCCCAGATCGTCATCATCGGCTTCCAGGCAGAGGGGACCTTGGGCCGCTCCCTGGTCAACGGGGCCAAGAAAGTCCGCATCTTCCGGGAAGAGGTGGCGGTACGGGCCAAGATCCATACCATCGGCGGTTTTTCCGCCCATGCCGACCAGCAGGAACTGCTGGACTGGCTAGGGAATTTTAAAAACCCGGAGCTCCAGGTTATGGTGATCCACGGGGAAGAATCCACCAGCCTGACTTTTGCCGAAGCGATCCAGAAGGTATACCCTTTCCGGGTCCGGGTACCCCATTGGCTGGAAACCCTGCCGCTGGCGCCCCCGACCATCCGTCCGGCTGAATTGACCCCGGAGACGGAGGAGATCCTGGCCCTGTTCGCCTCCCTGGAAGGAAGGTTCCATGGCCTGAGAGAAACCCTCAAAGGGATCACCGGATTGAAAAAGCCCAAGATCCGGGAGATCAAAGCACTGTTGAAAAAGGTGGAAAAGGACCTGGAAGCACTGATGAAGTAGAAATACGAAAAGAAAATAATCAATAATCAATTGTCAGTTAATTGTTAAAAAAACCGAAAAGACTCGACCGGGATTCTGTAAATCGTTTTTCAACTTGCTCACTTTACATTTTGCATTGATCGGACCGATCAGTCGGATCCGACCGATCGGTCCGATTATTGTATTTATCGCTAAATAATTATGCCAACCCCTCATCCTCTGGAACCCTATCTCACCTCCGTCCGCCGGCCCAGCCGGTATCTGGGCGGAGAGCTTTTTTCGACCTTTAAAGACCCGGCGGCGGTCAACCTGCGGTTTGCCCTGGCCTTTCCCGACCTCTACGAAGTCGGCATGTCCTACCTGGGCCTGAAAATCCTGTACCATCTGTTGAACGCCCGGCCGGAGGTCTGGGCCGAGCGGTTCTTTGCCCCGGCCCCGGATCTGGCCCGGCTGCTCAAAGAGCAGAACCTGCCTCTGGTCTCCCTGGAATCCGGAACACCGCTTTCGTCCTTCGATCTGATCGGGTTCAGCCTGCCCTATGAACTGGGCTACACCAACGTGCTGGCCATGCTGCAGCAGGGGGGGGTGCCGCTCCAGTCCCGGGACCGACGGGAAGGGCACCCCCTCGTTCTGGCCGGCGGCCCCTGTGTCTTTAATCCCGAACCGCTGGCCGACTTTTTCGACGGCCTCGTCATCGGGGACGGAGAGGAGGTCGTTCAGGAACTGGTCGCTGCCTGGCTGCGTTGGAAGCAGGAGGGCCGCAGCCGGAATGATCTGCTGCAAAGCCTGGCGGCCATCGCCGGGGTGTACGTGCCCGCGGTCCATCATCCGGACCCGGCCGGGATAACCGTCCCGACGGTGGCCATTAAAAAACGTCTACTGGCCGACCTGGATCAGGCCGACTATCCGACCCTTTCGCCCCTGCCCTACCACCGCGTCATCCACGACCGCTTGAGCGTGGAAATCGCCCGGGGCTGCACCCGGGGTTGTCGCTTCTGCCAGGCCGGCTTCATCTACCGCCCGGTAAGGGAACGGTCTCCCCAAAAGGTCTGGCAGCTCCTGGAGGAAGGACTAAAGGAATACGGTTACGATGAAGCCACGCTGCTCTCTTTAAGCAGCGGCGATTATACCTGTCTGGGACAACTCCTCCCCGCTTTGATGGAGCGCTGGTCTAAAAGCCGGGTGGCGATTTCCCTGCCCTCGCTGCGGGTGGATACCCTCAGCCAGGAGATGATCGATCAGGTCCTGCGGGTTCGGAAAACCGGGTTTACCCTGGCTCCGGAGGCCGGCACCCAGCGTCTGCGGGATGTGATCAATAAAAATATCCGGGAGGAGGAAATCCTGGAAACGGCCCGGTCGGTGTTTCAGAGCGGTTGGCGGGTGCTCAAGCTCTATTTCATGATCGGCCTGCCCACCGAAACCCGTGCGGATCTTCTGGGGCTGATCGACCTGGTAAAAAAAATCCAACGGGTCGGCCGGGGGGTCAGTTCCCAGGTCCAGATCAATGTGGGGGTCTCGACTTTCGTCCCCAAGCCCCATACCCCGCTGCAGTGGGCGGCTCAGTTGACTCTGGAGGAAAGCCGGGAACGGATCGCCTTTATTCAGAAGGGGCTGCGCGGCAAGGCGATCCAGATCAAATGGAACGACCCTCGGATGAGCTTTCTGGAAGGACTTTTAGCGCGGGGCAACCGCCGGGCCGGAGCGGTTATCGCGTCGGCTTACCGGCACGGGGCCTATCTGGATGCCTGGGGCGAGTATTTCAACTGGCCGGCCTGGGAACAGGCCCTGCAGGAAACCGATTATGCCTCTGGGGCGCTGTTCGGAGAACAGGACCCGGAAAAACCTTTACCCTGGGATTTTATAGACACCGGTGTGGACCGTGAATACCTGCAGGAAGAATACCGCCGTGGTTTTACCGGGCAGTTGACGCCGGACTGTCGTCAAGGGGACTGTCAGCAGTGCGGCCTGTGTCCGGACCGGGGGGTGGCCCCGCTGGTGCATCCCCGGTTTGATCCGCCGGACGAGGTGGAAGCGTCCATTACGGCGCCGGACAGCCCTTTGAAAAAGTTTCGGCTCCGTCTTTCCAAAAAAGGACCGGCCCGCTTTCTGGGCCATCTGGAATGGAAGGAGGCCTTGATTCGGGCCTTCCGCCGGGCGGAAATTCCGCTGTTTTTTTCGCAGGGTTTTCACCCGCTGCCCAAGGTTTCTTTCGGACCGGCTTTACCGGTGGGGCTGGCCAGCGCAGGAGAAGGGGTGGATATCCAGTGCCTGGGGGAAGTCCGGGCCAGCGATATCCGGGAAAAATGTTCCGGGCGGTTTTTCCCGGGGACGGAACTGCTGGCGGTTGAAGAGGTCCCCTTAAACAGCCCCCTGCCCAGGCCAAACCGGCAGCGCTATGAAGTAGAAATCGCTGGCGCTGATTTTGATCCGGGCGCGATCCCGTTATTTCTTGAAGCCAAATCCCGTTCCGTGGCCCTCTCCGGAAAAAACGGCCCGGTCGATCTGAGGCCGCTGGTGGAGGAACTGCAAGCCCTGCCGGAAGAAAACGGTCGGATGCAGTTGCGTTGGGTCCTGATCTCCGGAACCGGGGTTGAAATCCGCCCCGAGGCGGTATTGGAACACATTTTTAACCTGCCCGAGACGAAGCGGCGGCAGGTGGTCATAATCAAGGTTTAAAGACGGACGTCCAACATTCAATGTTGAATGTTGGATGTTCGATGTTCAGTCTTTTATTTAGGCTTTTCCTCTCCGCTGGACCGGTTCGGCTTCAGGCTCCGGAACTTCCTCGGGCTCATGGTTTTCCGGCTCGACCTGCTCGGGCCCGGCCGGTTGGTTGGCGCCGAAGAGGAAAAACAGGAGGGCCAGTTCCTTCATACTCAAGGCGTTATCCTCGTTTTTATCCAGGGCCTTGATAATACCGCCCAGCATCTCATCGGCCATGGTATTCAGTTCACTGCCGTCCAACCGGGCGTTCTGGTCAGTATCCACTTCACTTACCAGTTCGGCGGAGACTCCGGCTTCCTCGGCGCTCAAACCACCGTCGCCGTTCTTATCCCGGGACAGGACCAATCCTTCCAGAAAAAGATGGGTGATCAGGCCCAGTTCATCAGCACCCAGATTTAAATCGGTATTGGCGTCGACCAGGGAAAAGATGTCCTGAAAAGAGCTGCCGGTGCGCCCGGGCTGCAGTTCCTCTCCCTGCTCCCTCTGGCCGACCTGAAGTCCGGGTCCGTATTCCTCTTTATACCCGCTCCTGAGCATGTTGCCGATGGTCGAAACGTAATTCATGGGTCTTCTCCTTTTCTTTTTTTATCTTAACGCTTCCGGCTCCGGACAAACCGAAAAAGCCCGACCGGGATTATTTTTCCTCCCGACTCCTATAATTCAAAAGGGATGCCAAACGGCAATATTTTGAAACGTTTTGATTTTATTTAAATTTTAAGACAACCGGCCGGTAAGGCCGGCCAGGAACCCGGAATTTTTTTCACGGCGGGGGGGCAAAAATGTTTCTTTTGCCATATTTTTAAAGTTTATGATATAGTTGCCGAAATATACATAGAGGCTTTTCCCCTGATTCCGAGCTCACGGGAGCTGGGGCAGGGGAAATGAAAAGCTGTCTTGCAGAGAAAGGAGTCAATCCGTGGGCAGGAGAATAAAATTCGCTGGTTTGGCCATGGCTCTGGTTCTTTCGATTTTCTGGACCGGCTGTTCGGACGACACGACCTCCGGAGGCGGCCAGGACGCGAGAAACAACGAAAAAATAGTCCGCTTCAGTTTCGACTGCGAGAACCTGTCCTGCTTTGACACCAGTCAGGTCATCGATTTTAATTCCACCACCTCCCGGAGCAGAACCTGCGTCTGGAATTGCGGGACGGGCTACTCACAATGTATCAAGGCCTATGTGTCCATCAAATTTGAGCGGCTCAATGGCGGCTGCTGGACTTTGACCCACGATCAACTGTCGGCCAATTTTCAGGGAGTCTGTAATTAATCGACCGGTTTATCCCCGCCGGTCAAGGCGGCGAGGTGCCGTAGCGCCGGTGATAAAGAAGATCCACGAAGGCTTCCAAGCGGGTTTGCAGTCCCGTGGTTGAGGTGTGTTCATCGTAAATTAGGGTCATGACCGGTATCTGAAATTCCCGGGAGATCCGGGACAGAACCGTTTGCGCCACCAGCTCCGGCATACAGGTGAAGGGCATGATATGGATAATCCCGTCATATCCCTCCCGGACATATTGGAGCCCCTGCCCCACCGATTTGATGCTTTCCCCCCCGGCCGGAAAATCCATATAACCCTTGGCCCGCTTCCAGGCTAATTGAAACTGATTCCGACGGAAAGGCCGGAACCGGAACCGGTCGTTCAGCCAGTCACTCAGCCAGACCGACTTCGAAAGCTTTACTCGCATCCGCGCCAGTTTCTCCTCGATATGCATGTTACTGAAAGGATCGAGCAGCATGAAGATCTCGCCCACCAGTCCGATGCGCAGCAACGGCAGGCGCACCCTGGGCAGGCGGGCAAAAGCCCTCCGCAGCCGCAGCCAGACCCGGAACAATTGGGGATAAGTCAGGCAGTGGTCAATTTCCCCCATGGCCTCCCGGAGCACGCGATCGGTTGCTCCCGGGTCCCGTTCCAGCGGTTTGAGGGCCAGATAGCGTTTTTGGGCCTGGTCGATCAAGGCCAGCTTCTCCAGGATGAAGAAAAATAGCCGGTAGGCCTCCCGTTTGGATTGAATGCCGCTGATTTCCTTGATAGTGGCCACCATGGCCCGCAGGCTGTCGGGATCGTCGGCCCGGGCCATGCGAAAGGAAAAACCCAGTTTCCGCAGAATCATTTCCTGGATCACGGAATAGTAGCCGAAGCGGCAGGGGCCGAACCCTCCCGGCATGAGGATGTCGGTAGCCCCCTGCTCCAGGGCCTGGATCATGTTGCCCAGATTTTGTTTGAACGGCAGGCAGGCGCATTCCGGAGAGTGCTGGGTGCCCAACTGCAGGGCGGCCTGATTCGGCAGGGGCGGAACGATCAGTTGCACTCCGTAACTTTCCAGGACCCGGGCATAGCCCACGTGGAGCGGCCCCATATGGGGAATGGTCAACCGCATCAGTGGGGCCTACCCAGCAGATCGAAAAAGGCCTCCAGCCGGCTCTGCAACCCCACCGGGGAAGTGTGCTCGTCCAGGACCAGGGACAGGAAGGGTTTGTCGGAGTGTTGCCGGGCGTAATGGTCGACCAGGTAGGAGGTGAAGGCATCCTGGCCGCAGGCGAAGGAAGAGATGCTGATGATGCCGTCGATGTCTTTTTTTTGGCTGAACGAAAGCGAAGAGGCCACCAGATCCCGCCCCAGGCTCCAATAGACCTTCTTGGCCAGTTTTTCTTCCTGGCGCTCCCGCTCGGCCGCCGATATTCCGTGGATGCAGGTCAGGGCGCAGGAGCGAAAGGTCAGCCTTTTCAGCAACTGCTGGCTGAGAATGGGATCGAAGAGCAGATAGGGCCGGCCGATGATGCCCAAATGAAAGCGGGCCGTCCCGGGCCCGACCCGATCGAGCGCCTGGGTGAGGTCTTCGGGAATTAACTTTTGGGGGATCCCGTGAGTCCGATAGACGCCCGCCTGCTCTTTTTCCCAGTGAACCCGGGCCTGCCGGAAAGCCTCGGCCAGCCTGCCCCGGGGCAGGCCGACGGTTTCCGACAAGGATAGAAAAGAACTTTCCAGAGAGACTTTTGGGGGCCCTTTGTAATTGACCGGCGGCTCCAGCAGCGGGGGGAGATCGGGGATCAGATTGCGGATGATATCGTTCAGCCCCAGGATCTTGGGACAGAGATAAGCCCCTTCCTCGAAGCTGATCAGCCGGGGGAGAAACAGGGCGTCCACCCGATCCTTCAGGCAGAGCACATGCCCTAAAAAGGCCTTGACCGGCAGACACAGATCGGTCCCGGTCAGGCCTTTGCCGGCCTCGACGGTCTCCCGGGTAGTAAACGGCGAAACCTCGACCTGCCAGCCCAGGTTTTCCCAGAAAGAACTCCAGAGCGGGAAAAAATGATAAAACATCATGCCCCGGGGGATGCCGATGCGTTCGCCCCTGCGGGTGAGGGGCCCCCGAAAACGAGATTTTTTTAGGAAGGGAAACCGGATCAAGCCGCCGACCTTTTCCGGGGCGGGCTGATCTTTTTCCAGGCCCGGCGCATGGACAGGTTCATGGGCCCGAAAAGCATCAGGCTTCTGTTGGCTTTGAACAAACGGCGGAACAGGGACGCCCCGCCATAGACCTTTTCATAAGCCTCCAGAAACCCCCGTTCCAAAGTCTCCGGAGTCATTTGCCGGGGTTGAAAGACCACGTGATTCATATCGTACTTTTCCCAGTTAAAATGGAGGATCCGGTCTTCCCGGAGCAGTTGCTGAAAAATGCGGGTGCCGGGAAAAGGAGTCAGCAGGGAAAATAGGACAGCGTCCAGCCGATTCCGGTCACAGAACCGAACCACCCGGGAAAACGCGTCCGGCGGATCTTCATCGTGCCCGAAAATAAAAGACCCCTGGATCCCGATCCCCTGGTCGTGGAGGATACGGATGGCCGTTTCATATTGGCTGACCTTGTAGAACGGCTTGCCCAGGTTGTTTAAGATCTCCTGCGACAGGGACTCGAACCCCACAAAAAGGCCCAGGCAGCCGCTTTTACGGGCCAGGGAAAGCAGTTTTTCGTCCCGCGTCAGGCTCAAGGTAGCCTGACTGACCCAACGCCTTTTTAAGGGGATCAACCCCTGGAACAACTCCTGGGCATAGAATTTATGACCAATAATATTGTCATCGACAAAAAAAATCAAGTTGCCCTTTAGGGTTTCAATTTCCTGCAGCACTTCCGCAACCGGCCGGAAACGATAGGTGTTCCCGTAAAAAGTGGTTACGGTACAGAAATCACAGTCGTTGGGGCAACCCCGGGTGGTCTGGAGGGTATTTTGAAATAGATAAGCCCCCCGTTTCAGCAGTTCCCGGCGTGGCCGGGCCAGGCCCTGCATCGGCATCAGCCGGTCGGTGCGGTAAAAAGGTTTTAACGTCCCGGCGGAAAAATCCTCCAGCACGGCCGGCCAGTTCAGTTCCCCTTCCCCCACCGCCACGGCCTCGGCGTGCTTCTTGGCCTCCTCCGGCAGCATGGTGGCGTGGACCCCCCCCAGGACCACCGGCACTCCCCGGGCGCGGAATTGATCGGCGATGGCATACCCGCGGGGCGCCAGGGGGGTCATGAGGGAAATGGCCGCCAGATCGGGGAGGTCCTGAAAATCGATCTCCTCCACATTCTCATCCAGGATCCGCACCTCCACTGAGGGCGGGGTCAGGGCCGCCAGCGTGGTCAGGGCAAGGTAAGGGAATTTGATCCCGATCCGGCCCCAGAGGCTGTCCTCCGGCCAGCGGGGCATGATGAGGTAGACCTTTTTAGCGACCATTCAAGTCCGTTTTCCAAAGGAAAGATTCAATGGTTCCTGAATAGTTTCTTGAATCGTTTTAACAAGTAAAGTCAATGACATATTTTCATAATCCTCCACCGGAGGTTTAATATTGATTTCAATCTTCCCGGGCATCAGATCCAGGGTGTTTTTCGGAAGAATGAACCTCGAGCCGTTGATGGTTATCGGCAGGAGCGGGTACCCGGTCTTCTGGGCCAGGATGAATCCCCCGCGCCTGAATTTGCCCAGCCGGCCATCCTCGCTGCGGGTCCCTTCCGGAAAAAAGACCACCGAAGTACCCTCCTGCACTTTACGGGCTGCTTTTTCGATACCCTGGACGACACTGCTGCCCCGGTCCCGGTCCACGTAAATATGGCCCATCCGCTGCAGGGCGTATCCGAAGACCGGCATCTTGCGGATCTCGTTTTTGATGACCCAGCGCAACTGCAGCGGCAGGTAAGCGATCAGAACCCAAACGTCGAAAAGGCTCTGATGGTTGGACAGGACCACATAGGTCTTCCGGGGATCCAGGTTATCCAGGCCGTTGACCGTTACCCGGCAAAAAGCCAGGTAGATATTCAATCTTGACCATAGCTTGCCGATATAATGGAGAAATTTACCTGAACGGTCCAGGGGGGACAAGAGTATGATCAGGGACCCGAGCAGGAAGGTATTGACGATCAGCGAGGTCAGGTAAAAGGGCCGATACAAGGGGAAAAGCACATAATAAAAAATAATTTTCATGAAAAAACCCGGTTACCTTTTTCCATTCATTTAGGATATAAATGATTGAATCCTTTCGGTCAAGAGATTAACCGGGAAGAAACCCAATAATCAATAATCAATTCTTGATTGTTAATTGTTAATGAAAGCAACATCAAGCCGCACAGCAAAGTAGGGGATCGGACAAAAAATATCGATATTTGTCATAAAGTATATTATTAAAAATTACATTTATTTAATTGATATGATTAATAATATTAACAATAAATCGCTGTCATGCCCAGTCTGCCGGGGCCGGTCGCCCAAGCTCGTAACCGAAAAAAACGGCTGGACCTATTACCGCTGCCGGCCCTGCTCCCTGGTTTTCATTCACCCTCAACCATCTCCTGAATTTCTGGCAGCCAAGTATCAGGAATACCTCCCGGACAATGAAGATCGCATCCGGGACTGGCGCCTGTCCATGGAAGAAGTCATCCGGAAATCGGCGCAACTCATCGAAAAAGAAAGGGGGCCCGGTCGAATCCTCGACGTGGGTTGCGGCTACGGGTTTTTCCTCGACCATATGGCCGGAAGGGGCTGGCAGGTCGAGGGCGTCGAAATATCTCCCCTGGGCCGCGCCTATGCCGCCCGCCACTTTCCGGCCTTGAAGCTCCGGGAAACCCCCCTGCCCGACCCGGATCTGCCTTCCAACTATTACGAGGCCGTCACCCTGTTTTACGTAGTGGAACACCTTCCCGATCCGATCAGGGTCCTGAAGGAGGCCCGGCGGATCCTGAAACCCGGGGGCGTGCTGCTCCTGCGCTGGCCCCACTCCACGCCGATCGTCCGGCTACTAGGCCCCCTCGGCCGAGGGCTCGACCTCTACCATACCCCTTACCACCTCTTCGATTACTCGCCCCGCTTCATGGAGAAAACTTTGGCCGACCTGGGTTTCGAGTCGATCCGGACCACCATCGCCGGCAACACCCGGCCGAGGGATCGCTTGGGCCGCTGGTCGTCCATGATCTTCGGGGGACTGGGGGAGTTCCTTTCCCGGGTTACCGGCGGGCGCCTGCTGCTCCCCGGGGTCAGCAAGACCACCGTGGCCCGGAAAATTCCTTCCGCTTTCCCTTCATCGCCCAAAAACCAAAGATAAGACCGACTCTTCCTCGTCTCTTACCTTCCGGGGCAAGAAAAATACCGGATTCAGATTATTTTATTTGAGATGTTTATGAGTTATCATAAGTATGGTTAATAATTAATAATCAATTGTTAATGATTAATTGTTAATGAAAAATTGAAGGGAGGAAAGCCATGCCGGTCATAGAATACCAGGGAAGGAAGATCGAGGTGGACGACGAGGGCTATTTGAAAAATTTCGACGAGTGGGACGAGATCGTCGCCTGCGGCCTCGCCGAAAAAGAGGATATCCTGAAAACCTGCCCCTTGAACAAGGAACAGATAGACATCCTCAAGTTCATCCGGGCCCATTACCGGCAATTCAATGCGGTCCCCATCGTCCGGGCCGTGTGCACGAACGTCCATCAACCCAAGGCCTGCGAGTATCTCCAATTCCCGGATCCCATCCTGACCGCCAAGATCGCCGGGCTGCCTAAACTGGAAACCGGTTATGATTTGATGTGATTTCCCGCTTTGCTTTTACCCCGGGCCTCCACCCTGGATTTAACCGGACACCGGAGTGATCATAAAAAAACAAATCGCCGATCCAACCCCGGTGGATACCCGTCCACCGGGGATATCTGCCATGGTCGATCCGACAGGCAAACCACCCCTCCGAGAACTCCCTACATCGCTTGAACTTTTGTCCCGATAACGCCGGAGGTTCCACTCCGAGGTCGGGAAGACCTGCCGGTCCGCCTGTTTTCCCCTGGCCGGTCCCGGCTCATCATTCATTTGACAACGCGTTATCGGGGAGCATGACGAGGTGCTCAAGAATCCCTAATTTCAATTTTTTTTGGTTAGGCTTTACATCAACCCCCGGAAATACCCCCCGTCCACTTGAATCGTGGCCCCGGTAATGTAGCTGGCCCGTTCCGAGGCCAGGAAAACCACCAAGTCCGCCAATTCCTCCGGTCGGCCCAGGCGCCCCAGAGGGATCTCCTTCTCCCAGCCCTGGATGACTGCTGCGGGCGTGGTGTTCTGGCGCCGGGCCACGACTTCCGACAGCTCCCGCACCCTTTCGGTCAGGGTGTAGCCCGGGCAGACGTTGTTGATCAGGATGTTGTCCGGCCCGTAAATCGAAGACAGTGTTTTGGACAGCCCCACCAGGCCGGTCCGCAGGGCATTGGAGAGGATCAGCCCCAGGATGGGCTGCTTGACGGCCACCGAGGTCAGGTTGACGATGCGGCCGTATTTCTGCTCCTGCATTTTGGGGATGGCCTCTTTGATCAGGATCGCCGCGCTCATCAACGTCAGATGGAACGCCTCCTCCCAGTGGGCGTCGGTAATTTCCAGGAAAGGCAGGGAGGGCGGCCCCCCGGCGTTGGTCACCAGGATGTCCACCTTTCCATAATGGGACAACGCCTTATTGAAAAAGGCGCGAGATTCATCGGCGGAGGATAGGTCAGCCTGCAGGGCCAGCACTTCCGCGGCCGTATCACGCTTGATTTCCTCGGCCGCCCGGCGGATGTTTTCCTCCGAACGGGAGCAGATACCCAGCCGGACCCCCTCCCGGGCTAATCCCACGGCTACCGCCTTTCCCAAGCCCTTGCTGGCCCCGCAGACTAGGGCCACATGATTTTTCAAGCCTAAGTCCATGTGAGGTTCTCTCCTTAATTCCGTAAAATGGTCAAAGATGGAATTATTGACATCTTAAATGATTTTAACGGGGTACTGCAAATGATTAGGTTCAATATAATGAGAAAACTGCCGAGAAAGCAGATATACCCGACGCGGAATAACAGGATAGATTCAAGAAGGGTTCCTTTCCCCACTTCCTGTCCGCCACGCAGGTGACCGTCGCGTTAATAAGAAAGATTGTCCTGCTCAACCAAAAGGAGAAATGTCTATGCCGGCACCCACAGAATCCCAGGCCCGCACGCGCGCTTTCGCCCGCGTCATCGGTCCGTACCTCGTCATCGTGACCGGCATCCTGGTCGTTAGGGCCCCCAACCTGGGGCCGATTCTCTCCGCCTTATTTCAGAACGAAGCCCTCGTTTGGATGATGGGCGCGTTGTTGTTCTTTTGCGGTCTGCTGATTATCGCCTTCCACCAATACTGGTCCAGCCCGGCGGCGGTCATGATCTCCCTGTTCGGGTGGTTCCTGGCGATCCGCGGCATCATCCTCCTGGCCTTCCCGCAGTTGATCCAGCGCGGGGGTGTCGCCTCCCTGCACCTGGTACCGGCGGTGCGGATCGGTTTTTCCCTGCTCGTCCTGATCGGTCTCTGGCTGACCTATATCGGCTGGTTTACCAAACCGCCCGCGGCTAAGTCCTAACCAAAAAAATTTGAAATTTTTTTGGTTAGAAAAAACCGCTGAACAAGAAACCAAGAGAACGCAGTTTTTTATTTAGATTCTTACAGCCCTTGTTAGAGACAAATTCTCAGAACAATGGCTGTGAGAATCTAAAGACTACGGCGGGAAGAGAAGGGGAAACGATTTTATCTTTTGGTTCGATGGTAATTGGGAACGGACCGGAAAGGATTTGCTTGACGTCCGGCGTGGCCGATGGTTATACTATGAGTATGAAGACAGCGATTTCACTTCCAAAAGATGTGTTCGAGAAAGCTGAACGGCTTGCGCTGAGGGTGCGGAAGTCCCGAAGCCAACTTTATTGCGAGGCAATACGCGAATACGTGGCGCGGCATTCGCCGGATGAGGTAACTGAAGCACTGGACCTCGCAATAGAGGAGAATGGACAACCGGAAACACGGTTCGCCAGGCTGGCTTCAGCGGAAACACTGTCGCGGGTTGATTGGTGATCTCCCAGGGAGAAATCTGGTGGGCTGAGCTTCCGGACCCAGCGGGTTCAGGACCGGGCTTCCGTCGACCCGTTATAGTTGTACAGGGCGACTCTTTCAACCGCAGCAAAATCGCCACTGTACTGTGCGTACCACTCACGAGCACCCTGAAATGGGCAGATGCTCCAGGAAACGTGCTTTTTGAGGCTCGTCTTACCGGTCTGCCGAAGGACTCCGTTGCGAACGTTTCACAAGTAGTTACCTTGGATAAGTCGTTGCTCACCGAGCGCGTCGGCAAGCTCTCTAGTTCTAAGACCAACCTTGTTTTGGCCGGCATCGACGTCGTACTGGGCAAGTGACAGTGCCGGCGGGGGCCACCCACCCCCCCCCGCCCCCGGAGCCTGTCCCGCCATAGGGCGGGATCAAGGGAGGGGGAGATAAGGCAGCATTCCCACCTTACTTATTCGTTTTCGCCCTCATTCACCGCGGCAAACTGCAACTGATACAACCGGTAATAATACCCCTGCAACTCCATGAGCTGTTCGTGGGTGCCCTCCTCTACCAGTCTTCCTTCGTGCAGCACGACGATGCGGGTGGCCTGGCGCAAGGTAAAGAGGCGGTGGGCGACGATGATCGACGTCCGCCCGGCCAGCAAGCGCTGCAACAATTTCCGGACCTGTTCTTCCGTGCGGGCGTCAATATGGGCGGTGGCCTCATCCAGGACCAGGACCGCGGGATTGCGGACCAGAACCCGGGCCAGGGCCACCAGTTGCTGTTCTCCGGCGGACAGGGTGTTCACTCCCCGCCCGGCCAGGGACTGGAGCAGTCCCTGCAGTTCTTCCGATTGCTTCCATACGGCCCGGGAATCTTCCTGCTCCTCTTTATTCTCCAGAAAAATATTATCATCCGGGTTCCCTTCGAAAAGGAAGACTTCCTGGGGAACCAGGCCGATAACGGACCGCAGCTCCTTCCTGGAGAAGGTGCGGATCTCCCGGCCGTCGATCCGGATCTCCCCGTGTTGGGGGGTATAAAAGCCAGCCAGCAGGTGGATCAGCGTCGTCTTGCCGCCGCCGGTCATGCCGACCACGGCCACCGTTTCCCCGGCGGGGATGGTGAACGAGATATCTTTCAGAATCCACTTGCCCGGCTCGTAGGCAAAACTCACCTCCCGGAAGGCGATCTCGCCCTTCACCAGCGGCGCTTCCGCAGCGCAGGGGGGCTCCGGTTCCCGGGTCTCCGCCATCAGGTCGAAGATGCGCTCGAGAGAGGCCATGGCCGACTGCATGACGCTGTATTTTTCGGTCAGCTCCCGGAGGGGCCGAAAGAACATCTGGATATAAGACAGGAAGGCCACCAGCGCCCCCAGGCTTATCTGCTGTTGAATCACCTGTCCGCCCCCGTACCAGATCATCAGGGCGATGGCACCGGCCGACAGGAACTCCATCAACGGCATGAACAGGGCAAAGACCTGGATCTGCTTCATCCCGGCCAGATAGGTCTGGTGGTTGGCCTCCCGAAAGACGTCGTAGCGGCGACCTTCCCCGAGCAGCAACTGGATCAGGGGCAGGCCGTTGATCGTTTCCTGGATGACGGCATTCAACTGGGCCACCCAGCGGCGCAGGTCCCGGAAGGCATCCCGGGCCTGGCGGCTGAAAAGGCGGGCGGCTATAAATATGATGGGGATCACCGTGAAAGTGACCAGGGCCAGGGTCCTGTCCAGGTAGAAGAGCACCCCCGTGATCCCCAGGAACAGGAGCACATCCTTGATCAGGGTGGCCAGCAGGGATTTGACCATCTCATTGAGATTCTCGATGTCGTTGGTCGCCCGGGTTACCAGCCGGCCGATCGGATGGTGCTGATAAAAGGGCAGCGGCAGGGAGAGCAGGTGCTCCACCAGGTCCAGGCGCAAGGCGTGCATGACCCGCTGCCCCAGCCGTTCCATGATTACCACCTGGGTGTATTGGAGGCCGTACCCCAGTCCCAGGACCAGCAGCAGGGTTAGGGCCAATCCCTGCAGACCCTGGAGGTCCCCCCGCAGGATATGCCCGTCGATGGCCTGCTTGGTCAGGTAGGGCGGCACCAGGTCCAGGGCCGTGACCCCCAGGGCCAGAATCAGGATCAGCAGCCACCAGCCCCGCCAGGGCCAGAGATAGGGCAGGAATTTCTTCAGCAGGCCCAGGTCGTAGGGTTTCCCCAGCCGTTCCCCTTCAATATAGCCGAACTCACCCGGCGGCATCGGAAAACACCCCCTCCTCCAGTTCCCGCTCCAGCCGCTGACGCCGGTATAACTGGTAATATCTTCCTTTTTTTTTCATCAACTCGGAGTGGGTTCCGGACTCCGCCGCCCGGCCCTCCGCAAAGAGGAAGACGCCGTCCAGATGCTCCCAGCCTACCAGACGATGGGAAATGAATATCGTGGTCCGGCCCCGGCGCCGGACGGGCAAGGCCCTCAAGATATGCCGTTCCGTGGTCAAGTCCACGGAGGCCAGCGTGTTATCGAGGATCAGAAAAGGGGGATTCATCAACAGGGCCCGGGACAAGGCCAGCCGCTGCCGCTGTCCCCCGGAAAGCAGCACGCCCTTTTCGCCGATGATCGTTTCCAGCCCGTCCGGGAAGACCCGGACTTCCCGTTCCAGAGAGGTCAGGGCCAGGACCTCCCACAGTTCCGCTTCCGAGGCCTCCGGCCGGCCAAACAGCAGATTGGCCCGCAGGGTATCGGAAAATAAAAAAGGGTCCTGGGGCACCAGGGAAACGGTGGATCGCAACTGGGCCAGAGGAACTTCCCGGATGTCCCGGTTATTCAAGAACAGGGTTCCGGGCGGCGGATCATACAACCGCACCAGCAGCCGGGCCAGGGTGGTTTTCCCGGAACCTGTCCGGCCGGTGATGATCACCGAGCGGCCCAGGGGTATTTCCAGGTTGAGGTCCTCCAACACCGCCTTTTCCCGCCCCGGGTAGCGGAAGGTCAGGCCCCGCACCTTGATCAGCTCCGCCGGCCGGGACAAGGGAACGATCCCGGGCCGGTCGGCAATCTCCGGCCGCTCACCTAGTATGCGGCCGATCCGCTCCAGGGAAACGCTCCCCCGTTTGAGGAGATTGACCACCCAGCCCAGAGCCATCATCGGCCAGCCCAGCAATCCCAGATAGCTGATAAAGGCCACGAAGTCTCCCAGGGTGATTTCCCCCCGGACGACCTTGGTTCCCCCCAGCCATAAGACCACAGCCAGGCTGAGGTTGGTCAGCAGCAGCGACAGGGGAAACAACGTACCGGTGATGCGGGCCAGTCCCAAATTCTGGTTCAGGTATTCCAGGCTCAGGCCGGATAGCCGGCGCAGTTCCCGGCCCTGGAGGTTATAGGCCTTGACCACCAGGATTCCCACCAGACTCTCCCGGATCTTTTCCATCAGGGCGGAGAACACGGCCTGGACCTTTTCGAAACGCCGGTGAAACAACCGGCTCAACCGGAAGGTCAGGAAGGCGATCAAAGGCATGGGCAACAGGGAAACCAGGGTCAAATAGGGATTGATATAAACCATGAAGGCGATGGCCGCCGATCCCAGGAAGAGGGAATCCACCAGGGAAACCAGGCCCATGCCCAGGGCCATCCGGACCGCCTCCAGATCATTGGTGGCATGGGCCATCAGGTCACCGGCCGATCTCCTCTGGTAAAAAGACGGGGATAACAGAAACAGATGGGCCAGCAGCCGGTTGCGCAGGGCCTCTTCGATCCGGCGGGCCAGGCCGAAGATCAACTGCCGCCAGACATAGCGGAGGAAAAAAGTAAGCAGGGCTACCAGGAGGATGAGGCCGATATAGTGGGCCAGCACCGACCGGTCCGCTTTCCCGGCGGCCAGGGCATCGACCGCTCCTTTGATGAAGCGGGGGATCATCAACTGCAGAAAGTCCACCGTCATCATCAGGCCGATGCCCAGGATGAGCGCGAATATACCCGGCCGCAGATGCGGGATCAATAAACGGTACGCACGCATAAGCTTAGTTGGAAAATAAAACCGTTGCTGGTTGCTCGTTGCTGGTTGCTGGTTAAAAAAACGTCCGGTCCGTTAAGGATTAACCATTAAGAATTGATTATTGATTATTGCCTTAAGCCTTGCCAGGCCCTTTATTTTCAGGCTTCGTGGGTGCTTGACCCGAGCAAGGGCGTTTAATCCGAAAATAAAAACGAATATCGAACATCGAACACTGAATTTCGAATTTCGAATTTCGAAGTACGTAGCACAGCCGCCCTCGGCTGTGATCCTACAGGCTGGCTATTTTCCCCCTTTAACAAAGAGGGCCTTGCTCCCCCCTTTAGGAAAAAGGGTTGGGGGGGATTTCACCAGCCCGGCAGGCGAGACGCTTGCCACAAGTCTTGCATACTAAGGAGTCAGGCCTTTCAAAAGCAACCAGAATGTTCTTAACCCGGTTGTTTCTGGC
>JACRCK010000199.1 GCA_016219065.1 Deltaproteobacteria bacterium
ATGAGCACATAGACCAGCAGCAGGACCAGGGTGGCGATCCAGAAGGCCGGGGAGATGGCGCGTTTCATCTTCAGGGACTGGTGGGCCAGGAACACGGCATTCCCTCTTTCATCCACCCGCTCCGGCAGCACCTTGTCCAGAGCCGTCCGGGCCGAGGACTGATAGGACGGCTTGGCGGCCTCCAGTTCCACTTTGGAGGCAGGGAGCAGCCCCTTCGGCACCTTCAACTCCGCCTCGTAGCCGCCGGCCTTGGAGGTAACAATCTCTTCTTCTAACTCCAGCTTCTGGCCGTTCAGGTAAAAGTGCAGCCCCACTTCCTTGACCGGCTTCCCCTGCAAGTTGGTGATCGTTCCGGAAACGATCAACAGATCCGTGGGGCCGGCGGGCCTGGCCGGGTCGGCTTTTCCTCCCCCGGAGCCGAATACAGGCAGGGTCCAAAGCAGACAGACCAGCAGGGTTAAGAAGACCAGCCTATTTTTCATAGCGATTCCTTTCACGCCAACGCGAGTATTTGGGAATTAAAACTTTGGGGGTTCCCCATCATAAACCATGGGACCAGACAAGGGGAGTTCCCCTTGCCTGGCGGTCGGCCATGTTTATTTATGGGATTTGATTTTAAGAAGGGCTGCGGTCCACCAGTCGCCGGATTTCGGCCTGACGGATCCGCTCATCCCGGCCGGCCTTGATTTCATAAGCTCCGTTGATCTTATCCATCAACACCTCGATCTCGCAGGGCTTCATGAGGTAGTCGAAAGCCCCCAGACGCATGCCGTCCACGGCGGAATCCACCGAAGCGTGGCCGGTCAGGAGCAGCACTTCAATATTCGGGTTGGCCTTCTTGATTTCGGTCAGGGTTTCGATGCCGTCCATACCGGGCATCTTCACATCCAGGATGATCACGTCAAACAGCTTTTCCTTGATAATCTTGACCGCCTCCTCGCCGCTGCCCACAGTTTCCACATCCAAACTCCGCTCGGCCAGGCGCTTCCCTAAGGTGGTGCGGAACCGCTCTTCGTCGTCTACGATTAAAATTCTTGGTATCATAACTAAGATGCTCCTTTCATTTTTTCCAGGGGGAGTTTTATAATAAAAGTTGTTCCCTTGCCCACCTGACTGACCACGGAGATATTTCCCCCCAATTTTTCCATGATGCCGTGGCAAATGGACAACCCCAGGCCGGTACCTTTACCGGGTGGCTTGGTGGTGAAAAAAGGATTAAATATTTTACCTAGATTCTCAGCCGGGATGCCCATCCCGGTATCCCGGACCCGGATTTCCACGGAATCGCCTTCACCGATTTCCGTTTCCACCGTGATTTCTCCCCCCTTTTGAATGGCGTCCATGGCATTGTTGATCAGGTTGAGGAAGACCTGGCGCAGGAGGGAGGGGTCGCTGTAGATCATGGGCAGATTCTCCCGGTATTTCCTGATAAAGGAAATATTGCTGTAGTTGGCGTCCCGCTCCCGCATACCGATGACATCATCCAGCAATTTGTGGAGATCCACGTCCTTGATCACCGATTCCATCTTGCGGGCGAAGCTGAGCAGTTTGTGGGTGATTTCCTTGCAGCGACCGGCCTGCTGGCCGATTTCCCGCAGGGAGTCCTTGAAATCGTCCAGTTCCTTCAGATCCTTGAGGTTGTCCCGTTTCAACAGGTCCTGCATCCAGCCGGCCTCTTCCCCGATCACCGCCAGGGGATTGTTAATTTCGTGGGCGATGCCCGCCGACAACTCCCCGATGGAAGCCAGCTTCTGGGATTGAATAAGTTGTTCGTCCAGTACCTTTCGGGTCTTGTCGAGCAATTCAATCTTGCGGACCAGCAGCCGGGTGGTAAACAGCGTCACCACCCCGATCAGTCCGGCCCCAATGATAAAGATGAAAATGGCCATGTTCCGGGTGGCGTATAGCTCCCCGAAGGCGTCGTCCACATCCTGCTGGACCACCAGCAGCCAGGTATTGTTTTTCATCCAGGCTTTGGCCCTCAGGACCTCCCGCCCGGTATCATCCCTGACCCGCCAGAATTTGACCCCTTCGAAATTGGAAAGGTCCAGAGTTTTAGACTTTTCCTGGTCCATGACCTGGCCGGCCGTGCGGGAACGGGTCTGATAGAAACCTTCCCTGCTGATGATAAAGGCTTCGCCGGTCCGGCCCAGTCGCACATTTTCGACGATGGAGGCGAACTTGGCCGCATTAACCGTGGCCCTCAAGATCCAGGCCTCTTTCCCGCTGCCCCGGGCTACGGCAATGATGAAATGGGGCACCTGCCGAAAGCCGAGGAAGACGTCGCTGATGAATATTTTCCGCTCCAGCGTTTCTCGGAACCAGGCCGTTTCGCGGTAATTCTTGCCCAGCAGATCATAGGGCCCCACGTAGGCCACATGGAACCCCGAAGCATCGATCACTCCGATATCCTCGAAAGCATGATTGTATTCCCGCTGCAGGATATTGAAGACTTTTTGCAGGGCGTCCTTCTGGGTGATCTGCCCCAGGGTCTCCAATTGGGTCACCACCCGCAAGGCCGAACTGGTTTCGAAAAGAAAGCGTTCGATGGCCTCCTTGTGCTGCCGGCAGATGGTCTGTAACTGATTGGTGACTCCCCGGCTCAAAGACTCCTGATACTGGTAATAGATCGTTCCGCCAATGATGCCCAGAGGTAGACCTGCCGCCAGACACAATAGGATGACGATATACTGTTTGAGTCCCTTATAGGAATGTTGTCCGGGTACTGTCATGGGCTTGTTAAATTTTATTTTTCCCGGGAAGATTTACCGGTCCCCATCTTTATCCAGGGACCGGGAGATCTTCCCGGGATAGGATTAAAATTTTGCAGGCCAGCTCAAAAACTGCCAATACCCCAAGATGGCCCAAAACCAGAGTACCGCCCAGGCAATAAAGACGACGGCCACCCCGTATTTGATGAAATCGGTCACCTCCATGAGTCGCTCGCCGGTCTCGGGGTCCCGGCACATGGAGAAGGCGATGGCGTTATTGGGCGTTCCCACCACCAGAGCGTTGGCGAAGGAAGAGGCAAAAGCCGTAGCCAACCCCACCTTCCAGGCATGGACGTCGGCTATGGTGGCCATGGGCAGGACAATCGGACCTAGCGCGGCCACCGTAGCGCCGTCGCTCATGAAGTTGGTGATGGTCCCGGAAAGGAGGCTGACCCCTATGGCCAGGTTATCGCCCTTGGTCAGAAAGTCCGGCATGGCCCCCACAAAGGCATGGGCCATCCAGAGGGCCCCGCCGGTAAAGGACAGCCCCACGCCCATGGCGCAGGAGGCGGCGTAGAGGCCCACCACGTCGAAGGCCACGCCGGATTGGACGTCCGACCAGGTGATGATCCGGCCCAGGAACATGGCCATAACCGCATAGAGGGTCGGCCCGCCCAAACCGGAATGCTCGCCCAGGACCACCCAGGCCACCACCAAGGCTACCAGGATCACGGCCATCAGGGCTTCCCGGCCCCGCAGTTTGCCCATCTTCTTCACTTCGGCCAGTACCACCTCGCTGGGATTGAAGGTCTTGACCTTGAACTTAGGTTTGAGAACTAAGTACATGTAAAATCCGATGCAGGCTGCGGCCACCGGCACGAAAGGCATGCCGTACTTCATCCAGTCTCCGAAGGAGATAGGGGTCCCCTGGGCCGCCAAGTAACCCACCATGATGGCGTTCCGGCCACCGGCTGCCGGGGAGCCCGGCCCTCCGTGATTGGCGGCAAAACACATACCGAGCACCAGGAAGAGGGCCAGGGCCCGGTCTTTCTCAACCCCGTACATCCGGCAGGTGACCTTATAAACGCCCATGAGCACCGGGATCAGCAGGGCCACCAGGGCATGTTCGGACAGGAAGCTGGCCGATACGGAAATGGCCGGATAAAAAATGAAAGCGAAGGCCTTGGGGCCTTTGATATAACGCAGCAGGATGAGTCCGATCCGCTTGTCCAGCCCGGTCTTGCTCACCCCCACGGCCACGGCCAGGATGCCGAAGATGAAAAAGACGGCGTCCTGCATATAAGCTCGGGCGATGTCGTTGATGGGCATGACCGCGAAGACGTACATGATCACCGCTACCAGCAGGTCCGTGGCCCCGATGGGCAGGGACTCGGTGCCCCAGAGAAAAGCGCAAAGCAAAAGCAGCAGGACCATCAGCTTGGCCAGGAAGGCCACCTGTTCCGCAGTCATCAGGGGCTTGGCTTCCTCGTGGGCCCCTTCCTCCGTGGCCACGTGGGGTTTATCTGTTGCGGCTGTTTTGCCTTCTTTCTGGGCCTGGTAGGCCTTGAAGGCCTCGGGGCGGAGCTTCCGGTTGACCGTCTCCGCGATGGTTTCCGTCCCCCGATCCAGTTTGTACCCCGGCGGAGCTTTCTTGGTCACCAGGTCCAGCAGGCTCTGGGGCGCCGGGGCCAGTACGGCCAAGATGAACAGCCCGAAGCCGATAATCAGTAAAATGGGCTTGAAGCCAGGCACCCCCCGCCAGGATAATTTGGGCTCCCCGGCAAATCCGCTTTGAACATGCATAACCTACCTCCTCTGCAATTAAATTTTTATATTCTTTTTGATCAGAGTTTTAATCTGTTTAAGATCCAGCGGTTTGGGCAGAAAATCCAGGCAGCCCGCCGCCCGGGCTTCCTTTTCTTTTTCCCAGGAAGGGAAGGCCGTCATCAGAATCACCGGAAGTTCCGGATCGATCTTTTTTAATTTTATGAGGACCGCCAAACCGTCCATCTCCGGCATCAGCACGTCAACGATAGCCAGATCGAACTTTTTTTTCCCGGCCATGATCAGGGCCTCTTCCCCGGTCGGTACACCCGTCACCTGATAGCCTTCTTTGCCGAGGACCCGGGAAAGAAGGGTCAGCATATTCTCTTCGTCGTCCACTACCAGGATTTTGGGATTCATTTCCATCCGGCTTTAAGGCTATAATTGACAAGCCTTGATTTGTTCGCAGACCCGCTCAAACACGTCGCTCAACCGCAGGATGCCTACCACCCGGCCGTCCCGGGTCACCAGCAGGGACTGGTGCCGGCTGATAACCAACTGGTGCACCGCCTCGTCCAGGGTGCTTCCTTCGGGAATATATTCCCCTTCGGTGGGTGCCAGCACCAGGTCTTTCACCTTGATTCGGGCGGCCTTTTTGCACAAATCATCCAGCGGTTTTTCCCAGAGGCTGTATTTCTCCATCATGGACCGAATGAACTCGGTGGTGAAAATCGGCCCCCCCTGTTCCGTTTCCTCGATTTGGACATATCGCGGTTCCAAGCCTTTTAAAACGTTGGTCATATCCAACTTCCCGGAAACATCCCCTCCGGCCCCCAGGACCAGCACGGCCCGGTGCCGGGCCCGGTGCTGGCCGACCTTTTTTTGAGACGCTTCCAGGGCCAGGACCGCTTCGTAGAGCGTGGCCTCTTCCCGTACCGTGGCATAATCCGCCAGAGGAATCATCAGGTCCTTTATCATCATGGATTTCATGCGAACCCTCCTTCCATTTTTTATTCAGCCCTCCCCGTCAGAAATCGCAAGCATCATGCCAACGGACATGGAAGGGCCGAAATAAAATTATATTAAACAATTCAATAGGTTGTTATTGAGATAAAAACTGGAGGGGGAAAATAAAGTGGGGAAAGTGCCCAACCGGCTGGACACTGTAAAAAAAGCTGAACAGGTCAGACTTCCAAGCCCATTTCCTTGATCTTGTTATAAAGAGAGGTTCGGCTGATACCCAATAACCTGGCCGCCTGGGCCTTGTTGCCCTGGGTATCCTTCAGAGCCATGAAGAGGGCCTCCATCTCCCGCTGCCGGGTCAAGCCTCTAGTGGCCTCTTTCAAGCCTTGTTTCAGCCCTTCATGACCGGAAACGGCAGGAGAGGGCTGGGCGATCAACGTTTCGTCCAGGATCGGCCCGGAGGAGAGGATCACCGCCCGCTCCATGACATTTTCCAGTTCCCGGACATTCCCGGGCCAGGGTTTGTCCATGATCAGGCGCATGGCCAGAGGGGAAATTTCGGTGACTTCCCGTTGATAGATCTGGGCATATTTGTGGAGAAAGTGGTAGGCCAGGGGGGCGATATCCTCCCGCCGGTCGCGCAATGGGGGAATGTGAACGGTTACCACCGCCAGGCGATAGTACAGGTCTTTACGAAAAATCCCTTGTTTGATCAACTGTTCGAGATCCAGATTGGTGGCAGCTACGACCCGGACATCCACCTTGGTACTGGTCAGGCTGCCCACCGGCTTGATCTCCCTTTCCTGCAGTACCCGCAGCAGGTTCAACTGGACGGGGGAAGAAATATTGCCGATTTCATCCAGAAACAGAGTCCCATGGTGCGCGGCCAGGAAAAGGCCGTCTTTATCCTTCAAGGCCCCGGTAAAAGCACCCCGAATATGTCCGAAAAGCTCGGTTTGGAGCAGTTGTTCGGGCAGGACGCTGCAGTCCACGGCGATAAACGGACCGTCGCGGCGGCTGCTGAGATCATGGAGGGCCCGGGCCACCAGTTCCTTGCCGGTTCCGCTTTCTCCCTGGATCAGAACGGTGGCCTGGCTGTCGGCCACCTTATGCATCAGCTTGAAGACCGATTCCATGGCCTTGCTTTTAAAGATCAGCCGGTTGAAACCCACCAGGGTTTTCAATTCGTCCCGCAGCCTTTTCACTTCCTGTCGCAACTCGGAAACCTTCAAGGCCTTGCGGACGATGCTCAGGATCTCCTCTTTATGGAAGGGCTTGGTCAGATAATCGTAGGCCCCGGCCTTGATGGCCTCCACTGCGGAGCCGATGCTGCCGAAGGCCGTAATCAGGATAAAAGGCAGATCCGGGTGTTCCTCCTTGACGGCCTGCATCAGTTCCAGGCCGCCCAGAATGGGCATGACCAGGTCGGAAATGATCAGGTCGAAATCTTCCTCCTTGAGCAGGCGCAGGCCCTCGGTCCCGCTGCCGGCCGTCCGGACCTCATAGCCTTCTTTCCCCAGGACCCGTTTGAAGAGGCGGAGCATGTTTTCTTCATCATCCACCACTAAAATTTTGGGCACCATCGCTTTAATTCCTATACGGGCAGATTAAGGATCAAGGTCGTGCCGGTTTTTTCACGGCTTTCCACCTCCACCCGGCCGCCGTGATCCTCGATGATCCGCTGGCAGACGGAAAGCCCCAAGCCGGTTCCTTTGCTCCCTTTGGTAGTGAAAAAGGGATCAAAAATTCGATTCTGAATTTCATCCGGGATTCCCGGACCGGTATCGGCAATCAAAATTTTAATCCGGGGGGCTTTGGTTCCGGAGGATTCGTGATTGGTCAGCTTGATCCGGAGGGAAAGATCCCCTCCATAAGGCATGGCCTGAATGGCATTCAGCATCACATTGAGCACGGCCTGCTGGATCAATTGGGGATCGACCTTCATCAATGGCACCCTTTTGGGGATGATCCTTTTGACCTGAATCTTGTTTTTGGCCAGTTTGGGTTTTAACAGGACCACGGAATCGTTCAACAGGCGGGAGATGTCCACGGCCGCCATCTGCGGCGGCCGCAGCCGGGCAAAATCCAGGAGATTTTTTACCACCTCACTGCAGCGGGCTGTTTCCTGTTCGATAATTTTAACCGACTCGAAAAAGGGATGGTCCGGCGGGATCTCCTCGAGGATGTCCTGGGCAAAGCCCAGAATGATCCCCAGAGGGTTGTTGATTTCGTGTGCAATCCCGGCAGCCAGTTCCCCGATGGCGGCCAGTTTCGTGGAGCGGGTGACCTGGTCTTCCAGTCGGTTTCGCTCGGCCAGCAGTTTCCGGTAACGTTCCTCCAATTCCCTTATCTGACCTTCCCGGACGCGTCTGGCGGTTACGTCGCGCAGGGCTATGAGCAGAAACCGGTTTTCCTCATGGACCAGCGGGGCGAAAGAAATGTTAGCCATGAACTGCCTGCCGCCCTTTTTCCGCAGGTCGATTTCGATCTCGGCCAAGTCCTTGATTCGGGCTAAATTGGAAAAAATAAACCGGTCCTTTTCATAGGTCGCGCACAGGTCCTGCAGGGCAAACGCCTCCAGTTCCCGGCGCCGGTATCCGGTAATGATTTCGGCCCCCCGGTTGGCGTATTGAATACGTCCGGTCTGATCGATGACCAGCAGGGGAAAGGCGGCCTTGTCTATCAAGGGTTTGAGCATGGAAGTTCAGAACGTTTGGTGTCTAAAAAACCTGGAATACAAGATGGGGTTGAAAAAAACCTTCGGGGAGAGAAAGGGGCGGATTGCGGTCGTCTGAAGTGCCAGGTCAAAAATGATCCCCGTCCCCTTGAGAAAGTCGTCTCAATGATCTGGGGGGCAAAGACCCCCCAGATCATTGAATCCGGCTATTTCTTTTTTTCCTCTTTCAATTGCTGGAAAATCCGCGCCGGGTGGCCGGCCAGGTCCCGAATGGTCGCCTGGCGGATCTTTTCGTCGTGGGCGAATTTTTTCTCGTAGGCCTGACGGAGTTTTTCCAGAAACTGATCGAAATCCGCCGGTTTGGTCAGGTAATCGAAGGCCCCGAGTTTCATGCCCTCGATCCCGGACTCCACCGAGGCATGACCGGTAAGCATGATGACCTCGACCAACGGTTTTCTTCGCTTGATTTCACGCAGGGCTTCAATGCCGTCGATCCCGGGCATCTTGACATCCAGGATCACGACGTCGTAGAGATACTTGTCGATCATCTCCAGGGCCTTCTCCCCATTCTCCGCCCCGGAAACATCCAGGTTGCGCTTCTGAAGCCTCTTGATCAACGTCTCGCGGAAATCGTCCTCGTCATCCACCACCAATACCCTAAAATCTTCCATAGAGCCACTCCTTCATGGGTTTTTGGGCTTAAATTAATGTAAATTCAACTCATTGACCGTTTTTCACCAGTCGGACACGCCGAATCATCCTGGATTTATATAACGACCTCTCCGGGTTTTTCAAGAAAAAAAATTTACTTGGCCGGGATATAAATGGTAAAGGTCGTTCCTTTCCCCACTTCACTGGCCACCATGATACGGCCGCCCAGCTTTTCCAGGATGCTGTAAATAATGGAAAGGCCCAGCCCGGTTCCCTTGCCCGGCGCCTTGCTGGTGAAAAAGGGATCGAAAATTTTATCCAGTTGATCCTTGGGAATTCCCTTTCCGTTATCCGTAATCTTTACGGATATCTCCTTTGGTTTCGGACGATATTCGGTCCGGATGGCGACTTCCCCATCCTTGTCGATGGCGTCGATGGCGTTATTGATGATATTTAAAAAGACCTGCTGGAGTTGAGCGGAATCGCTGGTGATGCTGGGGACCTGTTCATCATAATCGGTTTGAATGTCGATATTGCGATAACGGGCTTCATTCTCCAAAAAATCGATGGTATCATCGATGGTCTTGTTGATGTTGACCGTTTCCTGCACCGGCTCCATGCGCCGGGCGAACCCCAACAGTCGGTGGGTAACCTTCTTCGCCCGATCCACGTGGTATTCAATTTTATGAACCGATTCTTCGAACTCCTGTAAATTCTCGCTCCGGCGGAGATCTTCCTCGGCCAGCAGGTCTTTGATCCAGCCGGCTTTCTCGCTGATGACCGCCAAGGGGTTATTGATTTCGTGGGCGATGCCCGCCGCCATCTTCCCCAGGGCGGCCATCTTGCTGGATTGGATCATCAGGTCTTCGCTGGCGGCTTTCTCCCGTTCCACCGCGATCAACCGCCGCATGACGGCCCGGGAAGTGAAGATGGTGCCGACCGTGATCAGCATTACCCCTATGATCATAAGAATTACCGCCAGGAAGCGGGCCTGCAACAGGGGGGTCAACTGCTCTTCGGGATCTTCCCGTATGACCAGGATCCACCGGGTGTTTTTGATGACCTTGGCGGCAAACAGGGCTTTTTTACCTCCCAGAACCTGTTCCTCCACCAGCGTGTCATTGACGCGGGAAAAATCCGGGGTCCGTGGGTGGCTGAAAATTTCCCCGTGAAATCGGGGTGAGGTCTGTAGAATATTGCGCTGGTTGACGATGAAAGCATCCCCCTTCTTGCCGATTTGGGCCCCTCGAACAATGTTGTCGATAATTTCTGAATTCACCGTGGCCCGCATTATCCAGGACTTATCTCCTTCACGATTCATGACCGCAATGATAAAATGGGGAAAACGGCGAAATCCCAAAAAAACATCGCTAATGTGAACCCCCCCGGTCATAGCCGAATGAAACCAGTCTTCCTGCTTATAATTTACCCCCTTTAGTTCCTTATAAGGCCCCACGTAGGCGATATGATTTCCCTCCTGATCGATAATCCCCAGATCAATATAGGATTTGGAGCGGGCCTGCATAATGGTAAAAATCTTGTTAAGAAATTTTTCGTCGGTCAACCGGCTCAGCGATTGGGTTTTGGATAAGGTGACCATCTGGGCCAATCGTTCTTCGAGGAAAAGGTCCAGGGCGTTTCGCCGGTTTTCTACCAGGGTCCTGAGGTTTTCCATTACCTTGGCCTGGTAGGAAACGCTGAACTGATAATAAATCGTGAAACCCAGGGCAAACAAGGGGATCAGAGAAAAACTCAAAGTGATTAGGACAATTTTCCACCATAATTTTTTGTAGTCTTTCTCGATCATCGACAATTCTTTCTCAAAAATATTTTAATCCGGATTTTTCGGCCCCGGGCTCCGATTGCCTTTCTTTTCGCAGGATGATACCATATTGCTCCAGAGAGGTGGGATTAAAAGAACGGACATGAAAACATTGTCAGCCACGATTTTTTCCATTTTCGAATCCGCTTTGAAGAAAGTGGACCCGGAGAGAACCCTTTTCGAAAGCCTTCAATTGAAAAAGGAAACGCTGACGGTCAAGACCGGAGACCCGACTCGAACGGAAAAAGTGGACCTCCGGAGGTTTAACCGGATCGAGGTGTTGGGAGCGGGCAAGGCCTCCGTCACCATGGCGGCCGCCTGTTAAAAAATCCTGGGCCACCGGATCCGGCAGGGGCTGGTCGTCACCAAATACGGTCACGGCCGGAAACTGCGGAACATCCGGGTGGTTGAAGCCGGACATCCGGTGCCGGACCGGGCCGGTCTGCAGGGGGCCGGGGAGATGATCTCCCTATTAGAACAGGCCGGGGAAGGGGACCTGATCATTTTTCTCACCTCGGGCGGCTGCTCGGCCCTTTTACCCGCCCCGGCCCCGCCGGTTTCGCTGAAAAACAAGCAGCAATTAACCGGCCTGCTGCTCCGTTCAGGGGCCTCGATCCACGAAATCAACACAGTGCGCAAGCATATCTCCCTGAGCAAGGGCGGCCGGCTGGCCCAGGCGGCCTGGCCGGCCACGGTGATCAACCTGATCGTTTCCGACGTGGTCGGCGACCGTTTGGATAGCATCGGGTCCGGTCCTTTCGTACCCGACCCTTCCACTTTCCGGGAAGCCTGGGCGGTGCTCGAAAAATACCGTTTGATCCCGAAAACGCCGGCGGCCGTCATAAACCGGTTGAAAAAAGGATTGGCCCAGACCGTCGAAGAAACCCCCAAACCTGGGGCCCCCCTTTTCCAACGGGTGACCAACCTCATCCTGATCAACAACCGGCAGGCGTTGACGGCCGCAACCGCCCGGGCGAAATCTCTGGGTTTCAAACCCCTCCTGCTGACTTCCCAAATCGAAGGAGAAGCCCGGACATTGGCCAAATTCTATGGAGCGGTCGCCCGGGAAATCCATCAGTCCGGCCACCCGGTCCGGCCGCCGGTTTGCCTGCTGGCCGGCGGGGAGCCGACGGTCACACTAAAGGGCCGAGGACTGGGCGGCCGGAATACGGAATTGGCCCTGGCCGTGGCCCTGGAAATCAAAGGGCTGCCCGGGACGGTGTTTTTAAGCGCCGGCACCGACGGGACCGACGGCCCCACCGACGCCGCCGGGGCCTGGGCCGACGGCCGGACCTGCGCCCGGGCCTTGAAAAAAGGGCTTTCCCCGGAAAGATACCTGGCGGCAAACGACTCCTATCATTTTTTCCAGGAAGCCGGGGGCTTGCTGATCACCGGGCCCACGGGGACCAATGTGATGGATATTCACATACTCTTGATAAGCTGACTACCCGAGCATGACCAAGTTAAATCCGAAATTCGAAGCACGAAATCCGAAACAAATTCAAATGACCCAAATTCGGAATTCGGTGAAAAGGAGGATCTAGACAATGGCCAAAAAGCTGGAAATCCTGATTATCGGCGGTTCGGCGGCCGGGCCGACCGCGGCCAGCAGCGCCCGCCGGAAGGCGCCCGAGGCAAACGTCACCATGCTCGAACAGGGGGATTTCGTTTCCGTCGGGGCCTGAGAGCTGGCTTATTACATCGGTGATGTAATCAAAGACCACCAGGAGCTGATCGCCCGGACCCCGGAGGAATTCCGGTCCCGGCAGCAGATCGACGTCCGCTTGAATCACCAGGCCCTGGCCGTCGACCGGAATCGGGCCCGGGTCCGGGTGCTGGATCGAACTTCCGGGAAGGAGACCGACCTCCCCTATGATCGTCTGATTATCGCCACCGGCGCCCGCTCCCGGAAACTGGGCCTACCTGGCGAGGACCGGGATAACATTTTCATGTTGAAAGGAATGGCCGACGGGATACGGATGCGCCGCTTCATCGACGAGCGCCGTCCCCGTAAAGCGGTCATCGTCGGGGCCGGTTATATTTCCCTGGAAGTGGCCGAAGCCCTGCGGGAACGGAAAGTCGAAACCACGCTCCTCTACCGCGGCGAGGCCCCCTATAGCGGCCTGGAGCCGGAATTGGGGCCGCTGATCGTGGACGAACTGCAAGCCCACGGAGTGGCCTTCAAGGGTGGGGTGCTGCCCCGGGCCTTTGAGACCGAAGGCCGCAGGGCCGTAAAGATCGCCACCAATCAAGGCGATTTCGCGGCCGACCTTTTTTTCGTCGGCGTCGGGGTGGAGCCCCATATCGAACTGGCCCGCGAGGCCGGCCTGGCCATCGGCCCGGCCGGCGGGATTCAGGTCAATGACCGGATGCAGACCGGCGATCCCTTGATCTATGCTGCGGGCGACTGCTGCGAGAAATTCCACCGGGTGACCGGGAGGCCGGTCATCTCCCCCCTGGGCGACACGGCCAACAAGGAGGGCCGGGTGGCCGGGGAAAACGCCGCCGGTGGGGATTCCCGCTTTTACGGCATCGTGGGGGCCGCCTCCAGCAAGGTCTTCAACGTGGAGATCGGCATGGCCGGGATCACCGAGGACGCGGCCAAAAGGCTGGGCTTTACCGCCGTCAGCCAGGTCGTGGAAGCCAAATCCCGGGTGGGCATCTATCCGGGCGCCCAATATTCCCTGCTGAAAATCGTGGCCGATCAGGCCACCGGACGGCTCCTGGGCGGCAACTGGATCGGCCGGGACGGAGAAGCCCGGAAGATCAACACCCTGGCCGTGGCCCTGCACAACAACATGACCCTGGAGGAGATCTCCCGGCTGGACCTGGCCTACGCCCCGCCCTTCAGCCCGGTCTGGGACCCCCTGCTCATCGCGGCCGGCCTGCTGAAGCGGAAGGTGAAAAATTGATTTACGGGATGAGTAGCCCCCAGCGCTGCCCACTATAATCTTGTAAACCCTTGCGGTATTTGATAAATTATCGCCATGAAATCGGTGATGGACATAGCCAAGGCCGAAGAGCAGGAAGAGTTCCTTAAGTTATCTCCCTTGGAAAGAATGGAGACCATGCACGATATCCTCATGCAGATTTTTGCGCTCATTTCCAAAGCAGAAGGGGTCTCTGAATATGATGTCTATACACGATACCTTAAAAATAATCCTCGACATTACGAACGCTCTTCCCGTTAAGATCGATCTCGCCCTTACAGGAGGGTACGCCGTGATCTTCCACGGGGTGGAGCGAACGACCCTCGACCTCGATTTCTGCGTTTACTTCGATGTTAAAACAGTCTCTGATACCACCTCCTTCTTCAGCCTTCTCAAAAAAAATCTTCCCGGGCGATATGAAGTGCAGTTGAGGGAGGGCAGCAAAATTCCCGATGACTCTTTTAAGCACGATCTCATTCGGATCACTGATACCCGGAAAGAGATTTTAAGAATCGATCTCTTGATTGTCCGCTATAAATGGGAGTTGGAAGGACTGCAGCAGGGCGAGACCAAGAAAGATGTGCCTATACCGGTCTTGAGTAAACCTTACCTAGTAGCCATGAAACTCCAGGCATCCGGGTATAAGGACGCGCATGATATCGTGGGTCTTATGGGCCTCATGACCGAAGACGAAAAGATTAAGACCTTTGAGTTGGCCAAAAGGACTGGAAGAGAAAAGAAGCTTATCCGGCTTCTTACTCCGCCGCCTGAAGAAGCGTTTCACGAAATGCCGGGGGAATATCTTTAAATTAAAAATGCCCGTTGGCCTGGTCTGCTTAAAACTCGGGCCGCTTTACCAGACAAACAAAAAACTACGTTCCCTTGGGTTCTTGTTCAGAGGTTTTTTCCAACCAAAAGAATTTCAAATTTTTTTGGTTAGGGATTTTATCATCAGCGGGGAAGCTTACCAAGCTCACAGGGGCTCAGACCGACTCGGTCTGCCAGACCGAGTCGGTCTAAACTTGGGGCTTATCCTCTAGGCGTTTTCATGCTTCGCGGGTGCTCCCCAGCGCGGGGCGATTTAGTACCAGATTCCCGGAGATAGCTGCCAATGCTCATCGATCTTTTCCCACAAGGTACCATCGATCCCTCTTTTTCCGCCAAGGTCCGGCAATGGGCGGAAGCGGTGATCAGTGCCAGCCCGCTGCGG